>NZ_JBIAUK010000005.1:71883-365450 GCF_042892775.1 Streptomyces sp. NPDC001717 | reverse complement strand
ATCCACCGAAGTGGACGGGGTATCAACTTCTGGCGTTGATTTTTGGCACGCTGTTGAGTTCTCAAGGAACGGACGCTTCCTTTGTACTCACCCTCTCGGGCTTTCCTCCGGGCTTCTGTTCTGCTGTCTTGCGTTTCCAACTCTACCAGATCATTTCCGCGCCGTTTCCGGCTTGGATTTGAATTCGGTGACCGTTGGGGGTCTGTGCCTTTCGGCGCTCCGCTACGTTAGCGCTTTTCCCTTGCACCTCATAATCGAGCTGCCGGCCGGGAATTCGGGCATGCCGAATAGGACCCCGCCAGGGGTAAGTCGTAGGTAGTGGTTTGGCCGCTCCGGGGGTCTGCTGATGGCAGTGCCCCATTCAAGCGGCTCGGGCTACGTTAGGCGTCCGCAAGGGGCGAGTCAAGTTGAGCGGCGGCGTGGCGCGTGGGGTCGGTACGGGCTCACCGTCGGGTCGTGGGTGATCCAGAACCGGTACGGGTGAGCCGCGCCGGCTCCGCCCACCCCCGTGCGCGGGCCGCTGCTCACCAGGTCGGGTGAGGTGGGGGTGCCGGCGAGGAGGGACAGCGGGGACTCGGGGCCCGCGCAGAGGTCCGTGCCGTCGAGGGAGCGGTCCACGTCCAGGGCCGTGGCCAGGCGGGCCGGGCCTTTGGCCAGTTCCCTCGGGTATCTGGCTGAAACTCGACGTTTGGCGGCGAGCTCGGCGCCCTGCGTGATCTCGCCCGCCCGGATCAGTACCCCGCTCGCGTGGTCCTGTGGGCCGCACACGAGGTTGAGGCTGAACCACATGCCGTAGATGAAGTAGACGTACGCGTGTCCGGGCGGTCCGAACATCGATGCGTTGCGCGCGGTGCGGCCCCGGTAGGCGTGGGATCCGGGGTCGGACTCCCCCTCGTACGCCTCCACCTCCGT
This sequence comes from Streptomyces sp. NPDC001717, assembly GCF_042892775.1. NCBI lineage: Bacteria > Bacillati > Actinomycetota > Actinomycetes > Kitasatosporales > Streptomycetaceae > Streptomyces > Streptomyces sp. NPDC001717. Next base: position 364,538 of record NZ_JBIAUK010000005.1, on the reverse strand, counting down.
GATGCGCAGTTCGATGGGGCCGTCCGGGGTGCGCCGTACGAGGGTGCGGCCCAGGAGGTCGGGGGCCACCGAGAGGACCGGGCGGTCGAAGAAGGACCGGGCCAGGGGCGTACGGTCGGGTCGCGCGCTCATCCGGTCGAGCGTAGTGGCACGCGCGCTCCTGCAACCGGGGCCTAAGGTTCCGCGTTTGTAAGAGGTAGTCGCGGCGTAGTCGCCACACCTATACACACAGTGCCTTCAAGGGGAGTTCGATCATGGGGTTCAGGAAGCTGTTCGCGAGCCTGGGTGCCGGCGGTGCTTCGGTGGACACGATCATCACCGAGCCGAACGTCGTGCCGGGCGGGATCGTCCAGGGCGAGGTGCGGATCCAGGGCGGGTCCGTGGAGCAGCAGATCGAGGGACTGTCGGTCGGACTCCAGGCGCGCGTGGAGGTGGAGGGCGGCGACCAGGAGTACAAGCAGGACATCGTCTTCACCAAGCAGCGTCTCGGTGGTGCCTTCCAGGTGCAGCCCGGTGCCGTGCACGTGGTGCCCTTCGGGCTGGAGATCCCCTGGGAGACGCCGATCACCCACTTCGGGGGTCAGCACCTGCACGGGATGAACATCGGGGTGAGCACCGAGCTGGAGATCGCGCGTGCGGTGGACGCCGGCGACCTCGACCCGATCAACGTGCACCCGGTGCCGGCGCAGCAGGCGATCCTCGACGCGTTCCGGCAGCTGGGCTTCTCCTTCCGCAGCGCGGACATGGAGCGCGGGCACATCCGCGGGACGCGGCAGACGCTGCCCTTCTACCAGGAGATCGAGTTCCTGCCGCCGTCGCAGTACCGGGGGCTGAACCAGGTCGAGCTGACCTTCGTCTCGGACGCGCACGAGATGGACGTCGTGCTGGAGATGGACAAGAAGCCGGGTCTGTTCAGCGAGGGCAGTGACACCTACCGCTGCTTCCAGGTGGGGCTGCAGTCGTACCAGGGGACCGACTGGGCGGCATACCTGAACCAGTGGATCGCCTCGGTCGGTTCGCAGCGCAACTGGTTCTAGGCTCGGACGCGTACGCCCGCACGCGTTTTCCCCTCAGGAGGTACAGCTGTGGCCCAGCCGAACAGGGCGCCCCTTCCGCACGATTTCCACCCCGAGGTGGCGTCGTTCAGCGTCACCAGTGAGGACGTCTCCCACGGAGCCGATCTGCACGCGGCGCAGGTCCTCACGGGCAAGAACCTCTCGCCGGAGCTGCGCTGGGAGGGCTTCCCCGAGGGGACGAAGAGCTTCGCGGTGACGTGCTTCGACCCGGACGCGCCGACGGGCAGCGGGTTCTGGCACTGGGTGCTCTTCGACATCCCGGCCTCGGTGACCTCCCTGCCCGCGGGTGCGGGCAGCGGGGACTTCGCGGGGCTGCCGGAGGGTGCGGTGCACGTGCGCAACGACTACGGCACGCGCGACTTCGGCGGGGCGGCTCCGCCGCGCGGGGAGCGGCACCGGTACGTGTTCACGGTGTACGCGGTGGACCAGGAGGAGCTGGGTCCGGACGAGGACTCCTCGCCGGCGGTGGTCGGGTTCCACCTCCGCTTCCACGCCATCGGGCGTGCGCAACTGATCGCGGAGTACGAGTCGCCCAAGCGTTGATCGTTCTCCCGGTGTTTGCCCGGTCCTGGTCTAAAGAAGGCCAGGACCGGGCATTTTTATTGCGTTGTCCCGCGTGGCGCGCGCGGCCAGAGTGGTTGCGGGCCCTGCCGCCAGGGTGGTCGCGGGCCTGCACACGGGAGGTGGGCGAGATGCGGGACACGCTGGTGCTGAATGCGAGCTTCGAGCCGCTGTCGACGGTGACGTTGAACCGAGCCGTTGTTCTGGTGCTCCAGGACAAGGCCGTCGTCGAACAGTCGCACCCCGATCTGCGTGTGCGCGGTGCCACCATGGACCTTCCGATGCCCCGGGTGATCAGGCTCTGCAGGTACGTACGGGTGCCCTTCCGAAGACATGCTCCCTGGTCACGGAGGGGGGTGTTGGTCCGGGACCAACACCGGTGCGCGTACTGCGGGAAGCGCGCGACGACCGTGGACCACGTGCTTCCGCGGGCCCAGGGGGGCGGGGACACCTGGCTGAACACGGTGGCCTCGTGCGCCGAGGACAACCACCGCAAAGCGGCGCGGACTCCGGAGGAGGCGGGGATGCCGCTCCTCCGGAAGCCCTTCGTACCGTCTCCGGCGGACGCCATGCTGCTGGCCCTGGGGGTCAACGGGCGGGACGTGCTGCCGGAGTGGCTCGAGCGTTCCGCCTGATGCCCCGGTCCGCTGAGTGACGTAGAGGATCTACGTCACTCAGCGGATCAGCAGTTGGACGATCGCGAGGATGCCGACGGTCACGATGACCGCGCGCAGGACGGTCGGCGAGAGGCGGCGGCCGACCTTGGCGCCGATCTGGCCGCCGATGGTGGAGCCGACGGCGATGAGCAGGACGGCCGTCCAGTCGAACTCCGCGACGAAGAGGAAGACGACGGCCGCGATTCCGTTGACCAGCGCGGCGATGACGTTCTTTACGGCGTTGATCCGCTGCATGTCCTCGTGGAGCAGCAGGCCCATCAGGCCGAGGTAGAGGACGCCTTGGGCGGCCCCGAAGTAGCCTCCGTACGCACTGGCGAGCAGCATTCCGCCGAGGAGCGCGGGGCCGCCGTCGGGGTGGCCCGGATCGCCTCCGGTGGTCTCCTGCCGGCGTCGCAGGTAGGCGGCGAGGCGGGGTTGGAAGACGACGAGCACGAGGGCCAGTCCGATGAGGACGGGCACGATCGTGTCGAAGGAGTCGGACGGCAGGGTCAGGAGCAGGACCGCTCCGGCGAGACCGCCGACGAGGGACACGGCGCCGAGCCGCAGGATGCGGGAGCGCTGTCCCTGGAGTTCCTTGCGGTAGCCGATGGCCCCGCTGATGGAACCGGGCACCAGGCCGAGGGTGTTGGACACGTTGGCGGTGACCGGTGGCAGGCCGGTGGCCAGCAGCACCGGGAAGGTGATCAGGGTGCCGGAACCGACGATGGTGTTGATCGTGCCGGCACCGATGCCGGCGGCGAAGACCGCGAGTGCTTCCCAGATGGACATGGGCGGGGTCGTCCCCTTTGCATGAGTGAGTCGCCTCCCCGCCATGAAGGTCGAGGGGCCTCACTGATCATGCCTGAGCGAACCCGGCCGGGGGTGTCCGGGGGCAGGCGATCCCCGCCCCCGGGAACTCCGCTCGGTCCCGCTAGTCGATGGGGGGCTGCTCGCGGCGCTGGGCGCCGATGCCGCCGCCCTCCGTGGCGGCGCCGTCCTTGCCGGAGCCCTGCGGGTTGAAGCCCGTACCGCCGCCCATGGGGCCGAAGTTGCCCATGGCGCCGGAGAGGCCCTTGAGGGCGTCGCCGATCTCGCTGGGCACGATCCAGAGCTTGTTGGCGTCGCCCTCGGCGATCTTCGGGAGCATCTGGAGGTACTGGTAGGCGAGGAGCTTCTGGTCGGCGTCACCGGCGTGGATGGACTCGAAGACCGTACGGATGGCCTGCGCCTCGCCCTCGGCCTTCAGCGCCGCGGCCTTGGCCTCACCCTCGGCACGCAGGATGGAGGACTGCTTCTCACCCTCGGCGCGCAGGATCTCCGACTGCCGGACACCTTCGGCCTGGAGGATCGCGGCGCGCTTGTCGCGGTCGGCGCGCATCTGCTTCTCCATCGAGTCCTGGATGGAGGTCGGCGGCTCGATCGCCTTCAGCTCGACGCGGTTGACGCGGATGCCCCACTTGCCGGTGGCCTCGTCGAGGACCCCTCGCAGGGCCGCGTTGATCTCCTCGCGGGAGGTGAGGGTCCGCTCCAGGTCCATGCCACCGATGATGTTGCGCAGGGTGGTGACGGTGAGCTGCTCGATCGCCTGGATGTAGCTGGCCACTTCGTACGTGGCGGCCCGCGCGTCGGTCACCTGGTAGTAGATGACGGTGTCGATGTTGACGACCAGGTTGTCCTGGGTGATCACCGGCTGCGGCGGGAAGGGGACGACCTGCTCGCGGAGGTCGATCCGGTTGCGGATCGAGTCGATGAACGGCACGACTATGTTGAGCCCCGCGTTGAGGGTGCGGGTATAGCGGCCGAACCGCTCGACGATGGCGGCGCTGGCCTGCGGGATCACCTGGATCGTCTTGACCAGTGCGATGAAGACCAGAACCACCAGAATGATCAGGACGATGATGATCGGTTGCATGCGGTTCTCCCCGTGCCCTTCCGGCTGTCTGTGCTGCCCCGTTGAACGGAGTCTCGCAGACCCGGGGCCCGCGAGCAGGCTGCTTGTCACATGACGACGGCGGTCGCCCCGTCGATCTCCACGACGTCGACCGACTGGCCCGGTTCGAAGCTGGTGTCCGCGTCGAGGGTGCGCGCGGACCAGACCTCGCCGGCGAGCTTGATCCGGCCGCCCCGGCCGTCGACACGTTCGAGGACGACGGCGCTGCGGCCCTTCAACGCGTCGATCCCGCTGCGGTGTTGGGGCCGCTGGTCGCGGTGCCGGTTGGCGAGCGGCCGTACGACGGCGATCAGCGCGACCGACACGATCACGAAGACGAGGACCTGGGCCACCACTCCCCCGCCGAGGGCCGCCGTGACGGCGGCCGCGACCGCGCCGACGGCGAACATCCCGAACTCCGGCATCGCGGTCAGGACGAGGGGGATGCCCAGTCCGACCGCGCCGATGAGCCACCACACCCACGCGTCGATGTCCACATGGTCATGGTAGGCGCGGTAAGCGCGGTCCGGACAGGGGGCGTTCGCGTCGGCGCCGGTGCGCGCTAGCGCAGGGGCAGGCCCTGGGCGGTCCAGCGGTCGTTCCCGTTGCGCTCGACGATCAGCGGGAGGCCGAAGCAGAGCGAGAGGTTGCGGGAGGTCAGTTCGAGGTCGATGGGACCCGCGGTGACGACCTTGCCCTGACGGATCATCAGGACGTGGGTGAAGCCGGGGGCGATCTCCTCGACGTGGTGGGTGACCATGACCATGGAGGGCGCGAGCGGGTCGCTGGCGAGGCGGCCCAGACGGCGTACGAGGTCCTCGCGGCCACCGAGGTCCAGCCCGGCGGCGGGCTCGTCGAGGAGGAGGAGCTCGGGGTCGGTCATCAGGGCGCGGGCGATCAGGGTGCGCTTGCGCTCGCCCTCGGAGAGGGTGCCGAACTTCCGGTCGAGGTAGTCGGTCATGCCGAGGCGGTCGAGGAAGGCACGGGCGCGCAGCTCGTCGACCTCCTCGTACTCCTCCGTCCAGGTCGCCGTCATGCCGTAGGCGGCGGTCAGGACGGTCTGCAGGACGGTCTGCCGCTTGGGGAGCTTGTCGGCCATCGCGATGCCGGCGACGCCGATGCGGGGGCGCAGTTCGAAGACGTCGCTGCCGGGCTTGCCGAGGGTGCTGCCGAGGATCGTGGCGGTGCCCTTGGTGGGGAAGAGGTAGCTGGAGGCGAGGTTCAGCAGCGTGGTCTTGCCGGCGCCGTTCGGGCCGAGGATCACCCAGCGCTCGCCCTCCTTGACCGACCAGGAGACCTGGTCCACCAGCGCCCGGCCCTCGCGGACCACGGATACGTCCACCAGCTCCAGAACATCGCTCATGAGCGTGTTGTCACCCCTTGCAGTCACGGTTCTGTGCGCGCCTGTAGGCGCGGCCCCAGGGGAAAACCTACGCCACTCGGGGAGGGGTCCGGGGCCGGGGCCCGGCGCGGGGGCCCCGTCGGAGCGGATCCGTAGAGTGGGGGGATGCTTTTCGAACCACGTTCAGGGCGGCTGGCCGCCTGGGGGAACGCACTGCTGGCCGGTCTGGTCTCGCCCGACGAGGCCGTGTTGTCGATCGTGGGCGAGGACGCCGTGCACCGCGTGGCGGGTCTGCCGGGTGAGGCGGAGCCCGTGGGGCTCACGCTGGCGCTCGGCCGGCTGCGGGCGCTGGGGGCGGGCGGGCTGCGGGTCGCGCTGCCGGCGCCGGGGCATCCGCTGGGGTTGAGCGGGCCGCCGGAGTTCAATGCGCGGGCGCTGGAGGCCGAGGAGGCCGTGGTGTGCGTGGGCGCCGCGCTGGGCCTGGTGCCGGAGGTGACCGAGGCGGGCCCGGCGGGTGACGTACACGTCTCCGTGGTGTGGCACTGCCTGCCGGTACGGGAGGCGCCGCCGGCGGACGTGCCCTCGCTGGGCGAGGCGGAGCGGGAGCTGGCGGAGGCGCTGCGCGAGGCGACGGTGGTGCTGACGCGGCTGGACGTGGCGGGGTCGGGGCCGGTCGCGGAGGCCGCGCTGTCGGCGTACCGGGCGCGGGCGGAGGCGGGGCCGTCGGACGGGGCCCTGGCTCCCGGGTATCCGGCGCGGGCCGTGCGGGTGCTGTCGCTGGCGCAGCGGGTGGACCTGATGGTGTCGCTGGCGTACGAGAGCGGGCACGGGGCCGCGGTGTCCTCGTCGGAGATGGCGGCGCGGGCGGAGGCGTTGCGGCCGGTGGAGCGGGTGGCCCGGCGGGCGCTCGTGGCGGCGTACAACTCGGCCGTGGAGGAACGCGAGCGGGGTCGCTAGCGCGGGCTGGGCTGGGTTCGGGGGGCCGCGCCCCCGGCTCCCGGTGCTCCGCCCCCCGGGCCCCGCGCCTCGATCGCCGGCGGGGCTGGGTGTTGCCCGGCCGCGCTGAGAACCTCGGGCGGCTGAACGACGGGCTTTCGAGTGCGGCGCCGCTGCGGGGGCTCTGCCCCCGGGCCCCCGCGCCTCACACGCCGGCGGGGCTGACTCCGCCCCTCGGCGCCTGGATGCGAAGCGGGTCTGGATTCGCCCGGGGGAACGGCTGCGGCCCCGCTTCCCGGGGAGAGAGGGGAAGCGGGGCCGGTCAGGGTGCTCAGCTCCGCGAGGTACGCCGCCGCCGAGCTGCCGTTCGGCTATCACCCACCATCGGCGGACGGAGTCCGGCGCAGCGGGGCGAAGCCCGGGGAGCGGTCGAGCCGTGCGTCAGGAATGGGCCCGGCGCAGCGGTCCCGAGCCTGCGGAGCAGTGCGGGGAGGACATCAGGAATTGACGCCCGTGTTGCCCCAGGCGCCGTTCAGCAGGCCGATCGCGGTGACCGAGTTGCCCACGACGTTGACCGGGACGTGGACCGGGACCTGGAGCAGGTTCCCGGAGGCCACGCCGGGCGAGTTCAGGGCCTCGCCCTCCGCCGACGCACTGCCGTGCGCCGAGGAGACACCGGCGCCGGCGGCGATGAGGCCGCCCGCGATCATGGTGACTGCAGCGGCCTTCTTGAAGTTCTTCACGTTCTCGTCCTCCAGTACGTCTGCCGCGACCAGCCGTCGCGGCACGTCATGGAGAACGGCCGGCCCGTGATCGGGATGCGCCATCCGGGCTACATGCACCCGACCGTATGAATCTCGGTTGGTCCGATTTACTCGGCCAGACCGTGCCTGACGGCCCAGAGCGCCGCCTGGGTCCGGTCCGCGAGGTCCAGTTTCATCAGGATGTTCGAGACGTGCGTCTTCACCGTCTTCTCGGACAGGACCAGCGCGCGGGCGATCTCCCGGTTGGAGCGGCCGTCCGCGATCAGGCCCAGGACCTCGCGTTCGCGGTCGGTGAGGGAACCGGGGCGCCCCGTACCGGATGGGTTCTGCTCCTCCTGGGAGAGGAGCGCCTCCGCCACCTCCTGTTGGAGGACCACGTGGCCCGCGTGGACCGAGCGGATCGCGTCGGCCAGGGCGTCGGGGGCGATGTCCTTGTAGACGTATCCGGCGGCTCCGGCGCGCAGCGCGGGGATCGCCGTCCGCTGTTCCGTGAAGCTGGTGACGATCAGTACGCGGGCGGGGTTGGCGAGTGCGCGCAGCCGGCGCAGGGCCTCGATGCCGTCGGTGCCCGGCATCTTCACGTCCATGAGGATCACATGGGGGCGGAGTTCCTCGGCGCGGGCGATGCCCTCCTCGCCGTCGGAGGCCTCGCCGACCACCTCGATGTCCTCCTGTACCTCCAGGAAGGTGCGCAGGCCGCGGCGGACCACCTGGTGGTCGTCGACCAGCAGGATGCGGATGCGGCCGGTGTCGTCAGCCACCGGGGACCTCCATCTCGATCGTGGTGCCCCTGCCGGGCTCCGAGTGCACGGTGAGCCGGCCGCCGACGCCGCTCGCCCGGTCCCGCATGGAGACCAGGCCGAGGTGGCGGCCCGCGCGGCGGACGTTCTGCGGGTCGAAGCCCTTGCCGGAGTCGAGGACCTTGAGCACCGCGCCGCCGTCGGCGGTACGGGTCAGGGTGACGTCGACGCGGTCGGCGCCGGAGTGGCGCAGGGCGTTGTGGAGGGCTTCCTGGGCGACGCGCAGGAGTGCTTCCTCCTGGGTCGCGGGCAGGGCCCGTACGCCGTCGCAGGTGAAGGTGACGTGCGCGGTGTGCGCCCGGTCGAGTACGTGGACGTGGGTGCGGAGGGTGGCGACGAGGCCGTCCTCGTCGAGGGCGGCCGGGCGGAGCTCGGTCACGGCGGCGCGCAGTTCGTCGGCGGCCTCGGCGGCGAGCGCGGACACCTGCTGGAGCTCGTCCTTGGCGCGGGCCGGGTCGCGGTCCACGAGCGCGGCGGCGGCCTGGGCGGTGAGGCGGAGCGAGAAGAGCTTCTGGCTGACGGCGTCGTGCAGCTCGTGGGCGAGGCGGGAGCGCTCCTCGGCGATGGTGAACTCGCGGCTGCGCTCGTAGAGCCGGGCGTTGGTCAGGGCGATGGCCGCGTGCTGGGCGAGGAGGGCGAGGAGTTCCTCGTCCTCGTCGGTGAAGCCGTCCGGCCCCTTCTTGTTGGCGAGGAAGAGGGCGCCGAGGATCTCCTCGCCGTCGCGGACGGGCAGGCCGAGGAAGTCGGACATCTCGGGGTGGGCGGACGGCCAGCCTCCGAAGCGGGGGTCCAGGCGGACGTCGGCCAGTCGCTCGGGGGCGTCCTTGTGGAGCATCGAGGCGAGGATGCCGTGCTGGCGGGGCAGGGGGCCGATGGCCCGCCACTGCTCCGGGCTGATGCCGTCGACCACGAACTGGGCGAAGCCGCCGTGGTCGTCCGGGACGCCCAGGGCCGCGTACTCGGCGTCCAGGAGCTCGCGGGCGGACACGACGATCGTGCGCAGGACGTCGCGGACCTCCAGGCGGCGGCTCATCGCGAGCAGCGCGGTGCTGACGGCGGACAAGCCGGTGCGCTGGGGACCTTTGTGCATGGGCTCACCGTACCCACGACCGTGACCTGCGGGATCGGGCCTCGGGCGTAGGTCCAAGGGACCGGTACGGGTGGGGCTCGCGGCCGACGCGGCGGGGGGTGCGGGCTTCCTAGGTTGGGGGCATCCGATGGTCGGTGTGAAGGGTGTGGGTGCGGTCATGTCGGTGGCGATGGTGACGGGGGCTTCGCGTGGGCTGGGCCGGGCGCTGGCCGGGGAGCTGGCGGCGCGCGGTTGGGACCTGGTGCTGAGTGCGCGGGGCGCGGGGGCGCTGGAGGCGGCCGCGGCGGAGCTGGAGAAGGGGGGCGGCCGGGTGGCGGCGGTGCCCGGGGACGTGTCCTCGGGGGCGCACCGGGCGGCGCTGGTCGCGGCGGCGCGGGAGCTGGGCGGGCTGGACCTGCTGGTGAACAACGCGGGGGTGCTGGGGGCGGAGCCGCTGGTGCCGCTGGCGGAGCACGCGCTGGACGGGCTGCGGGAGGCGTTCGAGGTGAACGTGGTGGGGCCGCTGGGGCTGCTCCAGGAGGGGTTGCCGCTGCTGCGGGCCTCGGCGGCCGGGGCCGTGCTGAACATCAGCTCGGACGCCGCGGTCGTTCCGTACGCGACGTGGGGGGCGTACGGGGCGACGAAGGCGGCGGGGGACCTGATGTCGGCCGTACTGGCGGTGGAGGAGCCGGGACTGCGGGTGTGGTGGGCGGATCCGGGTTCCATGCGGACGCGGATGATGGCGGCGGCGGAGCCCGGGGAGGACCTGGCGGGCCTGCCCGCGCCGGAGGAGGTGGCGCCGGTGCTGCTGGGGCTGCTGGACGGGTGGCTGCCGAGCGGGCGGTACACGGCCGAGGGCCTCGCCGAGCGCCTCGCGGCGGGCCGGGTGGCGGGCGGCGTGGACGCCTCTGCGGGCGGGGCGGAGGGGGTGCGGTGAAGGCGGGGAGCGGGGCGGGACTACATATAGGGGAGGGATTGCACATAACAGACATTCCGCCGGAGCTGTCGGCCCGGGTGCCCGTCGAGCAGCGGGGGCCGGGGCTCGGGCGGGATTCCGTGCGGCTGCTGGTCTCGCAGGGCAGTGCGGAGGTGTCGCTGCACGCCTTCCGGGAGCTGCCGGGGCTGCTGCGGGCCGGGGACGTCCTGGTGGTGAACACGTCGACCACACTGGCGGCGGCCGTCGACGGGCGGCTGGGCCGCGAGGAAGTGGTCGTGCACTTCTCGACCCGCGGGGACGACGGGCGCTGGGCGGTGGAGCTGCGGGAGCCGGCCGGCGGGGGTACGACCCGCAGGCGGGCGGGCGGGCCCGCGGGGGGCCTCGTGGAGCTGCCGGGCGGGCAGCGGCTCGTACTGGAGGAGCCGCTCGCCGCCGGGGCGGACCGGCTGTGGTGGGCGCGGCCGTCCGCGGAGGTCCCGCCGCTGCTGCGGACGTACGGGAGGCCGATCCGCTACGCCTACACGGAGCGGGACCAGCCGCTGTCGGCGTACCAGACGGTCTTCGCGGTCCCGGCCGCAGACGGGTCCGGCTCGGCGGAGATGCCGAGTGCGGGCCGGCCCTTCACGGCGGAGCTGGTGGCGCGGCTGGTGAGCCGGGGGGTGCGGTTCGCGCCGCTGACGCTCCACACGGGGGTGGCCTCGCAGGAGGCGCACGAGCCGCCCTACCCGGAGCGGTACGCGGTGCCGGCCACGACGGCGGCGCTGGTGCGCGCCGCGCGGGCGGGGGGCGGGCGGGTGATCGCGGTGGGGACCACCGCGGTCCGGGCCCTGGAGTCGGCGGCGGACGCACGGGGAGTGGTCCGCGCGGCGGGCGGGTGGACCGACCTGGTGGTGACGCCGGAGCGCGGGGTGCGGGTGGTGGACGGCCTGCTGACCGGGCTGCACGAGCCCGAGGCCAGCCACCTCTTGATGCTGGAGGCGGTCGCGGGGCGTGCCGCCGTACGGCTCGGGTATGCGCACGCCCTGGCCCAGCTCTGCCTCTGGCACGAGTTCGGCGACGTCCATCTGCTACTCAAGGATGACAACCGTCACGGAAAGCATTGCTGAAGCAACGCATGGTGAGAACGGCGTAAGGGCGGTGTGAGCCCCGGCATAGGACCCACATCACTTACGAAGCTCCCTAGTGGAAGAGTGCGGGTCCCATCAGGGCGGACAGGGCCGGAGTCAGGGCCGGAAATCGACCCTCAGCGCCCGCCCCTGATCCACTAAGCGGGATCGTACGTCACACCTTTGCCACAGGATTTTGCCGCCGCTAAGAATTGCTCCCGTCGCCAGGCGCCGCGGATCCCGGATCCGCAAGGCGCCTTCCTGCGGCCCCCGCTATTCGAAGAGGTTGCCCCGCCATGTCTGCTTCCCGCACCCCCGGTCACAGTCGTCTGACGAAGGCACACAAGCTGTCCATCGCCGGTGTCGCCACGTTCAGCGTCGCCGCGCTCGCCTTCTCCCTGGTCCCGGCCGACGCCGCCGAGAACACCCAGGTCGAGGTCGCCGCCGCCCCCGTCGCCTGGACCAAGGTCGTCGACGGTGCGCAGACGAAGGCAATGCACGGCCACCTCTCCGCACAGCAGGTCATCGCCGACGCCAACGCGAAGGCCGCGGCGAAGGCCAAGGCCGACGCCGACGCGAAGGCCAAGGCGGCGGCCGAGGCCGCGGCGAAGAAGGACCGCGAGCAGAAGGCCGCCGCGAGCCGCTCCGCCGCCCGCACCCCCGTCTTCGCGAACAACCTGGACGGCTGGATCAAGGAAGCGCTCTTCATCATGAAGCGCGAGGGCATTCCGGGCACCTACGCCGGCATCCACCGCAACATCATGCGCGAGTCCAGCGGCAACCCGATGGCCATCAACAACTGGGACATCAACGCCAAGAACGGCATCCCCTCGAAGGGCCTGCTGCAGGTCATCCAGCCGACCTTCAACGCGTACCACGTCAAGGGCACCAAGTTCGACCTGTACGACCCGGTCGCCAACATCGTCGCCGCCTGCAACTACGCGGCCGACCGCTACGGCTCGATGGACAACGTCAACAGCGCCTACTAGGCCTCGCTGACACGGCAGCCCCCATGCGCCTCAGGGGCGGCACCCGGATTCCGGATGCCGCCCCTGAGGCGTTTCGTGCGTGGTGCCGGCCGTGCCGGGTTACTTGCCGGCGCGCATGACCTCGGGCTCGTGGCGGCGCAGCAGACGCTGGACCGCGAAGCCGCAGGCGACGCCGAGGAGCACCAGGATGGTGATGTTCAGGCTCCACTGGCCGATCGTGTGGTCCCACAGCGGGTCGGTGTTGGTCGGGTTCTGCTGGTCCCACGGCGGCATGAGCTTGCCGAGGTTCAGCGTCGTGCCGGCGGCGGCGATGGCCCAGCGGGACGGCATCAGCCAGGCGAACTGCTCCAGGCCCGGGGAGTCGTACACCTGGAAGAGGATGCCGGTGAACACGACCTGGACGATCGCGAACATGACCAGCAGCGGCATGGTCTTCTCGGCGGTCTTCACCAGCGAGGAGATCACCAGGCCGAACATCATCGAGGTGAAGCCGAGCGCGATGACCGACAGGCAGATCTCGACGGCCGGCGGCATGATCAGGCCCTCGGTGGGCAGGTCGCGCGGGAAGAAGCCGATCGCACAGATGATCACGCCCTGGAAGGCCGTGATGACGCCGAGGACGATCACCTTCGACATGAGGTACGCGGACCGGTAGAGACCGGTCGCGCGTTCACGCTCGTAGATGACGCGTTCCTTGATCAGCTCACGGACCGAGTTGGCTGCGCCCGAGAAGCACATGCCGACCGCGAGGATCAGCATGATCGTGCCGGCGTCGCCGTTGAAGCGGGACGGCGCGACCGGGGGCGCGAGGCCGAACTTCGCGGGGATCACCGTGGAGACCACGCCCAGGACCGCGGGCAGGAGCACCATCAGGGCGAGGAAGCCCATGTCCGAGGCGATCACGGAGACGTAGCGGCGCATCAGCGTGAACAGCTGCGAGCCCCAGCCCTGCGGGGTGCTCGGGCGCATCTGCTGGACCGGCGGCATGGCGACCGACTGCGGGGCGACCGCGTCGAGGTCGGCGGCGTAGAGCTGGTAGTGCTGCGAGCCCTTCCAGCGGCCGGCCCAGTCGTAGTCGCGGTAGTTCTCGAACGCCGAGAAGACGTCAGCCCACGTGCTGTAGCCGAAGAAGTTCAGCGCGTCGTCCGGCGGGCCGAAGTAGGCGACCGAACCACCCGGGGCCATCACCAGCAGCTTGTCGCAGATGGAGAGCTCGGCCACGGAGTGCGTGACGACGAGGACCGTGCGGCCGTCGTCGGCGAGGCCGCGCAGCAGCTGCATGACGTCGCGGTCCATGCCCGGGTCGAGACCGGAGGTCGGCTCGTCCAGGAAGATCAGCGAAGGCTTGGTGAGCAGCTCCAGGGCCACGGACACGCGCTTGCGCTGACCACCGGAGAGCGCGGTGATCTTCTTGTCCTTGTGGATGTCGAGCTTGAGCTCGCGCAGCACCTCGTCGATGCGGGCTTCGCGTTCGGAGGCGGCGGTGTCGCCGGGGAAGCGCAGCTTGGCCGCGTACTTGAGGGCCGTGCTGACCTTCAGCTCCTTGTGCAGGATGTCGTCCTGCGGGACCAGGCCGATGCGCTGGCGGAGCTCCGCGAACTGCTTGTACAGGTTGCGGTTGTCGTAGAGGACGTCACCCTGGTCGGCGGGCCGGTAGCCGGTCAGCGCCTTGAGCAGGGTCGACTTACCGGAGCCGGAAGGGCCGATGACGCCGATCAGCGACTTCTCCGGGACGCCGAACGTGACGTCCTTGAGGATCTGCTTGCCGCCGTCGACGGTGACGGTGAGGTGGCGGGCCGAGAAGGAGACCGCACCGGTGTCGACGAACTCCTCGAGGCGGTCGCCGACGATGCGGAACGTCGAGTGGCCGACGCCGACGATGTCGTTCGGGCCGATCTGCGCGCTGCTCGACTTGGCCAGCGGCTGACCGTTGACGTAGGTGCCGTTGTGGCTGCCCAGGTCGTGGATCTCGAAACGGCCGCCGTTCGAGCGGAACTCGGCGTGGTGGCGGGAGACCTGGAGGTCGGAGACGACCAGCTCGTTCTCCAGCGCACGGCCGATCCGCATGACGTGGCCCAGCGACAGCTGGTGGAACGTCGTCGGGCTGCGGTCGCTGTAACCGGGCGCGCCGCCCTGCGCCGGGCCGGGCGCGGCGGCGGCTCCCTGCTGGTGCGGGAAGTGGCCCTGCTGCGCCTGCTGCTGCGGCTGGGCGTACTGCTGCTGGGCCTGCTGCTGCTGTTCCCAAGCCCGCTGCGCGGCCTGCTGCTGGGCCTGGTAGGCCGGGGCCGCCTGCTGCGCGTAGGCCTGCTGGTGCTGCTGCGCGTGTTGCTGGGGCACGGCCTGCTGCGGCGCCGCGGCAGCGCTCAGATTCAGCCGCGGGCCGTCGGTGGCGTTGCCCAGGTGGACCGGCGTGCCGGGCACGAGCTCGGTCTGCTGGACCCTCGCACCGTGCACGTAGGTGCCATTGGTGCTGCCGTGGTCCTCGATGCCCCAACCCCGGCCGTTCCAGGCGATGGTGGCGTGCCGCCACGACACCCGGGCGTCGTCGATCACCACGTCTCCCTGGGGGTCGCGCCCCAGCGAGTACGACCTGGACGGATCGAGCGTCCAGGTCCTTCCATTCAATTCCAGTACGAGTTCCGGCACTCCAGCCCCACTTAAGTCCCCCGAGAATCCCCCTGACGTCAGGGAGTCTAGGGATGGCGAACATCCGGGGGAACTATTTCAGGCCCGGGGCCACATGTGGAATCGGGGCCACGATACGGCGTCTACGTCCGTCCGTTGACGGGGGCGCAACTCGCCCGGAGAGTGAGGAAGGGGACTTCTCGCCCGCTCGGCCCGGATCGGGGGAACCGCGTATGCCTGCTGTGCGTCGCGTTCGTTGGGGGGACGTGCTGCTGTCCGCCGTCGCCGCCGTGGGCTGGTCGCTGATCGTGATGGCGGTGGTGGCGCGGGTGGGGCTGCACCTGTCGGGGGCGGACGCCCTCGGTGGTTCGGCGGCGGCGATGACGGCGGCCGTGGTGGTGCTGGCGGTCGGCGGAACGGTGATCCCCTCGGGAGACGTGTCGGTCTTCGGGGTCGACGGGCCGGGCACGGAAGGCGCCTTGGACGTCATGCCGCTGGGGCCGGCGTTGGCGGGGGCGCTGGTGCTGGCCGCGGTGTTCCTGCGCTCGCTGCGCGCCGGGGCCGGTGACCTCGCCGCCCGGGCCGTGGTGGTCTCGGGGTTGTTCGTCGCCACGGCGGGCGGGCTCGCGTGGGCCGGGCACGACGTGGTCACGCTGGACGGGCCCCGGCTGCCGGTGAAGGTTCCGCCGACATTGGAGGTCCCCGGGCTCGGGGACATCGGCGGGCTGCTCCCGGACCGCGTGGGGGATTTGGTCGGGACCCGGGCCCGTGTGGGCTTCACCGTGGAGCTCGCGCCGACCCTGGTGGGCGCCGCGGTGTGGGTGGCGGCCGTGCTGGGCGTGGCGCTGCTGGTCTCGCGGCGCGGGCCAGCGGGGGCGGCTCGGCTGCGGCCGGCCGCCTCGGCGGTGGTGGCGGTGCTGCTGGTGGCGGTGGCTGCCGGGCTGGCGGCGGCGGTGTGGGCCGCGGCGGGCGACGATCACCCCGGACGGGTGCTGGGGGCCGCGCTGCTCGGTGCGCCGAACGGGGCCTGGTCGGCGGTGCTCCTCGGGCTGGGCGTACCGCTGCACGGTCGGGCCACGGGGGCGCCGGCCCGGCTGCTGCCGCATCCGCTGGACGAGCTGCTGGTGGGGGCGGGCGCGCGGGAGCCGGTGACGGTGGCCCGGCTCGCGGAGTACGACGGTCGGGTGTGGCTGCTGGTCGCGGGGGCGGCGCTGCTGATGCTCTGTGCGGGGGTGGTGGCGGGCGCCCGGAGTCCGGGGCGCGGGGTCGGGGAGTGCGCGGCCCGGCTGGGGGCCGTGACGGGGGTGGCGCTGGCGGGGCTGGTGGGGCTGACGGGGTTCTCGGCGGATGCGTCGCTCGCGGTACTGGGCGTGGACGCGGTGGGCGCGGGTGCGGAGCTGCGGGGGTCGGTGGCGTTCGCGCTGGTGCTGGGGGCCGGGTGGGGGGCCGCGGCGGGCGCGGTGGGCGCCCTGCCGACCCGCCGGCGGCGGGCGCCGGCCGCGGGAGCCCCCGCCTGGCCGACCGCGGGGCCGTACGGCCCCGCCGGGCACCCCCGCTCCGGTCCTCCGTCTGCTCCGGGGTCGGGGCACGGGTCCGGTGGGGACTCCGGGCCGGACGGCTCGTGGGACGTCACGGTCACCGCCCTCCCGCCGAGGCCGCCGCGACCTCCCCGGCCTCCCCGGCGGCCGCCCTTCACACCGCCCCCTCCCCCACCGCCGCCGCCGGCGCCGCCCGGCGGATGAGGGCCGCCGGCGTGTGGGGTAGTCCCGGAGGGGTCGAACCCGGGTGCTCCGCGCACCGGCCCGTACGGCACCCCCGCACCGGCGGGGTCGGGCGTGCGGTGGGGCGCCGAACGCCGGTGCTCCGCGTACCGGCCCTTTCGCGTACCGCCGCGCCGTCGGGGTCGGGTGTGCGGTGGGGCGCCCCCGCAGGGCGTCGAACGCACCCCGCTGCGCTTGTCGGTGCCGCTCTATGTTCGACGCCCGAGGAGGTGCCCCGGCGCGCGCCCGGCCCCGACGGCACCCCGGCCAGGGCGGTGCCGCTGCGCGGAGCCGTCCCCTACCCGCCCTTCCACCGTTCCCCGGGGCTCCGCCCCGGACCCCGGTCCTCGAACGCCGGACGGGCTGAAATCGCCCGCCCGCCCCGGACCCGCGCCTCAAACGCCGGCGAGGCTGGATCTGCCCTCGGCTGGATGCCTGCGTGGCTGGACTTGTCCTGCGGGCCATTCGGTCCGCGCCCGGCGGACGGCGGCAGCCGAATCCAGCCCCGCCGGCGTTTGAGGCGCCGCCGGAGGCACATCAGCCCCAGGAGCCCAGGGGGCGTGTGTCACGCCCCCTGGGGAAACCGGCGCCCGTAGGGTGGGACGGGGGTCCTGGAGTGGGGGGCGGGAAGATACGGTGAGGGCACCATGAGCGCATCGCAGACCTCCGACGTCCCCACCCTCCTCGTCAAGATCTTCGGCAAGGACCGTCCCGGGATCACCGCCGGGCTGTTCGACACCCTCGCCGCCTACTCCGTCGACGTCGTCGACATCGAGCAGGTCGTCACCCGTGGCCGCATCGTCCTGTGCGCCCTCGTCACCAAGCCCACCGGCGGAGCCGAGGGCGAGCTGCGGGCCACCGTCCACAGCTGGGCCGAGTCGCTGAAGATGCAGGCCGAGATCCTCTCCGGTACCGGTGACAACCGGCCGCGCGGCAGCGGCCGTTCCCACGTCACCGTGCTCGGGCATCCGCTGACCGCCGAGTCCACCGCCGCCATCGCCTCCCGGATCACCGCGACCGGCGGCAACATCGACCGCATCTTCCGCCTCGCCAAGTACCCGGTGACGGCGGTGGAGTTCGCCGTCTCCGGCACCGAGACCGAGCCGCTGCGCACCTCGCTGGCCACCGCCGCCTCGCAGATCGGCGTCGACGTGGCCGTGGTCTCGGCCGGACTGCACCGCCGGGCCCAGCGCCTGGTCGTCATGGACGTGGACTCGACGCTGATCCAGGACGAGGTGATCGAGCTCTTCGCCGCGCACGCCGGCTGCGAGGCCGAGGTCGCCGAGGTGACCGAGCGGGCCATGCGCGGCGAGCTGGACTTCGAGCAGTCCCTGCACGCCCGGGTGGCGCTGCTCGCCGGTCTGGACGCGTCGGTCGTCGACAAGGTCCGCGCCGAGGTACAGCTGACGCCGGGCGCGCGGACCCTGATCCGTACGCTCAAGCGGCTCGGCTACCAGGTCGGCGTGGTCTCCGGCGGGTTCACCCAGGTGACGGACGATCTGCGGGAGCGGCTGGGGCTGGACTTCGCCTCGGCCAACACCTTGGAGATCGTGGACGGGAAGCTCACCGGCAAGGTCACCGGCGAGATCGTGGACCGGGCGGGCAAGGCCCGGCTGCTGCGCCGGTTCGCGGCCGAGGCCGGGGTGCCGCTGGCCCAGACCGTGGCCATCGGCGACGGCGCGAACGACCTGGACATGCTGAACGCGGCCGGGCTGGGCGTGGCCTTCAACGCGAAGCCGGTGGTCCGCGAGGCCGCGCACACGGCGGTGAACGTGCCGTTCCTGGACGCGGTGCTGTACCTGCTCGGGATCACCCGCGAGGAGGTCGAGGCCGCCGAC
Source organism: Streptomyces sp. NPDC001717 (assembly GCF_042892775.1). Lineage (NCBI taxonomy): Bacteria > Bacillati > Actinomycetota > Actinomycetes > Kitasatosporales > Streptomycetaceae > Streptomyces > Streptomyces sp. NPDC001717. Next base: position 346,149 of record NZ_JBIAUK010000005.1, on the reverse strand, counting down.
CTGGCGTGACGCGCAGGGACGAATGAGCGGGCCCCGGTCGCAGTGTGCGGCCGGGGCCCGTTCGCGTTCGTGTGCGGGGGACTCAGTGGTCCTTCGGGGTCCAGTAGTCGAGCAGCGTGCCCACCCCGTGTTCCAGGGACTTCCACGAACCGGTGAAGGAGACGACGGCGAGCGCCGCCGTGGGGAATCCCGTACGGGTCATCCGTGCGAGGGTGTCGTCCTTCGCCCTCCCGGAGAGGGCGTCGGCGAGGGCGTGCATGCCGGGGTTGTGTCCGATGACCAGAAGGTCGGCCACCTCGTCGGAGGTCTCGTTCAGCAGGGCGATGAGCTCGCCGAGCGAGGCGTCGTAGAGCCGTTCCTCGTAGTGGGTCTTCGGCCGGTGCGGCATCTCCTGGACGGCGAGCTTCCACGTCTCGCGCGTACGGGCCGCGGTGGAGCAGAGGGCCAGGTCGAAGGCGATGCCGGTTTCGGCGAGCTTCAGACCGGCGGCCGGCGCGTCCTTGCGGCCCCGGTCCGCCAGCGGGCGTTCGTGGTCGGACACATCGGGCCAGTCGGCCTTGGCGTGCCGGAGGAGGACGATCCTGCGGGGTGTGTCGGCGCTCATGACTCCCAGCTTCGCATGAAACGGGGGGCGCGGCGCAGGGTGTTGAAAGGGTCAGGCGACGGCGCGCAGGAGCTGCTGCGCGACCTGTACCAGCGCCGGGCTCTCGCCGGTGGCGGCCTGGGCCTGGCCCGATCCGGCGAGGAGCAGCAGGAGCAGTCCGAAGGCGAGGGCGGGCAGGGCCAGCGCCCACCAGTGCAGCCGGGCGTCCGCGCCGAACCGGGAGGCGGGGGCGGACGGGCGGGTACGGGTGTGCGTGGGGGCCGACATGGCCGCCTCCGTGGGTGTGCGGGCGGGGTGTGCGGACGGGACTGGCTCTCTGTCCTCGAATCTATGGATCCGAGGGAGCCGTTCACATCGGGGGCACACCCCACTTCACCCTGACCCTGACCCCCTAGGGGTGGTGGGGTTACCCCTACCTCAGGGTGAGGCGAGCGTCGCGATGATCGCGATGACGACGGTCACGACGAACATCGCGCCGAGCACGAGGCCGAGCTTCTTGTGGCCGTTCTGCGGGTTGGGTTCAAGTACGGGCGACATGCCGGTCAGTCTGCCATGCCGCATTCGTCCTCGATCGTGCGGTCCCGTCCGGCGAGGACGCCGAGCACGATCTGCGGTACGAGGATCCCCGCCATCAGGGCGAGCGGCAGGTCCCAGCCGCCGGTGTGCTGGTAGAGCGCGCCGATCAGGAGGGGGCCGGGGATGGACATGAGGTAGCCGACGCTCTGGGAGAAGGCGGAGAGCTTGACGACCCCGGCCGGGGATTTGGCGCGCAGCCCGATGAGGGTGATGACGAGGGGGAAGGCGCAGTTGGACACGCCGATGAGCAGCGCCCAGATCCAGGCTCCGGCGACGGGGGCGAGGTACAGCCCGACGTAGCCGGTGAGGCCGAAGAGGCCGAGGGTGGCGGCGATGGCGCCCTGGTTCTTCATCCGGCCGGCGAGGCCGGGGATGACGAAGGAGAGGGGGACGCCGACGGCCATGGTGACGGCGAGGAGCACTCCGGCGGTGGAGGCGGAGACCCCGGCGTCGCGGAAGATCTGCGGGAGCCAGCCCATGGTGATGTACGCGCCGGTGGCCTGGAGGCCGAAGTAGCAGGACAGGGCCCAGGCGGTGCGGCTGCGGGCGATGCGGGGGCCGGTGTCGGCCGTCCGTGCGGTTCCGGTGGAGGGCCCGGTCGTGCGCTGCTCCCGGCGGGCGGTGCGGGCGATGGGGAGCCACGGGAGTACGGCGATCACCGCGAGGACGGCCCAGATGAGCAGGCCGGTGCGCCAGCTGCCGCCGAGGGCGTCGGTGAGCGGGACGGTCGCGGCGGCGGCGAGGGAGGTGCCGGAGGCCAGGGCCATGGAGTACAGGCCGGTCATGGTGCCGACCTTCTCGGGGAACCAGCGCTTGACGATGACCGGGATGAGGACGTTGGTCACGGCTATGCCGGCCAGTGACAGGGCGCTGGCGGCGAGGAAGCCGGCGGCGCCGGTCGCGAAGGAGCGGACCACCAGGCCGGCGGCGACGGCGACCATGGCCGCGCAGACGACGGTGGCCGGGCCGAAGCGGCGGGAGAGCCGGGGTGCGGTGACGCCGAAGACGGCGAAGCAGAGGGCGGGGACGGAGGTGATGAGTCCGGCGACGGTGCCGCTCATTCCGAGGCCCTCGCGGGTCTCCTCGAAGAGGGCGCCGAGGCTGGTGATGGCGGGCCTCAGGTTGAGGGCGGCCAGCACGATGCCGACGACGAGCAGCGGGCCCAGCCAGGCCGGCTGCGCCGGTGCCTGCCGGGTGGGGACGGTGGCGGCGGCCTGCCGGGACTGGATTTCTTCGTCGAGCATTCCGCCATCATAGAATCATGGGATGATTGGTTGTCCAGTCACTTGCATGTAAACAACACACGCTTTTCCGAGAGGACCCCATGCCGCTGACGTCGCCCCGGCGCTCCGCTCTCGTCGACCAGGTGATCGCCCAGCTGCGGAACCAGATCACCTCCGGCGAGTGGCCGGTCGGCTCCCGCATCCCCACCGAGCCGGAGTTGGTGGAACTGCTCGGCGTCGCGCGCAACACCGTGCGCGAGGCCGTACGGGCGCTGGCCCACAACGGGCTGCTCGACATCCGCCAGGGTTCGGGTACGTACGTGATCGCCACCAGCGAGCTGGCCGGCGTGATGCACCGCCGCTTCGCCGGAGCCGATCCGCGGCACATCGCGGAGCTGCGCTCGACGCTGGAGTCCTCGGCGGCCCGGCTGGCGGCGGAGCGGCGGAGCGAGCGTGACCTCGTACAGCTGGACGCGCTGCTGGCGCGGCGCGAGGAGGCGTGGGCGAGCGGGGACGCGGAGGTGTTCGTCGCGGCGGACGTGAGCCTGCACATGGCCGTGGTGACGGCCTCGCACAACGACGTGCTGATCGAGCTGTACGCGGACCTCGGCGACCTGGTGGCCGACTGGCTGCGCTCGGACGTGGGGACCGAGCTGCGCCCGGAGGCCCACGTGGACCACGCGCGGCTGATCGAGGCGATCCGTCGGGGCGACGGGGACGCGGCGGCCTCGGAGGCCGCGGGCTATCCGTTCGTCTGCCTCGGCAGGGAGTCCGGGAAGGACCTCACGACCGCTGGTGGGTGACCCAGGCTGAGCGGACCTCCTTCCAGCAGCGGCTGGTGAGCTCGACGCGGCCGGCGGGGCCGACGGGCACGGGGGCGCTGTCGCCGTCCAGGTCCCACCAGCGGTCGCATTCGACGTGGAGCCGTACCAGGTCGGTCTGCGGGTAGCCGTTGTGGCAGCGGGCCGTCACCGTCGAGCCCGAGATCTCGGTGTTGCAGTCGGCGCCGAAGAGTTCGCGGGCGGGGGGCCGCGCGGGCTGCACGGGGGGCTCGGCGGCGATGTCCGACAGGTTCACGACGGCCTGCGCCTCCGGACCGGCGACGGGTTCGTCCCCGCCGGGTCGGACGGGGGCCGCGGGCATCAGGAGGCCGGTCAGGACCACGGCTGCGACCAGCAGCGATGCCACCGCACTCGGCCTCGCGCGCACTCCCGCACCTCCTCCCCGCAAGGTCCGGGAAGATCCCGGCCTGGTCAGTTTGCAGGCATATGTCCCGGTTTTCGACTCGGGAAGATCCGATCAGCCCGTGGACATCCGATCGAACCCGTACGGCAAACGGCGGCGGGGGGGGGGGGGGGGGGGCCGGGGGGGGGGGGGGGGGCGCCCCCGCGGGGGGGGGGGGGGGCGGGCGCGGCCCCGCCCCCCCCCCCCCCGGGGGGCGCGGCGCCCGCCGCCGTACGTGTGCGGGAGCCGGTCAGGCACCCATCGCGTGCAGACCGCCGTCGACGTGGACGATCTCGCCGGTGGTCTTCGGGAACCAGTCCGACAGCAGGGCCACGACGCCGCGGCCGGTGGGCTCCGGGTCGCTCATGTCCCACTCCAGCATGGAGCGGCGGTTCCAGGTGTCCGCCAGCTCGCCGAAGCCCGGGATGGACTTGGCGGCCATCGAGCCGATCGGACCGGCCGAGACCAGGTTGCAGCGGATGTTCTCCTTGCCCAGGTCACGGGCGAGGTAGCGGCTGGTGGCCTCCAGCGCGGCCTTGGCCGGGCCCATCCAGTCGTACTGCGGCCAGGCGAACTGCGCGTCGAAGGTGAGGCCGACGACGGCCGCGCCCTCCGCCGGGAACAGCGGCTTGCAGGCCATGGTCAGCGCCTTCAGCGAGAACGCCGAGACGTGCATGGCGGTCGCGACCGACTCGAACGGGGTGTTCAGGAAGTTGCCGCCGAGGGCGTCCTGCGGGGCGAAGCCGATCGAGTGGACGACTCCGTCGAGGCCGCCGAGCTCCTCGCGGACCAGGCCCTCCAGGCGGTCCAGGTGCTCCTGGTTGGTGACGTCGAGCTCGATCACCTTGACCGGCTTGGGCAGCTTCTTGGCGATGCGCTCGGTCAGCGACGGGCGCGGCCAGGCGGTGAGGATGACCTCGGCGCCCTGCTCCTGGGCCAGCTTCGCGGTGTGGAAGGCGATGGACGACTCCATCAGCACCCCGGTGATGAGGATGCGCTTGCCGTCGAGAATTCCGCTCATGGTGATCAGTGACCCATGCCCAATCCGCCGTCAACGGGAATGACGGCTCCGGTGATGTACGAGGCGGCGTCGGACGCCAGGAAGCTCACGGCCGCGGCGATCTCCTCGGGCTGCGCGTAGCGGCCGAGCGGCACCTGGCCCACGATGCCCGCGCGCTGCTCGTCGGTGAGCACCTTCGTCATGTCGGTGTCCACGAAACCGGGGGCGACCACGTTGAAGGTGATGCCCCGCGAGCCCAGCTCACGGGCGAGCGAGCGGGCGAAGCCGACGAGGGCGGCCTTGGAGGCGGCGTAGTTGGCCTGACCGGCCGAGCCGAGGAGTCCGACGACCGAGGAGATCAGGACGACGCGGCCCTTCTTGGCCCGGAGCATGCCCCGGTTCGCGCGCTTGACCACCCGGAAGGTGCCGGTGAGGTTGGTGTCGACGACCGCCGTGAAGTCCTCCTCGGACATGCGCATCAGCAGCGTGTCCTTGGTGATCCCGGCGTTGGCCACGAGCACCTCGACCGCGCCGTGCGCGTCCTCGATCTGCTTGTAGGCCTGCTCCACCTGCTCGGAGTCGGTGATGTCGCAGCGGACCGCCAGAACGCCGAGCGAGGTGAGCGCCTCCGGCGGCTCACCCGACCGGTACGTGATCGCGACCTTGTCTCCGGCCTCCGCGAAGGCTCGGGCGATGGCGAGGCCGATGCCCCGGTTACCTCCGGTGACGAGAACCGAGCGGCTCAACGGATCACCCTTTCGATAGCGGTCTGAATACCGAAAACCTATAGGTCCCATCCCCGGTACGGAGAATCGACCTCCGACAGGGCCTTGCGACGGGCTCTGTCGAGTCCCTACAGAAAGATGTAGGCACACGCGCCTCGATCGCGACATGATCGGGGCGACCGGCCCCGACCCCGGGAGGACTTCCGTGCCCCATTCCATCGACGCGGCCTTCACCGCGCTGCCCTTGCGGGCGCTCGCCGACGCGGCGCTCGCCCGGGCCCGTGCGCTGGGCTCCGAGCACGCCGACTTCCGGTTGGAGCGGATCCGCAGCGCCTCCTGGCGGCTGCGGGACGCCAAACCCTCCGGCGGGTCCGACACCACCGACCTCGGATACGCGGTCCGCGTCGTGCACGGGGGCAGCTGGGGCTTCGCCTCCGGGGTGGACCTGACCATGGACGGCGCCGCCAAGGTGGCCTCGCAGGCCGTGGCCATGGCGAAGCTGTCGGCGCAGGTGATCAAGGCCGCCGGTTCGGACGAACGGGTGGAACTGGCGGAGGAACCGGTGCACGCGGAGCGGACCTGGATCTCCGCCTACGACGTGAACCCCTTCGAGGTGCCGGACGCGGAGAAGGCGGAGCTGCTCGCCGACTGGAGCTCGCGGCTGCTGGCGGCCGAGGGCGTCGCGCACGTGGACGCCTCGCTGCTCGCCGTGCACGAGAACAAGTTCTACGCCGACACCGCCGGCACCGTGACCACGCAGCAGCGCGTGCGGATCCACCCGCAGCTCACGGCCGTCGCCGTCAACGCCTCCACCGGCGAGTTCGACTCGATGCGCACCATCGCCCCGCCCGCCGGGCGCGGCTGGGAGTACCTGACGGGGACCGGCTGGGACTGGAACGCCGAGCTGGAGGAGATCCCCGGCCTGCTCGCCGAGAAGATGCGGGCGCCGAGCGTGCAGGCCGGGCGCTACGACCTGGTCGTGGACCCGTCCAACCTGTGGCTCACCATCCACGAGTCCATCGGCCACGCCACCGAGCTCGACCGGGCGTTGGGCTACGAGGCCGCGTACGCCGGGACCTCGTTCGCCACCTTCGACCAGCTCGGCAAGCTCAGGTACGGCTCCCCGATCATGAACGTGACCGGTGACCGCACCGCCGAACACGGGCTGGCGACCATCGGCTTCGACGACGAGGGCGTCGAGGCGCAGAGCTGGGACCTGGTCAAGGACGGCACCCTGGTCGGCTACCAGCTGGACCGTCGCATCGCGAAGCTGACCGGCCTCGGGCGCTCCAACGGCTGCGCCTACGCCGACTCCCCCGGGCACGTGCCCGTGCAGCGCATGGCGAACGTGTCGCTCCAGCCGGATCCGGGCGGGCTGTCCACCGAGGACCTGATCGGCGGGGTGGAGCGCGGGATCTACGTGGTCGGCGACCGCTCCTGGTCGATCGACATGCAGCGATACAATTTCCAGTTCACCGGCCAGCGGTTCTTCCGCATCGAGAACGGCCGTCTGGCCGGGCAGCTGCGCGATGTCGCCTACCAGGCCACGACCACCGATTTCTGGGGCTCGATGGAGAAGGTCGGCGGCCCGCAGACCTATGTCCTGGGCGGCGCCTTCAACTGCGGCAAGGCCCAGCCGGGACAGGTCGCGGCGGTCTCGCACGGCTGCCCGTCCGCGCTGTTCCGCGACGTGAACATCTTGAACACCACGCAGGAGGCCGGCCGATGAGCACGCTTTCGAACGGACGCAGCAAGCCCCACGAGATCGTGGAGCGGGCCCTGGAGCTGTCCAGCGCCGACGGCTGCGTCGTCATCGCCGACGAGGAGTCGAGCGCCAACCTGCGCTGGGCGGGCAACGCGCTGACCACGAACGGCGTCACCCGCGGCCGGACGCTGACCGTGATCGCCACCGTCGACGGCAAGGAGGGCACGGCCTCGGGGGTCGTCTCGCGCTCCGCCGTCACGGCCGCCGACCTGGAGCCGCTGGTGCGGGCCGCCGAGGCCGCCGCCCGCGGCGCCGGGCCCGCCGAGGACGCACAGCCGCTGGTGACCGGGACCCCGGCCTCGCCGGACTTCACCGACGCGCCGGCCGAGACCTCCTCCGCGGTGTTCGCCGACTTCGCGCCCGCGCTCGGCGAGGCCTTCGCCCGGGCCCGTGCGGGCGGCCGGGAGCTGTACGGCTTCGCCAACCACGAGATGGTCTCGACGTACGTCGGCACCTCGACGGGGCTGCGGCTGCGCCACGACCAGCCCAAGGGCACCCTGGAGCTCAACGCGAAGTCACCGGACCGGCAGCGCTCGGCCTGGGCCGGCCGCGCCACCCGCGACTTCAAGGACGTGGACCCGACCGCGCTCGACGCGGAGCTCGCCGTACGGCTGGGCTGGGCGGAGCGGAAGATCGACCTGCCCGCCGGACGGTACGAGACGCTGCTGCCGCCCACGGCCGTGGCCGACCTGCTGATCTACCAGATGTGGTCGGCGGCGGCCCGGGACGCGACGGAGGGCCGGACGGTCTTCTCCAAGCCCGGCGGCGGCACCCGGATCGGCGAGAAGCTGTCCGAGCTGCCGCTGACCCTGCGCAGCGACCCGAACGCGCCGGGCCTGGAGTCCGCGCCGTTCGTGATCGCGCACAGCTCCGGGGACGACGCCTCGGTCTTCGACAACGGCATGCCGGTGCCGGCGACCGAGTGGATCCGGGACGGCGAGCTGACCCGGCTGACCACGACCCGGCACACCGCCGGGCTGACCGGTCTGCCGCTCTCCCCCGCGTTCGGCAACCTCATCCTGGACGGGGGCGAGGAGAAGTCCCTGGACGAGATGGTGGCCTCCACCGAGCGGGGTCTGCTGCTGACCTGCCTCTGGTACATCCGCGAGGTCGACCCGGCCACCCTGCTGCTCACGGGGCTGACCCGGGACGGCGTCTACCTGGTGGAGAACGGCCAGGTCGTGGGCGAGGTCAACAACTTCCGGTTCAACGAGTCCCCCGTGGACCTGCTGTCGCGGGCGACGGAGGCGGGGCGGACCGAGAAGACCCTGCCCCGCGAGTGGGGCGACTGGTTCACGAGGGCCTCGATGCCGCCCGTCCGCATCCCGGACTTCAACATGAGTTCGGTGAGCAAGGGCGTCTGACCGGCCTAGACTGATCTCTTGCAACTAAGTGTTGCAACTTCCCATCTCCGAAGGAGTCGAGAGATCGTGACGGACATCGTCGACGAACTGAAGTGGCGCGGGCTGTTCGCCCAGTCCACCGACGAAGAAGCGCTGCGCAAGGCGTTCGCGGACGGTCCCGTCACCTTCTATTGCGGCTACGACCCGACCGCGGCCTCCCTGCACGTCGGCCACCTGGTCCAGGTGCTCACGATGCGCCGGCTCCAGCTGGCCGGCAACAGGCCGCTGGCGCTGGTCGGCGGGGCCACCGGGCAGATCGGTGACCCGCGCCCGACCGCCGAGCGCACCCTGAACGACCCCGCGGTCATCGCCGAGTGGGTGAACCGGCTGCGTTCGCAGATCGAGCCGTTCCTGTCCTTCGAGGGCGAGAACGCCGCGGTCATGGTCAACAACCTGGACTGGACGGCGGGCATGTCCGCCATCGAGTTCCTGCGGGACATCGGCAAGCACTTCCGCGTCAACAAGATGCTGACGAAGGACTCGGTCGCGAAGCGGCTGGAGTCCGACCAGGGCATCAGCTACACCGAGTTCAGCTACCAGCTGCTCCAGGGCATGGACTTCCTGGAGCTGTACCGGCGCCACGGGTGCACCCTCCAGCAGGGCGGCTCCGACCAGTGGGGCAACCTGACGGCCGGCCTCGACCTGATCCACCGGGTCGAGCCGGAGGCGCACGTGCACGCGCTGGCGACCCCGCTGATGGTCAAGGCGGACGGCACCAAGTTCGGCAAGACCGAGGGCGGGGCCGTCTGGCTCGACCCGGAGCTGACCACGCCGTACGCGTTCTACCAGTTCTGGCTGAACGTGGACGACCGGGACATCTCCACCTACATGCGGATCCTGTCCTTCCAGAGCCGTGAGGAGCTGGAGGCGCTGGAGGCGCAGACCGCCGAGCGGCCGCAGGCGCGTGCCGCGCAGCGGGCGCTGGCGGAGGAGCTGACCACGCTGGTGCACGGCGCCGACCAGTGCGCCGCCGTGATCGCCGCGTCGAAGGCGCTGTTCGGTCAGGGCGAGCTGGCGGAGCTGGACGAGGCCACGCTGGCCGCGGCCCTGTCCGAGCTGCCGCGCGCCACGGTGGCGGAGCCGGGCCTGGTCGTCGACCTGCTCGCGGAGACGGGTCTGGTCCCGAGCAAGTCGGCCGGCCGCCGGACCGTGAAGGAGGGCGGTGCCTACGTGAACAACGTGAAGATCACCGCCGAGGACGCGGTCCCCGCCAAGGAGGACCTGCTCCACGGGCGCTGGCTGGTGCTGCGCCGCGGCAAGAAGAACCTGGCCGCGATCGAGGTCACCGGGGCCTGACGGCTGCCGCGGACCGAACGACACGGCGGAGGGGCCGGCACGGACGAACAGTCCGTGCCGGCCCCTCCGCCGCGTTCCGGGACGCGCTCAGGTCGTCTGGTGCTTGCCGCCCCGGACCGCCTTGTACCCCATCTCGCCCAGGCCGACGATGAGGACCGCTCCCGCGAGCTGCAGCAGGTGGCGGGTCCAGTCGATGCCCCGGGTGTCGGCCACGCCGATCCACGTGGCGACCGCGTTGCCCAGGACCGAGCCGATGATGCCGAAGAGGGTGGTCAGCCAGAGGGGCTGGTGCTGCTTGCCCGGCAGGATGGCCTTGGCAATCAGGCCCAGCACGAAACCGACGATGATCGCCCACAACCAAGACATGTCCCGCCTCCTCCTGGCGCGTTGTGCGCACGTGGGCCCAGTTTCGACCCGTACGGCGTAGCTCGCATTTCGGGCGGGCCCGTTCGGGCGAGCCTGCGGGGCACCCCCTCTCCTCGCCGCCGCGGACGCGGCGTACCGTGGGATGCGTCCGGACCGGGGAACGTCCGGCGGGTGATCAGGTGGTGGAGCGTGACAGGGACGAAGCGGCAGAAGCGGAACGGGACCGAGGTCTTCCGGATCACCGGGGCGCGGATGGCGCTCGCGGAGGACGTACGGGGCCGCCAGCGCAGATACGTCATCTCGATGGCGATCAGGACGCTGTCGGTCATCGCGACGGTGCTCTTGTGGAATGTGCAGCGCCCTGTGGCGATCGTGACGCTCGTGGCGGGCGCCCTGCTCCCCTATGTCGCGGTGGTCATCGCCAACGCGGGGCGCGAGTCGACCCCCTCCCTGCCGTCCCACTTCATCCCGAGCCCCGTACGGCCCGCGCTGGACGCGGGAAACCTCAGGAAAAGCTCAGATCAATCATGAAGTTCCGGTGCACCGCACCGGGTCCTGCGTGACATACTGCTCACGCGCTCCGCATCCCCCGTCGGAGCGACGGACCGACGCCGGGCAGCTCCCCCCGTGGCTGCTCGGCGTCGCCTTTCCGTTCTAGGGTTGGGCCGTGACTTCCTCTGACTTCTCCGGCCCCGACGAAACCCCCACCTGCTCCGCCAAGGGCTGCCGCGACGCCGCCGTATGGGTCCTGGCGTGGAACAACCCGAAGCTGCACACGCCGGAGCGGCGCAAGACCTGGCTGGCGTGCGAGGAGCACCGCGAACACCTGTCCCAGTTCCTGGGGGTCCGCGGTTTCCTCAAGGACGTCGTGAAGCTCGACGAGTGGGTGCAGCCGGAGGGATCGGAGCGCCTCTAGACACCCCTGGCCCCGGCCGCCCGGCGGGTCAGCCGCCGATCGCCGACATCGGGCGGTCGGGCTGCGAGAAGGTCGGGAGGTCGAGGCCGGACCCGGCCTTCTTGCCCCACATCGCGACCTTCCAGAGCCGGGCGATCTCCTCGTCCGGGGCGCCCGAGCGCAGGGCCGCCCGCAGGTCCGATTCCTCGGTGGCGAAGAGGCACGTACGGACCTGGCCGTCGGCGGTGAGGCGCGTACGGTCGCAGGCGCCGCAGAACGGGCGGGTGACCGAGGCGATGACACCGACGGTGGCCGGGCCGCCGTCGACCACCCAGCGCTCGGCCGGGGCGGAGCCGCGCTCGTCGGCGCCTTCCTCGGTGAGCGTGAAGCGGGTGCGCAGGGACTGCAGGATGTCCCCGGCGGTGATCATGCCGTCGCGCTTCCAGCCGTGCTGGGCGTCGAGCGGCATCTGCTCGATGAAGCGGAGCTCGTACTCGTTCTCCACGGCCCAGGCCAGCAGGTCGGGGGCCTCGTCGTCGTTCAGGCCGGGCATCAGCACGGCGTTGACCTTGACGGGGGTGAGGCCGGCCTCGCGGGCCGCGGCCATGCCGTCGATGACGTCCTGGTGGCGGTCGCGGCGGGTGAGGGTCTTGAAGACCTCGGGCCGCAGGGTGTCCAGGGAAACGTTCACGCGGTCCAGGCCGGCCGCCTTCAGCGCCGTCGCGGTGCGCTTGAGGCCGATCCCGTTGGTGGTGAGGGACATCTTGGGGCGGGGCTCCAGGGCCGCGCACCGTTCGACGATCCCGACCAGGCCGGGGCGGAGCAGGGGCTCGCCACCGGTGAAGCGGACCTCGGTGATACCGAGCTGCGTGACCGCGATGCGGATCAGCCGGACGATCTCGTCGTCGGTCAGGAGGTCGGACTTGCCCAGCCACTGCAGGCCCTCTTCGGGCATGCAGTAGGTACAGCGCAGGTTGCACCGGTCGGTGAGCGAGACCCGCAGGTCAGTGGCCACGCGGCCGTACGTGTCGAGAAGCACTGTTGGCCCCCTCCCCTGTCCGGAAGTAGAGGTACGCGCGACAGTGGATCTACCTCACGCGTTCTACATCCGAGACTACGGGACGTGTGTGTCGGGCAGAGCTGCCCGAATGAACGAGACGTAACGTGGCCGCGTCGTAAAAAGGTACGACGCGGCCACGCTGGGTGTTCGGACGATCTCAGTGAGCCCCTGTTCCGGTGAGGGAGCGCACTTCCAGCTCGGCGAACTTCTGCGGGTCGGCCTGCTCCCTGGACAGGACGGTTCCCAGCCATCCCAGCAGGAAGCCGAGGGGGATGGAGATGATGCCGGGGTTCTCCAGGGGGAACCAGTAGAAGTCGGCGTCCTTGAACATCGAGGTGGGCTTGCCCGAGACGACCGGCGAGAACAGCACCAGGCCCACCGCCGAGATCAGACCGCCGTAGATCGACCAGAGCGCGCCCTTGGTGGTGAAGCGCTTCCAGAAGAGGCTGTAGAGGATCGTCGGCAGGTTGGCGGAGGCGGCGACCGCGAAGGCGAGGGCGACCAGGCCGGCGACGTTCATGTCGCGGGCGAGGGCCCCCAGGAAGATGGCGACGGCCCCGATGACCACGGTGGACCAGCGGGCGGCGCGCACCTCCTCCTTCTCGGTGGCCTGGCCCTTGCGGATGACGTTGACGTAGATGTCGTGCGCGAAGGACGAGGACGAGGCCAGGGTCAGGCCCGCGACCACCGCGAGGATGGTGGCGAAGGCGACCGCGGAGATCACGGCCAGCAGGATGGCGCCACCGGTGGATCCGGCGCCGCCGCCGATCTCCTGGGCGAGCAGCGGGGCCGCCGTGTTGCCCGCCTTGTTCGACGCCAGGATGTCGGCGCGCTTGAGGAGGGCCGCGGCACCGAAGCCGAGGGCGATGGTCATCAGGTAGAAGGCCCCGATGATGCCGATGGCCCAGTTCACCGACTTCCGGGCGGCCTTGGCGGTGGGCACGGTGTAGAAGCGGATCAGGATGTGCGGCAGTCCGGCGGTGCCCAGGACCAGGGCGAGGCCGAGCGAGATGAAGTCCAGCTTGGTGAGCGAGTCCTTGCCGTACTTGAGTCCGGGCTCCAGGAACTTCGCGCCCTGGCCGCTGTTCTCGGCCGCCTGGCCCAGCAGGGCGGAGATGTTGAAGTTGAACTTCACCAGCACCAGGAAGGTGATCAGCAGGGCGCCCGCGATCAGCAGGACCGCCTTGATCATCTGGACCCAGGTGGTGCCCTTCATGCCGCCGATGGTCACGTAGACGATCATCAGGACGCCGACCAGCGCGACCACGGCCACTTTGCCGCCGTCGCTGGTGATGCCCAGGAGCAGCGAGACGAGCACGCCGGCGCCGGCCATCTGGGCGAGCAGGTAGAAGATCGAGACGACGATGGTGGAGGTGCCGGCCGCGGTGCGGACGGGCCGCTGGCGCATCCGGTACGCGAGGACGTCGCCCATCGTGTAGCGGCCGGAGTTGCGCAGCGGCTCGGCGACGAGCAGCAGGGCGACCAGCCAGGCGACGAGGAAGCCGATGGAGTAGAGGAAGCCGTCGTAGCCGAAGAGGGAGATGGCTCCGGCGATGCCGAGGAACGAGGCGGCGGACATGTAGTCGCCGGAGATGGCCAGGCCGTTCTGGAAGCCGGTGAACTGGCGGCCGCCCGCGTAGAAGTCGGCGGCGTCCTTGGTCTGGCGGCCGGCCCAGATCGTGATGATCAGGGTGGCGACGACGAACAGACCGAACAGGGTGATGATCAGCGGGCGGTGCTCGCTCGCACCCGTCGCGAGCGTGGTCGCGTGGAGCGTCGCGCTCATTCCCCGGCCTCCATCCGCGCCTTGATGGCCGAGGCCTTCGGGTCGAGCTTGGAGGCCGCGTGGCGCGAGTACAGCCAGGCGATGAGGAAGGTCGTCGCGAACTGGGCGAGGCCCAGGACCAGGGCGACGTTGACGTTGCCGAAGAGCTTGGTCCCCATGAAGCCGCCCGCGTAGTTGGACAGCAGCACGTAGAGCAGGTACCAGGCGATGAAGGCCACGGTGAGCGGGAAGGCGAAGGAGCGGTAGGAGCTGCGCAGTTCGGCGAACTCCGCGCTCTGCTGGACGCGTGCGAAGTCATCGGCCGTGGGGCCTGCCGGTGGCGTTCCCGCGCTGCCCGGGGGCGGCGCTGCTTCGGTGGTCACGGGGGGCTCTCCTTGTGACGCGGGTGCAGGGGGGAAGACGGACAAAACAACCTCCGTGTGGGGGGACGGTAGTGCTGATCCCCCCTGTCAACGGCACGTACGACGTGTCGCGACGGTTCAACACCCGCTGATTCTTGGGGAACTGATTTCTCGAACTGATGGCGGAGAAGGGAACGAGAACGCTAGGTTCGCCTGTCATGAACCCGTCCGTCGCGACCGCGCACGGACGGCTTTTTCAAGGATGATCTGGAGAACCCATGGCTCATCTGGGATCCGGCCGCCGGCGTGCCCTCGCCGTACCGGTCGGCCTGGCGCTCACCGCCTCGCTCGCCTTCCTGCCCTCGGTCGCGGCCTCCGCCGCCCCGCTGGGCAACACGGCGGAGACGGCCGCGGCATCGAAGGCCGAGACGACCGGCCCCAAGCTGTCGTACGTGGCGAACCTGAACTCGTACGCCACGGTGAAGGCCGCGAAGAAGGCCATCGAGCGGGCCGGTGGAACGGTGGTGACGTCCTATGAGCAGATCGGCGTCATCGTCACGCACTCGCAGAACCCGGACTTCGCCAAGACGCTGCGCGCCAACCGCGGCCTCTTCGTCTCGGTCGGCGCCACCCGCACGGCCCCCCTCCAGACGGTGCAGACCACCGAGGAGGGCACCACGCAGAAGCTGAGCGCGGCGGACGCCGCGAAGGCGACCGCGGTCGCCCAGGAGGGTCAGGAGCCGCTGGAGCCCAACCAGTGGGACCTGCGGGCGATCAAGGCCGATCAGGCACACAAGATCAACGATGGCAGCCGGAACGTCACGGTGGGCGTCATCGACACGGGTGTGGACGACACCCACCCCGATCTGGCCCCGAACTTCTCCAAGGAGCAGTCGGCCAACTGTGTCGGCGGTGTCGCGGACACCACCGACGGCGCCTGGCGCCCGTACCCGGACGGCAGCGACCACGGCACCCACGTGGCCGGCACCATCGCCGCCGCGCGCAACGGTGTCGGTGTCAGCGGTATCGCGCCCGGCGTGAAGGTGGCCGGCATCAAGGTGAGCGAGCCCGGCACCAGCCTCTTCTTCACCGAGGCGGTCGTCTGCGGCTTCATGTTCGCCGCCGAGAAGGGGATCGAGGTGACCAACAACAGCTACTACGTCGACCCCTGGTACTTCAACTGCAAGACGGACGACGACCAGAAGGCGCTGGTGGAGGCCCTCACCCGGGCGAGCAAGTACGCCGAGCGCAAGGGCGTGCTCAACGTGGCCGCGGCAGGCAACGAGAACTGGGACCTGTCCGCCGACTCGATCGTCGACGACACGAGCCCGGACGACGCCACCCCGGTGCCGCGCACCATCGACCCGAAGGTCTGCCTGGACCTGCCCACTCAGCTCCCGGGCGTGGTCACGGTCTCGGCGACGGGTGACAAGGGCCTGCGCTCGTACTACTCCAGCTACGGCCTCGGCGTCGTGGACGTGGCCGCCCCCGGTGGCGACAAGTGGCAGGTGCCGGCCACCCCGGACGCCAACGGCCGCGTGCTGTCCACCCTCCCGGGCGGCGGGTACGGCTACAAGCAGGGCACCTCGATGGCCACCCCGCACGTGGCGGGCGTCGCGGCGCTCCTCAAGAGCGCGCACCCGTCGGCCACTCCTTCGCAGCTCCAGGCGATGCTGAAGGCCCAGGCCACGAAGACGGACTGCCCGACGCAGATATACGACGCCACGGGCGCGCTGATCAACGCCACCACCTGCCAGAGCAAGTGGGGCCAGACGGGCTACTACGGCTACGGCGTGGTCGACGCGCTGAAGGCCGTCAAGTAACCGGCTGATACGGGAAGGGCCGGGCGGGAACCATCCCGCCCGGCCCTTCTCCGTACCTCCGTACGCGAGCTCAGGGCTTGATCAGCACCTTGAGCGCGCTGCGGTCGTCCATCGCCCGGTAGCCGTCCGGGACCTCGTCCAGGGACACGGCGCGGTCGAAGACCGGCGACGGGTCGATGGCCCCGCTCAGCACGTCCTCCAGCAGCTCCGGGATGTACGCGCGGACCGGGGCGACGCCGCCGCGCAGGGTGATGTTGCGGTCGAACATCACGCCGAGGTCGAGGCCGGTGCCGCTGCCGTGCGGGACGCCGACGTAGCCGATGGCCCCGCCGTCGCGGGTGATGTTCACGGCGGTGCGCATGGACTGCTCGGTGCCGACGGCCTCGATGACCGCGTGCGCGCCCTGGCCGCCGGTCAGCTCGCGGACGGCCGCCTCTGCCGCTTCGCCGCGCTCGGCGACGACGTCGGTGGCCCCGAAGAGCTTGGCGATGTCCGTACGGACCTCGTGGCGGCCGAGGGCGATGATCCGGTCGGCGCCGAGGCGCTTGGCGGCGAGGACGCCGCACAGGCCGACGGCGCCGTCACCGACGACGGCGACCGTGGAGCCCTTGCGCACCCCGGCGCCGAGCGCCGCGTGGTGGCCGGTGCCCATGACGTCGGAGAGTGCGAGCAGCCCGGTCAGCAGGTGGTCGTCGGAGACGGCGTCCGCGGGCAGCTTCACCAGCGTGCCGTCGGCGTGCGGGACGCGGACGGCCTCGCCCTGGCCGCCGTCGAAGCCGACCGAGCCCCAGAAGCCGCCGTGCACGCAGGAGGTGTAGAGCCCCTCGGAGCAGTAGTCACAGGTGCCGTCGGACCACATGAAGGGGGCGACGACCAGGTCGCCGGCCTTCAGCCCGCTCACGGCGGAGCCGGTCTCCTCGACGACGCCGAGGAACTCGTGGCCGATGCGCTGGCCGGGCTGCCGCGCGGCCTCGCCGCGGTAGGCCCACAGGTCGCTGCCGCAGATGCAGGCGCGCAGAACGCGGACGACGGCGTCCTCGGGGCGCTGGATCGCAGCGTCGGGCACCTCCTCCACGCGGATGTCGTGCGGGGCGTGGATGACGGTGGCGCGCATGGTGGTGCAGTCCTCCGGATCGGGGAAATGGTTGAGTCTTGTAAGACTCCCCCTACCGTACGCCTGCTTCCCGCGTGGTCGTGCCGTCGGCCGCGGCACCGGTCTCGCGGGTGATCGCGCCGGTGATCGCGCCGGTCGCCAGCAGGTACTGGGCGACCACGTACGTGGCCATGATCCAGAAGTCCGGCCGGGGCAGCTGGGGCCATGCGGCGACGCCGGTGGCGATGAGGGTGTCCGAGAGCAGGAACAGCGCCCCGCCGATCCCGGCCCGCGCGCCCAGCGAGCTGGAGCGGTAGGCCATGGCGGTGAGCAGCAGGCTGTAGCCGGCGACCGGGATCCGCAGGTCGGCCGGGAGGTCGGCCCAGAGCATCGCCACGGTCCCGACGAGCGCGAGGACGTACGCGCCCCCGAGCAGCGGGTTCGCGGCCCGCTTGCCGAAGAGCACGAGGTAGCAGACGTGCCCGACGGCGAAGGAGCCCATGCCGACGAGGAAGGCGGCATCGGCGTCGAAGAGCAGGGCGAGGTCCCCGCCCCAGCCGAACAGCAGGGCGGCGACCAGCAGCCGGGGCGCGCCGCGCACGATCACGTACGCGACGAGCAGCGGCATCAGCAGCGGCTTGGCGATGACGTGGCCGAGGTGCCAGCCGGCGAGCAGCGAGCCGAGGTCGACGGCGGTGGCCACGGCGAACCCGCCGAGCAGGATCCGCGCGGCGGTTCCGGCTCCCGCGGGGGCGGGCCGCGCCCAGGACGGCGTACGGGACTGGCCGGCGCTCACGCGGCACGCTCCGGCGTCTGCGCGGCCGGGGCCTCGGTCTGCGCGGGGACCGGGGCCGGGGCCGGGGCCGGCTGCCAGCCGGGGCCGCGGAAGACGCGCCCGGCCCGCTCGCGCCAGCCGTCGGCGGCCTTCACGTCGCGGGCGATGGCGGCGTACTCGTGGGTGGCCACGCGCAGCGGGTTGTAGGTGTCGATGTTCTTGGTCAGACCGAAGACGGGCTTGTCGGTCTCGCCCACCCAGGATCCGAACATCCGGTCCCAGATGATCAGGATCCCGCCGAAGTTGCGGTCCAGGTAGCCGCCCTGGGAGGCGTGGTGGACGCGGTGGTGGGACGGGGTGTTGAAGACGAACTCGACGGCCCGGGGCAGCTTGTCTATCCGTTCGGTGTGGATCCAGAACTGGTAGACGAGGTTGACGGAGTAGCAGAACGCGATGGCGGCCGGGTGCACGCCGAGGGCGATCATCGGCAGGTAGAACGGCCAGGAGGTGCCGCTCGTCCACGGCTGGCGCAGGGCGGTGGTGAGGTTGAACTTGCGGCTGCTGTGGTGGACGACGTGGCAGGCCCACAGGATGCGGATGACGTGGTGGCCGCGGTGCTGCCAGTAGTAGCAGAAGTCCTGGGCGAGCAGCATGAGCGGGAAGGTCCACCACAGGAACGGCACGCGCAGCGGGGTCAGCTCGTACACGGCGGTGTAGATCGCGACGACCGGGATCTTCCACAGCAGGTCGAAGCCGATGCTGCCGAGCCCCATGCCGATGCTGGTGACGGCGTCCTTGGTCTCGTACCCGGCGGCGTCCTCGTCGGGATGGATGCGGTAGCTCACCAACTCGACGACGGTGAGCAGCACGAAGGCGGGTATGGACCACAGCACGACATCGGGCAGGTTCGGCATGTCCGCACCATAGAGGCGGTCTCCGGGGTGCCGCTAGAGGTTGTTACCGATCGGTATCCATCGGGGTTACCGGGGGTTCGGGGAGGGTGGGGAATGACGGGTTTCGAGACGGTTCTCCTACGGGTGGCGGGTACGGAGGGGTTCCCGCCGGAGCGGCTCACGGCGTACGGCGTCTGAGCCACCCCGGCAGGACACGTCACCAGACCCGGACCGACCCCCCTCGGGCAAAGGCCGGGCTGGTGGCGCCCTCGGGGACCGCCGTCAGGGGCTCGGTGATCTCCGAGACCAGCGGGCCGTGCTTCGCGGCGATCGCGTCCAGCAGCGACAGGTCGAAGCCGTACACGCGGGCCGCGTTGCCGCCGACCATCGCGGCGACCTCCTCCCGCGGGAGGCCCGCGTAGGCGATGCGGAGGCCTTCGCGGGAGAAGGGGGTGGTGCCCTCGTCGTGGGGGTAGTCGCTGCCCCACATGATCTTGTCGAGGCCGATCCGGTCCCGCAGCGGGACCTCGTGCGGCCGCATGAAGCTGGCGCCCACGAAGCAGTTGTCCCGCCAGACCTCGCTCGGGCCCTTGCCCATCGCGTCCGCCAGCCCCGCCCCGAACTTGGACTCCGCCGTGCCCGAGGCCGCGACCAGGCGGCCGTGGTAATAGTCCAGCATCTCCATCACGCCCGGGATCCAGCCGGAGCCCTGTTCCGTGAGGACCAGCTTGAGGCCGGGGTGCCGGCGGAACGCGCCGCCGAAGATCAGGTGCCACAGGGCGCGGTGCGAGAACCAGGTGGTTTCGACCATGAAGACGGCGCGGGCGGCGGGTTCGTCGCCCAGCGGCGGGGAGGCCGAGCCGCCGTGGTGGTTGACCGGGACGTCCAGTTCGTCGCAGACCGCCCAGATCGGGTCGTACGCCTCCGAGTAGAGCTCGGGGACGGTGGAGCCCGGCGGCACCCCGGGCAGCAGGATCCCGCCCGTGAGCCCGGCCTCGCGGGTGCGGCGGATCTCCGCGACCGCCGCGTCCACGTCGTTGAGGAGGATCTGGACCACTCCCGCCCGCCGCCCCGGCGCGTCCGCGCAGAAGTCGGCCAGCCAGCGGTTGTGGGCCTGGAGCCCCGCCCAGCGCATCGCGTACTCGGCGGCCGTGGGGGGCTGGGCCATCAGGGAGGCCTTGGGGAAGAACGGCGGGATCGTGTTCGGGAAGAGGACCTCCGCGACGATGCCGTCCGCCTCCAGTTCGGCGAGCCGGCGCGCCGAGTTCCAGTTGCGGTCCGCCGTGTCCGCGAGGAGGTCCTCGTACGGATTGACGTACGTGGCGGCCCAGGCGTCGAACTCGTCGTGGTAACGCTTCTCCAGGTACGGCTTGTAGTCGAGCAGGTCGGCGCCCGCGTGGCAGTCGGCCGAGATGACCGTGTAGCGGTCCTCCGTGGTCACGACTCCACCCCCAGCACCGGGAAGTCGTTCTCCGTCAGCCAGTGCCGGCCGACCTCGCGGGAGCGGGCCCAGGAGGCCTCCACCGACGCCTGGTCGGGCGACTGGCCCAGCTCGGCGGGGGTGGGGCCGATCCGGCGGGCGATCGGGGCGAGCTTCTCGGTGTCGAAGCCGAAGACCTCGGCCGCCGCCAGGCCCAGCATCCGGCGGGTCTCGGCCACCGGGATGTCGTGGAAGGTGTTCTTCAGCCAGTTCCGGGTGTTGGGCCAGGTGCCCTCGGGGTGCGGGAAGTCCGAGCCCCACAGGATGTTGTCGACGCCGATCTCGTAGCGCTGCGCGAGTTCGCGGCGCTTGGTGTTGGTCGCGCAGACGAAGACCTGCCGGTCGAGGTACTCGCTCGGCGGCCGCTTGAGCTCCGCGAAGGGCGAGAGCTTCTTGCCGCCGTGCGCGCCTAGGTAGAGGCGGTCCATGAACCAGAGCTGGTTCGGCAGCCACCAGCAGCCCGACTCGGCCACGCCGAACTTCAGGCCCGGGTGGCGCTCGAAGACCCCGGACCAGAGGAGGAACCAGAGCGGGCGCGAGGGCCACCAGGTGACCTCGGAGACGTAGATGCCCAGGTGGTCGCCGTACTCGTGGCGGGGCGCGGCCCCCGAGTGGGTCACGATCGGCATCGCCGTCTCGGCCGCGGCCGCCCAGATGGGGTCGTAGCGGCGGTCGTGGTAGGGCGCCTTGTCCACCCACATGGAGGGGATCATCAGCGCGCCCAGCCCGGACTCCTTGGCCCGGTGGATCTCGGCGACGACCTTGTCCGGCTCGCCGGTGATGGGCAGCAGGGCCACGCCGCAGTGGCGTTCGGGTGTCTGCGACACGAACTCGGCGAGCCAGCGGTTGTGCGCCTGCGCGCCCGCCATGCCCAGTTCGGGGTCCTGGTCGCCGGAGAGGCCGAGGCCCACGCCGAAGGGGGCCGCGGTCTGGCTGTCGACGGCGTCCGCGTCGGGGAAGACGACCTCGGCGGCCACGCCGTCGCCGTCGAGTTCCTTGAGCCGCTGCGTGGTGTCCCAGCCGCCCTTGAGGCCCTCCTCGTGATCGTGGAACCACTTCTCGGCGAAGGCCTCGTTGCGCACGCCGAGGCGGGTGGCCTCCTCGCGGCGGGCGTCGCGCTGGCCCAGGAACTCGTCGAACTGCGGGTGGAAGCGGGAGTCGAGGTAGGGGCGGTACTGCTCGGTCGGCAGTCCCGCGTGGCAGTCGGAGGAGATGATCAGGTACGGGTCTTCGTACGGTGCGTCACTCACTGCGGGCCCCTCAGTCGAGGATGAAGCTTTCCAGGTAGGCGGGGTTGGCGCGGTCGAGCATCGACTGCGACCGGGCGCGGATCTGCCGGTCGCTGTGCTCGCTTGCCGGGAGCATCCAGAAGCGGTCGGCGCGGATGCCGTCGACGACGTGCTCCGCGACCTCCTCGACGGGGGTGAAGTTCACCTCGTGCCCGGCCTGCTTCATGGCCGCCTCGTACTGGTCGAGGCTGCGGTACGGGGACTTGCGCGGCCGTTCCTTGGCGTAGCGCTCGGGCCGGTTGCGGTGCGACTCCCACAGCCCGGTGCGCAGCATGTGCGGTCCGGGGAAGAGGACGGAGGCGCCGACGGAGGCGCCCTCCGCCTTGAGGTGGGCGTAGAGGGACTCGGTCATCGTCACCACGGCCGCCTTGGTGACCGCGTACACGGAGGCGGTGGGCAGCGGGGCGATGCCGCCGTCGCCGGAGGAGGTGTTGACGACGTGGCCGGGCGCGCCGCCCTCGATCATGCGCGGGACGAAGGCCTGGATGCCGTGGAAGACGCCCCAGACGTTGACGGAGAAGGCCCACTTCCAGTCGTTGGGCTCGTGCTGCCACATCCGGCCTTCGGCGCCGGAGCCGACTCCCGCGTTGTTGCACAGCACGTGTACGGCGCCGAAGGCGTCGTAGACGGCGTCGGCGAGGGAGATGACGGAGTCGCGGTCGCTGACGTCCACGGTCCGTGCGAGGACTTCCGCCCCGCCGGCCGTGAGCTCCGCGGCGGCCTTGTTCAGGGCGCCCTCCTCCACGTCGGCGAGGACCACCTTCAGTCCTTCGGCGGCGAAGCGGCGGGCCATGGCGAGGCCGATGCCACTGGCCGCTCCGGTGACGACGGCCACCTGTCCTGGTTCGAGTCGCATGTCAGACGCTGCCTTCCGGGGGGCCGTCCAGGATCTGCATGGGGTCGTCGTAGCGCTGGTGGATGTACGGGAGCAGGGCCTGGGCGCTGACCCGTTCGACGACCTTGCCCTGCTGGTCGGTGGTCTTCTCGCCGATGGTGATCTCGACGACGCGGCGCACCGGGAGGTCGGCGACCGGGTCGTACATCGACTCGCGGAGCACCACGTCACCGGTGATGTGCTCCAGCTTGCGGACCTTCTCGTTGCGGGTGCAGTGCACGAGCACCGGGTCGGCGTCGAAGCCCGAGCCGTCCACCGCGGGGAGGAACTTGAAGTAGAAGTCGACCTTCTGCGTGGGCTCGGGCAGCGGCAGCTCGCGGTCGACGGCCCCGCGCACCTCGACGAAGGCGATCCCGTGCCGGGCGAGGGCGGCCCGGACGACGAGGCCGTCGCGTTCGACGCTGATCTCGCCGAGCTTCTTGGGCTCGCCGAACACCTCGCGGCCGCCGGTCAGGGCGCGCTCCATGCTCATGGGCATGACGAGCGGGTACCAGCCCTCGACCCCGCCGTGTTGGGCGGCGACGGCCACCGAGCCGGCGCCGAGCGGGTAGCCGGGCAGGTCGACCTTGCTGATGTTGGCCCGTACGAGGGGCCGTTCGGCGGGCTTGAGCGGGGGCGGGAGGACCGCCGCCACCACGTCCGGGTCGGTCTCCCAGACGGCGACGACGCCGGTGGACCAGATGTCGGGGAGCTTGGAGTTCTTCTCGCGCGATGCCGCGATCTCTGCCTCGGTTCGCGCTCCGTACCGTACGCGTGCCATGTTCACGCACCACCCTCGTCTTGAGCGGAGTCGGTTCTGTAACACAGTTACACCGCCACCGATGAAGGGTAAAGACCCCTGCACGAACAGAACTGACGATGCGCCAGTTTCTGACGATGCGACAGATTGGCGGACCGGATCCATGGCCAGAAGCACGCTGACCCGTGACGACGTACTGGACGCCGCCGCGTCCCTGGTCAAGCAGCACGGCCCGGCCGCCCTCACCATGCGCAAGCTGGCCGCCGAGCTCGGCACCGCGGTGACCTCCATCTACTGGCACGTCGGCAACCGGGAGCAACTGCTGGACGCCCTCGTGGAGCGGACCGTGCAGGAGATGGGCGCGATCAGACCGGCCGGCCACGGCCCGGCCGAGCGGATCCTGTCCGTGGCCCGGATCCTGCGCCGCGAACTGCGGGCGCGCCCGCACCTGATCGCGATGGTCCACGAACGCGGACTCACGGAGCGGATGTTCCTCCCCGCGCAGCAGGCCCTGGTCCACGAGGTGCACGTCGCGGGGCTGCGCGGGGCCCGGGCGGCCGACGTGGTGCGCGCCATCCAGTTCCAGATCGTCGGCTTCCTGCTCGTGGAGCGCAACCGCGAGCGCTCCCCCGCCCAGTCCCCCGCCGAGAGCGAGCTCTGGGATCCGGCCACGGCCCCGCACGACCCGGCGCTCGCCCGCGCCCTGGCCCGCCCGGCGGATCCGGAGCGGCTGTTCCTGCTCTCCGTACAGGCCCTGACCAGCACCCTGCTGCCGCCGCGCGGTTGACGCCGCCGCGGACAACCGGTTTGCCGCGGCGCCCGGGCGGTCCACCCCGTCGCGCCCTGTGCCCACCTCGTGTGCCGCGCCTGCTGGGACGGCGCCGATCACACCGGCTGCCCCGTCTGCAACCGGCGCGTCGACCCCGCCGATCCCTTCCTGCGCCCGGACGAGCGGGACGAGCGCGCGGCGAAGCGGGCCCGCCGCAAGTCCGGGAACCTGCCGGTCGGCCCGCTGCGGCTGCTGCGCCTCGGCACCGACCTGCCGGGGGACTGCGCCCGCGTGGTCGCCTCGCTGCTCGCCCGGCAGACCCCGCTGTCCCCCGAGGACCGCGAGGACCTGGCCCTGCTGGTCTCCCGCGCCCCGGCCGACCTCGGCTGGCTCCCCGAGGAGATCCCCGTACGGGAGACCAAGGCGCTGGTCCTCGGCATGCTGCTGGGCGACCTGCGGACCGAGGACGCGGCGCGGGCGCTGCTCGCCACCCGGCTCACCACCGCGACCGACGTGCTGCGGCTGCTCGCGGTGGTCTCCGGCGGGGAGGCGGGCCTGCTGCCGCTGCCCCGGTTCGCGAACCCCGACCGGCCGCTGCGCCGGGAACTCCTGGCGGTCCTCGACGCGTTGAACCCGCAGTACCTGGTCGAGGACCTGCTGCGGCACCCCACCGCCTGGAAGCGGGCCGCGGAACGCCTGCACCCCTTCGAGCGGCACGCCCGGCACCCGCGGGCGGCGCTGGCCTTCGCCGTGCTGCGGGGCACCACCGTGTCCGCCGCCACCCCGTTCGGCGCGGCGGGAACCGTACGAGCTGGCCGTCCTCGACTCCGGGCTCGCGGACCTGACCGTGCCGTTCGGCGAGCGCACCGCCGCCCGGGCGCTGGTGGCCGTGCCCCGGGGCAGTGGGCAGGTCCTGCCCGAGGGCGAGGTGCTGCGGCTGTTCCTGCACTGGACGGAGCCCGCGGGCACCGTCACCGACCTGGACCTGTCCGTCGCCTTCTTCGACGCCGAGTGGCGGTTCACGGGTCTGTGCGACTACACCACCCTGCGGCACGGGCCGCGCGGGGCCGCCACCCACTCGGGCGACCTGACCTCGGCGCCCGCGCCGGACGGCGCCACCGAGTACGTGGACCTGGACCTGGCGGCGCTCGCGGGCAACGGGGACGCTTTCCCCGTCCCGCTGGTCTTCGCCTACGACAACGTGCCCTTCGACGAGCTGCCGGACGCCTTCGCCGGTTTCATGGCCCTGCCGGCGGACGGCCCGCGCGACTCCTCGTACGACCCGCGCACCGTCCGGCAGCGCTTCGACCTGGCCGGGCAGTCGCGGGTCTGCATGCCGATGATGGTGGACCCGGCCTCCCGCCGGGCCCTGTGGGCGGACGTCCACCTGCCGCCGTCGGGCGGCTTCCAGAGCGTGGCCTCGCACGGGGACCGGCTGGGGTCCGTCGCCCGCGACGTGTGGGAGCACTTCGGCTCCGGCGTGCGTACGAGCATGTGGGACCTGGTGGCGTGGCGGGCCGCGGCCCGCTCCCGCGAAGTGGCCGTCGTACGTCGGGCCGCAGGTCCCGAGCTGCCCGACGAGCTGTGGCGGTACCGGGCCGGTGACGGCGAACCGGCGGCCGCCTTCGCCTCCCGGATCTCGGCCCTGGAGCCGCCGCAGGAGCGGCGCGCGCCGGCGGACGCCGACGCGGAGGCCGCCGAAGTGGCGGCGGGCAAGCGGGTGTTCCTGGCGACGGTGCACGCTTGTGCCGCCCCGGCGGCGGCTTCGGGGACTGCGTACCGGCTGTTTCCCGGACCCGCCGAAGCACCGGGCGAGTTCGCCCGGGTGAGCGCCGGCGACCTGCTGGCCGAGCTGGGCCGGGCGGACATCGCGGCCACGGCTGTCGGTCGGGGCCGATATCCTCTGTGACCATGCTCGCCGACCGTACGACCGCAGAGACGACGTGGCCGACCGCGTACCCGAACGGGTACGCGGTCGTCGACGTGGAGACCACCGGGCTCGCTCGCGACGACCGGATAGTCTCCGCCGCCGTCTACCGGCTCGACGCCCAGGGCAACGTGGAGGACCACTGGTACACGCTGGTCAACCCGCAGCGTGACCCCGGACCGGTGTGGATCCACGGTCTGACGAGCGCGATGCTCGCCGACGCCCCGCTCTTCAAGGACATCTCCGAGGAGTTCGCGGACCGGCTCGCGGACCGGGTGCTGGTCGCCCACAACGCCATCTTCGACTGGCAGATGATCGCCCGGGAGTACGCCCGCGCCGAGGTGACCGCTCCGGTCCGCCAACGGCTGTGCACGATCGCCCTGTCGAAGGAGCTGAACCTCCCGCTGCCCAACCACAAGCTGGAGTCGCTCGCGGCGCATTTCGGGGTGGTCCAGCAGCGCGCCCACCACGCGCTCGACGACGCCCGGGTGCTCGCCGAGGCGTTCCGCCCGTCCCTGCACGCGGCCGCGCGCGGGGGCGTACGACTGCCCCTGCTGGAGTGCCGGCCGCTGACGGAGTGGTCGGACTCGGCCGCCGCCCCGCGGGTGGGCTACCAGTCCTCGTACGGGAACAGCGGCAGCTGGCGGCCCTCGCGCAAGAGGCCTCCGTGCCCGTACCCGAACCCGGGGCGCTACGAGGACGGCAAGCCGCTGAAGCAGGGGATGCGGATCGCTTTCTCCGGCGACACGTCGGTGGAGCGGGAGCTGCTGGAGGACCGCGCGGTCGAGGCGGGTCTGCACGTCGCCACCAGCGTGTCGCGGCTCACCAGCCTGCTGGTGACGAACGACCCCGACTCGGCGACCTCGAAGACGGTCAAGGCGAAGTCCTTCGGGACGCCCGTCGTCGACGAGGCGGCCTTCACCCAGCTGCTGCGGGACGTGGCGGACGCGGATTCCCCGTCGGACTCCTGAGCGCCGTGCCGAGTGGCGGGCGTTGCGCCGGCCGGGTGCCGGCGCGGCGACTCACCCCGCTTGATCTTGTTCCGGTCCTCCGCCGTGCGCAGCATTCGGCGCATGGCACGTTGTGAGGTCTGCGGAAACGATTACGGCATGTCCTTCGAGGTTCATGCTCAGGGAGCAGTTCACGTCTTCGACTGCTTCAGCTGCGCCATCCACCGCATGGCGCCCGTCTGCGAGCACTGCCGGGTCCAGATCATCGGGCAGGGCGTCGAGGTCGAGGGCCAGTGGTTCTGCGGGGCGCACTGCGCCCGCGCGGAGGGGAAGGTGGGCATCGTCGACCGCGTCTGACTCCCCCGCACCCCGTCTCCCCCCGTTCCCCCTTTGGACCCCGGACGGCCACCCGGCCGCCGGGGTCTTCCGCGCTGGGGGTAACGTCGTCCGCGTGTACCGCTTTGTGCTGACCCGGCAGTGGGTGTGCCTCACCCTCGTCGCCCTCGTCCTCATCCCCGTGATGATCAAGCTCGGGTTCTGGCAGTACCACCGCCATGTGCACCGGGTCGCGCAGAACGAGTTGATCGCGGCGAACCTGGGAGCCAAGCCGGTCCCCGTGGCGGAGGTCACCTCCCCCGGGCACGAGGTGCCCCGCGAGGACGTCTGGCGGGCCGTCACCGCGACCGGTACGTACGACACCGCGCACGAGGTGGCCGTGCGCATGCGGACGTCGAACAACGACAAGGTCGGCTTCCACGTCGTGACCCCGCTGGTCCTCGGCGACGGCCGGGTCGTGCTGGTCGACCGCGGCTGGGTGCCCGGCGGCGACGACCCCCGCGCCTATCCGCCGGTGCCGGCCGCGCCCTCCGGCGAGGTCACCGTCACCGGCCGGCTGAAGGCCGACGAGACGAGCGACGGCAGCGGCATCAAGGACCGCAAGGGTCTGCCGGACCGCCAGGTGATGCTGATCAACAGCGCCCAGCAGACGGAGTACCTGGGCCGGCCCGTCCTCGGCGGCTACATGGAGCTCACCGCTCCGGCCCCGGCCGGCGACGGCCCCGAGATCATCGCCGAACCCGACCACGACTCGATCGGCGCGCACATGGCGTACGCCGTGCAGTGGTGGCTGTTCGCGTCCGCGGTGCCGGTGGGCTGGCTGGTCCTCGTACGGCGCGAGAAGCGCGACCGCGAGGAGGCGGCGGCGAAGGCGGCCGTGGAGGCCGAGCCCGCGACCGCGTAGCGTGTCGGCATGGATCTTGGACTGAAAGACCGTGTCTACGTAGTCACCGGGGCCACCCGCGGCCTCGGTTTCGCCTCCGCCCGTGAGCTGACCGCCGACGGCGCGAAGGTCGTCCTGACGGGCCGCGACGCGAAGCGGGCGGCCGACGCCGCCGCCGAGCTGGGCCCGAACGCGATCGGCGTGGCCGCCGACAACGCCGACCCCGAGGCGCCCGGCCGGCTCATCGCCGCCGCGCGCGAGCACTTCGGCCGCTTCGACGGGATCCTCGTCAGTGTGGGCGGCCCGGCCCCCGGCCTCGCCGCGGACAACACCGACGAGCAGTGGTCTGCCGCCTTCGACGCGGTCTTCCTCGGGGCGGTCCGCCTCGCCCGGGCGGCCGCCGCCGAGCTGGGCGAGGGCGGGGTCATCGGCTTCGTCCTGTCCGGTTCGGTGCACGAGCCGATCCCCGGCCTGACCATCTCCAACGGCCTGCGGCCGGGCCTGGCGGGCTTCGCCAAGTCCCTGTCGGCGGATCTGGGCCCGCGTGGGATCCGCGTCGTCGGCCTGCTCCCGGCGCGCATCGACACCGACCGGGTGCGCGAGCTCGACGCGCTGTCCGGCGACGCGCAGGCGGCCCGCGCCGGGAACGAGTCCCGGATCCCGCTGCGCCGGTACGGGACCGCGGAGGAGTTCGGCCGCACGGCCGCGTTCCTGCTCTCCCCCGCCGCCTCGTACCTGACGGGGGTCATGCTCCCGGTGGACGGCGGCGCCCGGCACGGCTTCTGACCGTCGGACCGGAGCCTCACAACACCCGCTGCGCCCGGTGCGAGGTCACCTTCAGGCGGGCCTCCGCCGGGAGTTCCGGGAGGCCCGCCGAGGTACGGGCATGGGTCAGGACCGGGCCCGCGAGGGCGGACAGCGCGTCCGCGGGCACGCCGTGGGGTTCCAGTTCCATCGCGACCCGCAGGGCCGGTGAACCGCGCCGGCCCCGCAGCGAGGCCTTGCAGCGGGCCACGCCGTCGAGGGCGCCGGCCTCCGCGGTGACGGCCTCCTCCAGGGCGCGCCCCCGCAGCACGGCGAAGGCCCCGTCCCCGGTGTCGACCTCGACGGCAGCGAGCCGGGCCCGCCGCAGTTGGGACACCAGCCACCACAGCGCCAGCACCACGCACACCGCCAGCCCGGCGACCACCGCCCACCACCACCAGCCCTCGCCGTGCCCGTACCGGACCCGGTCCTGCGCGGTGAGCAGCGGAGCGTGCCGCCCGTGCAGCGGCCGGACGCCGGTGAGCAGTACGACCCCGGCGGCCAGCAGGACCGCTCCGGCGACCGCCAACAGGACCCGGTTCACCTTCCCGAGCATCTCCCGCTCACCTCCTGACCCGTACGCGAGGACTCGGCGGGTGCGCGAGGCCCAGTTCCCCGATGGCGACGGCGACCACCTCGTCCAGGTCGGCCCGTACGTCGTCCAGCTCGCGGAAGTGCGAGGTGGCCCGCACCGCGACGTGGGACCGGCCCACCTTGACCCGTACCGACCGCACCCCGGACACCTCCATGGCCCGGTCCCGCAGCACCTGGGCGGCGTCCCTTCGGCCGAGCCCGGCCCGCACCCCGGCGACCTGACCGGGGGTCCGCATCGGGAGGATCCCCCGCAGGCCGGGGGTGCACGCGAGGAACAGGAGCAGCGCCCCGACCACGGCGAGGGCCGCTGCGGCCAGCTGCACCGCGAGGTCCGCGGGGGTGAGCCGGTCGAGGTGGACGGCGAGCTGGTGGCGCCAGCGCATGCCGGGGCGTCCGGCCCGCACGGCGGCCAGGTCGTAGAGGAAGAAGGCCGCGACGGCGAGCAGCACGAGTGCGGTGAGGGCGGCGGGGACGCGCCGGGCGGAGCGGAACCGGGCGGCCGGGGCGGTCACCGCAGCCGCCGGTCCCGCCCGGCGGCGAGCCGGGTCTGCGTGGAGTGCAGGTGCTCGATGTCGATGTCGACCTCGGGTACGGACATCTCCGCGCACTCCTCGACGCGCCGGGTGACGCGGCTGCGTACGGCCGCGCACTGGGCCGCGAGGTCGGCGGGGTAGTCGAGTTCCAGGCTGACCCGGACCCGCGCGATGTCGTGGTGCACGGTGACGGTGGCGTGCGGGGGCGCGCCCGAGGGGGCGGGGAGCACCTCCCGCGCGGCCTGGGCGGCGATCTTGGCCACGACCCCGTCGGCGATCCGGGTGGCCCCCCGGTCGGCGGGCGCCACCCTGGGCGGGGTGGAGCGGGTCGGACCCGCCTGCGGTTCGGCCATCGGCTCGGCCATCGGCTCGCTCATGGGCGACTCACCCGTGCCGGTCGTCGCGGCGGCGGAACAGGTCCCCGGGGTCCAGGTCCCCGTCGAGGAAGCGCCCCGCGACGAAACCGACGGCGCCGAGGGCCGCCACCAGCAGGAACGCTCCGAAGCCGCCGAAGAAACCGGCGAACCCCAGGGCCATGCCGGCGAACATGCCGGCGACCGCCATCCTCATTGCGGCTCCTCTCGGCTACTGGAGACGGATCTCCGGCTCCTCGTCGGGCTCGTCGGGCAGCTTGACGTCGCTGACGGCGATGTTGACCTCGACCACCTCCAGTCCGGTCATCCGCTCGACCGCCGAGATGACGTTCTCGCGGACCTCCCGGGCGACCTGGCGGATCGCCACGCCGTAGTCGACGACGATCTCCAGGTCGAGGGCGGTCTGGACCTCGCCGACCTCCGCCTTCACCCCGCGGCTGACGGAGGGCTTGCCGCCGCCGGGGACGCGTTCGCGGACCGCGCCGAACGTGCGGGACAGGCCGCTGCCGCTGCCCAGGGCGTGCACACCGACCACCTCGCGGGCGGCCAGACCGGCGATCTTCTCGACCACTCCGTCGGCGATGGTCGTACGGCCCCGCTCGCCGGGTTCCTTGCCGGAGCTGCCTGATGCGGATTCGGTCATCGCATCTCCTTGGGAATGACGTGCCTCGAAGGAACGACTCCCGACCACCGTAAGCGCGCGGCCCGAATGGCGCGCCCAGAGCGGTGCACCCGGAGGAATCCCCGTCCGGCCGCGCTTGACCTCAACCTCGGTCGAGGTCCGAGAGTGGTCACGTTGATCAAGACGCGAGGGCTCGAAGTCCCGAGGGCGTCAGGGCGAGAAGGGGGATGCGCATGCGCGCGATACGGGTGGACGCCTACGGCGGTCCCGAGGTGCTGGTTCCCGTCGAGGTGGCGGATCCGGTGCCGGCCGCGGGCGAGGTGGTGCTCCGGGCCGAGGCCGTCGACACGATCTTCGTGGAGACCCAGATCCGGGGCGGCTGGGGCGAGGCCTTCGGCATCCGGCCCCCGTACGTCCCCGGCGGCGCGGCCGCGGGCACGGTCGTGGCCGTGGGCGCGGGGGTGGATCAGGCCTGGCTGGGGCGCCGGGCCGTTGCCGCGGCGGGTACGAAGGGGACCTACGCGGAGCTGGTGCCGGTCCCCCTGGAGGGACTGGTCCCGGTCCCCGAGGGGCTGGGCCTGCGGGAGGCCGCGGCGCTGGCGCACGACGGGGTGACCGGCACGGGCATCGCCGAGGGGATCGGGATCCGGCCGGGTGAGCGGGTGCTGATCCTGGGTGCGGCGGGTGGGATGGGCACCCTGCTGGTGCAGATCGCGGTGGCGGCGGGGGCCCGGGTGATCGGTGCGGCGCGCGGCGAGCGGAAGCTGGCGCTGGTGCGGGAGCTGGGCGCGAACACGGTGGTGGACTACTCGGAGCCCGACTGGACGGAGCGGGTCGGCGGCCCGGTCGACGTCCTGCTGGACGGGGTGGGCGGCGAGCTGGGCCTGGCGGCGTTCGCCCTGGTCCGGGACGGGGGCCGGGTCTCGGCGCACGGGGCGCCGAGCGGCGGTTTCACGGAGTTCGACCCTGCGCAGGTGGAGCGTCGGGGGCTCACGGTGCGGGGGATCGCGGAGGTCCAATTCCCCGCGGCCGAGATCGCCCGGCTGACGGCGGTCGCGTTCGAAGAGGCCGCCGCGGGGCGGCTGCGCCCGGTCATCGCCAGGACGTTCCCACTGGCCGAGGCGGAGGCGGCACACCGCGCGATCGAGGCCCGCACGGTACCGGGCAAGGCCCTGCTGATCCCCTAGGAACGGGGGTCCGAGGGCCGTGCGGGTCGGGCCTGGTCGTCCCGGTCACGGGGGTGCCGGGACGGCCCTGGCGGCCCGGGGTCGCACGGCGGTGCCGGGGCCCGGCATCCCGTGGTGGGGTGCCGGGCCCGGGGCGCGTGTCAGTCCGAGAGCCCCGCGAGGTCGCGCAGGCGGCGGGCCTGGGCGGCGCGCTCGGCGGCGCGCTGGTCGTCGTACGGGCGCGACTGGGCGTCCCGCAGCAACCCCTTGGTCTCGATGACGGCGTCGCGCGGCGGTGCGAGCAGGGCCGTGGCGAGGTCCTGGACGGCCGCGTCGAGCTCGTCCGCCGGCACCACCAGGTTGGCGAGGCCGACCCGCTCCGCCTCCTCGGCGTGCACGAAGCGGCCCGTGGCGCAGATTTCGAGCGCACGGGCATAGCCGACCAGCGAGGTCAGCGGCTGGGTGCCGGCGAGGTCGGGGACCAGGCCCAGGCTGGTCTCGCGCATGGCGAACTGGACGTCGTCCGCGACCACGCGCAGGTCGCACGCGAGCGCGAGCTGGAAGCCGGCGCCGATCGCGTGCCCCTGTACGGCGGCGACGGAGACGATGTCATTGCGGCGCCACCAGGTGAACGCCTCCTGGTACTCGGCGATGGTGGAGTCGAGCAGTTCGTCCGACCCACGTGCCAGATCGAGGAAGGACGGCTCGCCCTCGAATCCTTCGGGGGTGAACGCCTGACGGTCGAGTCCCGCGGAGAAGGACTTGCCCTCGCCGCGCAGCACGACGACCCGGACAGTGCCCGGCAACAACCGTCCGGCCTCCGCCAAAGCCCGCCAGAGCGCGGGGGATTGGGCATTTCGCTTGGCCGGATTGGTCAGTGTCACCGTGGCGAGCGTGTCGTCGACGGTGAGTCGTACGCCGTCCTTGTCGAGCAGAGCCATCCGAATGCCTCCGATGTGCGGTCGGCCGCGTTCTCGGCCTAAGTGACTGCACAGTAACCACCCAGTCGACCATAGGGCCGACCGGGGGTCACCGAAGGCGGATCCGGACCGTTGGAACCGTTGGAATGGGAACTGATGGAACTGTTGAACCGATGGGACCGGGGAAAGGTCAGGCCGTGGCGGCCTTCTTGCCGCGCGTCGCGCCACCGCGGCCACGCAGCGATACCCCGGACTCACTGAGCATCCGGTGGACGAATCCGTAGGACCGGCCGGTCTCTTCGGCCAGCGCCCGGATACTCGCACCGGAGTCGTACTTTCGCTTCAGGTCTGCCGCGAGCTTGTCGCGCGCGGCGCCGGTAACCCGGCTGCCCTTCTTCAGAGTCTCGGCCACCCGTGCCTCCTCGTGGGAAGTGCGCTCTGGACTTCTCATGATCACCCCTCCCCGGCTTCCTGGCCACCCATTCCGCAAGGTCGGTACGGCGGCATTTCCCGAGGGGTGGACACCCGGGCAGAACGGAATCTCCTCTTCCGCCGCATGACTTCCGTCACACTTCTTCACCCTCACCGGGAATCTCCTGGTCAGGGGCGCGGCGCCGGAAAACCGGCGGCCCCGGTCACGCACCTTCTCGGGTGCGACCGGGGCCGTCGTACGTCGTAGATCGGTACCAGACCGTCTCACTCAGATGATGGATCACCCCTGAGCCGAATGATCCATAAGGAACTGGATCAGACCGCGTGGACGGGGCGGGGGGCGGGCGACAGCCCGACGGGGTCAGGCGAGCGCCACCAGGTCCCGGTAGTCCGGGCCCCACAGGTCCTCGACGCCGTCCGGGAGCAGGATGATCCGCTCCGGCTCCAGCGCCTCGACGGCGCCCTCGTCGTGCGTGACGAGGATGACCGCGCCCTTGTAGGTGCGCAGCGCGCCCAGGATCTCCTCGCGGCTGGCCGGGTCGAGGTTGTTGGTGGGCTCGTCGAGGAGCAGCACGTTCGCCGAGGAGACGACCAGCGTGGCCAGGGCCAGACGGGTCTTCTCGCCGCCGGAGAGCACGCCCGCGGGCTTGTCCACGTCGTCGCCGGAGAACAGGAACGAGCCGAGCGTCTTGCGCACGGCGACCAGATCCAGGTCGGGCGCGGCCGAGCGCATGTTCTCCAGGACGGTGCGCTCGGGGTCGAGCGTCTCGTGCTCCTGGGCGTAGTAGCCGAGCTTGAGGCCGTGGCCCGGGGTGACCTCGCCGGTGTCGGGCTTCTCGGCGCCCGCCAGGAGCCGCAGCAGCGTGGTCTTGCCGGCGCCGTTGAGCCCGAGGATGACGACGCGGGAGCCCTTGTCGATGGCCAGGTCGACGTCGGTGAAGATCTCCAGGGAGCCGTACGACTTCGACAGGCCCTCGGCCGTCAGCGGGGTCTTCCCGCAGGGCGCGGGCTCCGGGAAGCGCAGCTTGGCGACCTTGTCGGACACGCGGACCGCGTCCAGGCCCGCGAGCAGGCGATCGGCGCGCTTGGCCATGTTCTGCGCGGCGACGGTCTTGGTCGCCTTGGCGCGCATCTTGTCGGCCTGCGAGTTCAGGGCCGCGGCCTTCTTCTCGGCGTTCTGGCGCTCGCGCTTGCGGCGCTTCTCGTCGGCCTCGCGCTGCTGCTGGTAGAGCTTCCAGCCCATGTTGTAGATGTCGATGACCGAGCGGTTGGCGTCGAGGTAGAAGACCTTGTTGACGACGGTCTCGACCAGGTCGACGTCGTGGGAGATCACGACGAAGCCGCCGCGGTAGTTCTTGAGGTAGTCGCGCAGCCAGACGATGGAGTCGGCGTCGAGGTGGTTCGTGGGCTCGTCGAGGAGCAGGGTGTCGGCGTCCGAGAACAGGATCCGGGCGAGCTCGACGCGGCGGCGCTGACCACCGGAGAGGGTGTGCAGCGGCTGACCGAGGACCCGGTCGGGCAGGCTGAGGGCGGCCGAGATGGTCGCGGCCTCGGACTCGGCGGCGTACCCGCCCTTGGTGAGGAACTCGGTCTCCTGGCGCTCGTACTGCTTGAGCGCCTTCTCGCGGGTGGCGCCGGAGCCGGTGGCGATGCGCTCCTCGTTCATGCGCATCTTCTTGATCAGTACGTCGAGACCGCGCGCGGACAGGATCCGGTCGCGGGCCAGGACGTCGAGGTCACCGGTGCGGGGGTCCTGCGGGAGGTAGCCGACCTCACCCGAGCGGGTGATGGAGCCGCCCGCGGGCTGCCCTTCGCCCGCGAGGCACTTGGTGAGGGTGGTCTTGCCCGCTCCGTTGCGGCCGACCAGGCCGATGCGGTCGCCCTTGGCGATGCGGAAGGAAGCGGACTCGATGAGGACGCGGGCGCCGGCGCGCAGCTCGATGCCGGTGGCGGTGATCACGGAAATACTCCAGGGCGGGTCGGGACGGCGGAAGGAGGGCAGGACGCGAAGCTTCGACGCCGCTAATCCGCGAGGAGATTTGCCATGGGAGTCATTCTACCGGGGGTGTGCAACTGGTTTCCGGGCCGTCGGCCCGGCCGCCCCGTCCCCCGTTCGGGCCGGCGATCGCACCGGTGGGCCGGGACGCGTACGAGGATGAACCCGTTGGTACTCGCCGCAGGGCGGCACGTGGATCGCGAGGGCGGTGCGGGATGCAGTTCGACGACAACGCCAATCTGGACACCTCCGAGGTCAAGGATGTGCGCGGCAGCCGCATCCCGGGCGGGCGGGCCACGGTCGGCGGCGGCATCGTCGGCTTGATCGCGCTGGTCCTGGGGCTGCTCTTCGGGGTGGGACCGGACCAGCTGGGCCTGTCCTCCGGGGACCAGGAGCCGGCTCCGGCCGTCTCCTCGATGGGCCAGGTGCAGCAGGCCTGCAGGACGGGGCGGGACGCCAACGCGCGCGAGGACTGCCGGCTGGTCGCGGTGGTCAACAGCACCCAGGACTTCTGGAAGCAGGAGTTCACCCGGCGCGGCGGCCGCTACACCCCGGCGTCGACGGTGTTCTTCACCGGCCGGGTGAACACCGCCTGCGGCGCGGCCACCTCCGCGGTCGGGCCCTTCTACTGCCCCGCGGACCGCCAGGTCTACCTGGACCTGGGCTTCTTCGAGGAGCTGCGGACGAAGTTCGGCGCGAGCGGCGGCCCGTTCGCCCAGGCCTACGTGGTGGCCCACGAGTACGGGCACCACATCCAGAACCTGATGGGGACGCTCCAGCGGGCGCAGGACGGGCGGCAGGGAGCGAACAGCAACGCGGTCAAGGTGGAGCTCCAGGCCGACTGCTACGCCGGGGTGTGGGCGCACAACGCGACGAAGACCCCGGACGAGTCGACCGGGCGGCCGCTGATCACCAGCCTGACCGACCAGGACATCAGGGACGGGCTGGACGCGGCGGCGGCGGTCGGTGACGACCGGATCCAGGAGAAGTTCCAGGGCAGGGTGACCCCGGAGTCGTGGACGCACGGTTCGGCCGAGCAGCGTCAGCAGTGGTTCTACCAGGGCTACCGCACGGGCGACATGGCCCAGTGCAACACCTTCCGCTGACTGTCGGCCCCTCCTGCCATGCTGGTGTGACGCGCGTCACCGTCACGAGAGGGAGTGATCGTCATGGCAGGCGTTCCGTCCATCTGTCCCACGCTGGTCTACCGCGACGCCAAGGCGGCCATCAAGCTGCTGACCGAGGCCTTCGGGTTCAGTCAGGTCGCGGTGTACGAGGGTGAGGACGGCTCCGTGACGCACGCGGAGCTGGCGTACGGCAACGGCGTCGTGATGCTGGGCAGCAAGGGCCGGGGCGGGGCGTTCGACAAGGCCATGGAGGGCGCCGGCCCCACGGGGGTCTACGTCCTGGTCGACGACGTGGACGGTCATCACCGGCGGGCCGCCGAGCACGGGGTGGAGATCCTGATGGAACCCACCGACCAGGACTACGGCTCCCGCGACTACATGGCCAAGGACGCCGAGGGCAACATCTGGAGCTTCGGGACGTACGCGCCGCAGGTCTGAGGACCGGCGGCGCGTACGCGCGTGGCGCTGCCGTCAGACTCCGCCGGTGTGGACCTGGAAGGCGGCCCGGCGGACCGCCTTGGCCAGGGCCGGGTCCGGGTGGGCCGCGGCCAGCGCGACCAGCACCTGCACGGTGCGCGGGTGGCCGACCGCGCGGACCTCGTCCAGCAGTCGGGGCACGGTGGTGCGCACGGCCGAGTCCAGGTGGCGCGCCAGCAGCTCGGCTTCGCCGTGGTCGGCGATGGCGGCCGCGGTGTCCACCCAGAGCCAGGTCGACTCCTCGGCGGTGAGCACGTCCTGCGCCTCGTCGGGGTCGACCCCGTCGTGCTCGGCGAGCCAGAGCAGGGCGTAGGGGCGCAGGGCCGGTTCGCGTACGGCGGCGCGCACCTCGGGCTCGGCGGGGGCGCCGACGACGCGCAGCGCCTCGAAGGCGAGCCCGCGCAGCAGGGCGTCCTCGCCGCGGGCGGCGTGCAGCAGCTCGCTGACGGCGTGACCGACGGGCCGGGCCGCGAGCCAGGCCCGGTACTCGGCGCGGGCGGGTCCGGGGGTGAGCCGGGCGCAGCCGTGCAGCATGGCGGCGGCGGACTGCTCGATGTTGCCGGCCGGGCTCTGCGCGGCGACGCAGATCTGCTCCAGCTTGACCCAGACCGCCCAACTCCCGAGGGGGGTGAGCGCGGCCCGCGCGGGGCCCAGGGTGACGGCGTCCACGGCGGCGAGTCCCCCGAGCGCCCAGCGCAACAGCCGGGCGAGCGGGACGGCGGCGGTCCCGGCGTCGACCGTGGACGGGGACCGGTCCTCGTACGGCACCTCGCAGCGCTCGTCGCGCAGTTCGGCGACGCGCTGTCCGAGCAGGTCGAGCAGGTCGGGGACGGTCACGGGGCCGGCCGACAGCTGGAGCAGGGAGAGGAGTTGGGGCATGGCCTCGACGACCTCGGCGACGGCCTCGGGGGCGATGTCGGCGGGGGCGGGGTGCACCAGCGACCAGGCGTCGAAGAGGGCGACCCAGCCGCGCAGGACGGCGGAGTCGTCGCGGTCCCAGGCGCGCAGCCGCCAGCCGGGCCGGGCGTGACCGCCGTGGACCTCGACGAGGCCGGCGAGCCGGGCGCGGTCCCAGCCGACGCGGATCTGGCCGTGCGTCAGGTTCAGTTCCCCGGCGGCGCGTTCGACGTCGACGGCGGGCAGGGCGCCCGCGGGCGCGGGCCTGCCCCCGTCGCCGGCGCCGAGGTTGAGTTCGGCCCAGCGGCTCAGGCGTACGGCGTCGGCGAGCGAGGCGCGGGCCCGGTTCGCGAGGTCGGCCGTGGCGGGCGTGCCGGCCGGGGGCCGCTGGGCGGGCCGGGTGCGTCGGTCGGTCACCGCCTTGCGGGCCGCGGCGACCGAGCGCGGGGAGACGAGTCGGAGTCTGGAGTCGCGAGCCAACTGCTCATCAGGCTTTCGGGACGTCACGGAAGCAGTCTCGCCCGTCACCGGCCGAAAGCCCAAACGGAATCGGCCATTGTCACGGCGCTCCGGGGTGACAGACCCGGACAACCTCCCCTCGGACCCTCCCCCGCCTCACGGGCTTCACATCAAAGGGGTGAGGAAACGGCGCAGGGCTTCCTCGTAACCCGCCGGGTCCGCGTTCCACATCGCGCCGTGCTCGACCCCGTCGACGGTGTGCAGCTGGACGAGGTCGGGGCGGGCGGCGGCGAGCCGGCGGGAGGGTTCCCAGGGGGCGATCGTGTCGTCGGGCCCGTGGAAGATCAGGACGGGGATGCGCAGCGCGCCCGGGTCGGAGCCGGGCGGCCGGCGGTCGGCGCGGAGCCCGGCGCGACCTTCGGCGGCCCAGACGGCGAGCGGCACGACCGGGGCCGGGGTGCGGCGGGCCACGGCGAGCCTGCGCAGGGTCTCGTGCCAGTCGAGCACGGGCGAGTCGAGGACCAGCCCGGAGATCCGGTCGGCCAGCGCGGAGCGCTCGGCCGCGTGCAGGGCCATGGTGGCGCCGGTGGACCAGCCGTGCAGGATCACCCGCCGGGCTCCGTAGCGCAGGGCGTAGCGGATCGCGGCGTCCACGTCGCGCCACTCCGATTCACCGAGGTGGCCGATGCCGTCCGGGGAGGCGGGGGCGCCGAGGTCGCCGCGGTAGGCGAGGTCGAGGACGGGGAAGCGGCTGCGGTGCAGGAAGGGCATGACCACCATCGGGTGCTCCCGACTGCTCCCGAGGCCGTGCACGGTGATCACCCAGGTGTCGCGGTCTTCGGGCACGAACCAGGCGGGCAACGCCCCGAGCTCCCCGGGGACGTCCACGTCGGCGTGGTCGAGTCCGAGGGCGGTGCGCGGGTTGCCGATGTGGACCTGGGGGGTGATCCGGACCCGGGTGCCGGGGTCGAGGGTGCCGTGGGTGACGCCGACGAGTCGGCGCACGACGGCGTCGGGGTCGTGCTCGGTCCCGGTGATCACGGACCCGACCACGGCGTGCACCCCGGGTGCGGTCAAGCCGTAGGTGCCGGGGCGCAGGGAGGCGAGGGTGCGGGTCAGCGTGATCCGTCCGGCGGCGGTGGAGTGGACGGTGAGCCGGGCGCCGCCGGGCAGTGGGCGACCCGGCTCGGGCCGCAGGGCCGCGTCCGCGGCGTACCGGCCGGCCGCGACGGCGGCCGCGCCGGCTCCCAGGAGGGTCGTGGTGACGGCCGCTGCCGTCGCTGTGGCGGTACGCACCGTTCCAGTGTCGGGGCGTGAGCACCGGCGGGCCACTGGAGGAGATCGTTCCGCGGCCTGCCCGCGAGGTGCTCGGGGCGTGCGTCGGGCGGCGTGATCTAGGTCTCTTTCGACACCCCGGGCAGGGGGTCGTATACGCCGGCGCGCGGGGGCGGAGGGGTTCGTTCACCCCGCTTTGACGTGCATTTATCGAGTTATCTACGGGAGAATCAGGACGAATGATCCGTTCGGGCCACTGGCCGGTACACCGCTCCGCCCATGCCAGTTCATCTTCCGTTCACCCAGGTTGCCTACGGTCGGCGAGCCACTGACGTCAAACAGAAGCCTGGGTAAATGGAGCACATAACGCTTCTCCTCGGGATCGTGATCATCACCGCTCTCGTGTTCGACTTCACGAACGGTTTCCACGACACAGCCAACGCGATGGCCACCACCATCTCGACCGGCGCCCTCAAGCCCAAGACGGCGGTGGCGATGTCCGCCGTGCTCAACCTGGTCGGCGCGTTCATGTCCGTCGAGGTCGCCAAGACGATCTCCAAGGGCCTGATCAACGAGGACGGCATCCAGCCGGAAGTGATCTTCGCGGCCCTGGTCGGCGCGATCCTCTGGAATCTCGTCACCTGGCTGGTCGGTCTCCCCTCCAGCTCCTCGCACGCCCTGATGGGCGGCCTGATCGGTGCCGCGGTCGCCTCCGCCGGCATCGGCGCGGTCAACGGCAGCGTCGTCGTCACCAAGGTGCTGATCCCCGCCGTCGCCGCCCCGATCGTGGCCGGTGTGGCCTCGATGCTGGCCGCCCGGGTCACCTACAAGCTCGGTGGCAAGGTCGGTGCGAAGACCTCCACGAAGGGCTACCGCGCAGGCCAGATCGCCTCGGCCGGTCTCGTCTCCCTGGCGCACGGCACCAACGACGCGCAGAAGACGATGGGCATCATCACCCTCGCGCTCATCGCCGGTGGCGCCCTGGACTCGGGTGCGAACCCGCCGGTCTGGGTCATCGTCTCCGCCGGTCTGGCCATCGCGCTGGGCACCTCCCTGGGCGGCTGGCGCATCATCCGCACCATGGGCTCCGGCCTGACCGACCTGCAGCCGCAGCAGGGCTTCGCCGCCCAGACCTCGGCCGCCAGCGTCATCCTGGCCTCCTCCTCCCTCGGCTTCTCCCTCTCCACCACCCACGCGTGCTCCGGCGCCGTCATGGGTGCGGGCCTGGGACGCAAGGGCGGCGTGGTCCGCTGGTCCACCGCCACCCGCATGTTCATCGCCTGGGGCCTGACCCTGCCGGCCGCCGCTCTGGTCTCCGCGGGCGCCGAGCTGGTCATGCGCACGGGTGACGTCGGCGTCGCCGCGGTCGCGGTCTTCCTGGTCGCCTCCTGCGCCGCCATCTGGTTCATCTCGCGCCGCCAGGTCGTCGACCACAACAACGTCAACGACGTGCCGTCGACCGACGCCGAGGCGCCGGGTGTGGTCACCACGGCCATGGCAGCCGTCACCGTCCCGCCGACCGTCGCCGCCGCGGGCACCACCGCCGCCGTGACGGATGAGGACCTCAAGGCCACCATCCCGGCCGCGACGACGACCCCCGCGGCTCCGGCCGCAGCGGTCTGACCCCGAGAACGACAGAGGAATCAGCGGTATGAAGATCGACTGGGAAGCCCTCGGCTCCGTCTTCGGAGTGAGCCTCTCCGCCACCGTCGCCCTCGTGGCCCTGTTCACCCTGGGCCTGGTGGGCCTGTCCAAGCACGAGGCCGCCACCGAGCAGGGCGGCAGCGCCACCCTCGCCCGCAGCGGTGCCTACGCCTGCTTCGCGCTCGTCGCGGTGGCCGTGGGCTACGGGATCTACCTGATCGTCTCGTAGGACACGGATGCCTCGGGCACGAGGCACCACATGTGAACGCTCCCTCCGGGTTTCTCCCGGGGGGAGTTTTCGCGTACCCCGCCGCAGGTCAACGGCGAGTTGACGGGCGTTCGCGGTGCGTGGTGGACTGCCCGAGCCAATACGGCGGCATGGAGAGGAAGTCCGGTGCGATTCCGGCGCGGTCCCGCCACTGTCACCGGGGCACTCCGCCGAGTGCGCCCCGGGAGCCAGGAACTCTCGCCGCCGGACACGTCGAACCAGGGCGCGGACCCTGAGTGAGGACATACCTGCCACCATGCGTGCCGATCGCGTCTTCGCGTACGGCGCCGCGGCGGGCCTGATCGGCGACCGGATCCTCGGTGATCCGCGCCGCGGGCACCCCGTGGCCGCCTTCGGACGAACCGCCGCCGCCGTCGAGCGCGCCCTGTGGCGCGACGACCGCGCCCGGGGCCTCCTGCACACCCTGGTGTGCGCCGGGGGCGCCGCCGCCGTCGGCGCGCTCGGCGCCCGCGCCGTGCGCTCCCGGCCCGCGGCCGCCCGTGTCGCCCTGACCGCCGCCGCCACCTGGGCCGTCGTCGGCGGCACCTCGCTCGGCCGGGAGGCCCGCGCCATCGGCGGCGCGCTCGCCGCCGGGGACGCCGAGGTGGCCCGGGAACGGCTGCCGCACCTGTGCGGGCGCGACCCGCAGGCCCTGGACGAACAGCAGATGGCCCGCGCCGTCGTGGAGTCGGTCGCGGAGAACACCTCCGACGCGGTGGTCGGCGCCCTGGTGTGGGGAGCCGTGGCCGGCGTTCCCGGGCTGCTGTTCTTCCGCGCCGTGAACACCCTGGACGCGATGGTCGGCCACAAGTCCCCCCGCTACCTGCGCTACGGCTGGGCCTCCGCCCGCCTCGACGACCTGGCGGGCTGGCCGGGATCCCGACTCACGGCCCTCGCCGCGGTGGCGGCCGGCCCGGACCGTCGGGGGGCGGTCCGGGCCTGGCGCGCGGACGCGGCCGAACACCCCAGCCCCAACGCCGGACCGGTGGAGGCCTCCTTCGCCGGCGCGCTCGGCGTACGGCTCGGCGGGACCTTGTCGTACGGCGGACGCGTCGAGCACCGGGCCGTCCTCAACGGCGGAACGGGGCGGCCCGTCGAGGTCGCCGACATCGAACGGGCGGTACGGCTGTCGCGGCGGGTGACCTGGCTGGCGCTGGGCGCCTGCGTCGCGGCGCGGACGCTGGTGTCCCGTACATCTCGCACATCTCGTACATCGCGTACTTCACGAAGGGGGCGCGCATGAACGGCGCGAGGCGCGGCGGCGGACTGCTGGTCGCGGGCACCACGTCCGACGCGGGCAAGAGCGTGGTCACGGCCGGCATCTGCCGCTGGCTGGTCCGCCAGGGCGTGAAGGTGGCGCCCTTCAAGGCGCAGAACATGTCGCTGAACTCCTTCGTGACCCTGGAGGGCGCCGAGATCGGGCGCGCCCAGGCCATGCAGGCGCAGGCCGCCCGTGTGGAGCCGACCGCGCTGATGAACCCGGTCCTGCTCAAGCCCGGCAGCGACCGCAGCAGCCAGGTGGTGCTGCTGGGCAAGCCGGTCGGCGAGATGAGCGCCCGCGGCTACCACGGCGGCCGGCAGGAACAGCTCCTCGGCATCGTCACGGACTGCCTGGAGCAGCTGCGGGGCACGTATGACGCCGTGATCTGCGAGGGGGCGGGCAGTCCGGCCGAGATCAACCTGCGCCGGACCGACATCGTGAACATGGGCATCGCACGGGCCGCGCGGTTCCCGGTGGTCGTGGTCGGGGACATCGACCGGGGCGGGGTCTTCGCGTCCTTCTTCGGTACGACGGCACTGCTGTCGCCCGAGGACCAGTCGCTGATCGCCGGCTACATGGTGAACAAGTTCCGGGGCGACGTCTCGCTGCTGGAGCCCGGCATGGAGATGCTGCGCTCCCTCACCGGGCGGGCGACGTACGGCGTCCTCCCCTTCCGGCACGGGCTCGGGATCGACGAGGAGGACGGGCTGCGGGTCTCCCTGCGCGGCGCGGTGCGCGAATCGGTCGTGGCCCCGCCGGTCGGCGAGGACGTGCTGCGGGTCGCGGTCTGCGCGGTGCCGTTGATGTCGAACTTCA
The DNA here is from genome assembly GCF_042892775.1 of Streptomyces sp. NPDC001717. Lineage (NCBI taxonomy): Bacteria > Bacillati > Actinomycetota > Actinomycetes > Kitasatosporales > Streptomycetaceae > Streptomyces > Streptomyces sp. NPDC001717. Next base: position 302,368 of record NZ_JBIAUK010000005.1, on the reverse strand, counting down.
CGGACGTCGACGCGCTCGCGGCGGAGCCGGGGGTCGTGGTGCGGTTCGTGGACCGGGCCGAGGAACTGGCGGACGCGGACCTGGTCGTCGTACCGGGTACCCGCGGCACGGTGAAGGCCCTGGAGTGGCTCCGCGAACGCGGACTCGCGGACGCGCTCGCGCGGCGGGCCGCGGAGGGGCGGCCGGTGCTGGGCATCTGCGGCGGGTTCCAGGTGCTGGGCGAGCACATCGAGGACGAGGTCGAATCGAAGGCGGGCTCGGTCGCGGGGCTGGGGCTGCTGCCGGTCCGCGTGCGCTTCGCCGTGGAGAAGACCCTGGCCCGGCCTTCGGGGTCCGCGCTGGGCGAGCCCGTCGACGGGTACGAGATCCACCACGGCGTGGCCGAAGTCCTGGGCGGGGAGCCGTTCCTGGACGGGTGCCGGGTGGGGTCGGTGTGGGGAACCCACTGGCACGGCTCGCTGGAGTCGGACGGCTTTAGGCGGGCGTTCCTGCGGGAGGTCGCGGCCGCTGCGGGCCGCCGCTTCGTGCCGTCCCCGGACACCTCCTTCTCCGCGCTGCGCGAGGAACAGCTGGACCTGCTGGGCGATCTCATCGAGGAGCACGCGGACACCGCTGCGCTGCTCGGCCTGATCGAGTCCGGCGCTCCGGCGGGCCTCCCGTTCCTCCCTCCGGGCGCGCCGTGAGGGCGGGGGCCCTGCGGGCGGCCTTCCCCCACCCCACCCCTTCCCGAAACCGGGGCTCCGCCCAGGATCCCTGCGGCAGGCGAACCAAGCCCCGCCGGCGTTTGAGGCGCGGGGTCCGGGGCGGAGCCCCGGGGAACGGTGGAAGAGCGGGTAGGGGACCCGGCTCCGCGCAGCGGCACCCGCGTCCCGGCCACCCCGCGCACACGCCGACACCCCGCACCCGCACCCGCACCCGCACCCGCACCAACACAGAAGGAGTGAGCACCGCATGAGCACGCCCTACCCGTTCACCGCAGTGGTCGGCCAGACCGACCTGCGGCTGGCGCTCCTGCTCAACGCCGTGAGCCCCGCCGTCGGTGGGGTGCTCGTGCGCGGTGAGAAGGGGACCGCCAAGTCCACCGCCGTGCGCGCCCTCTCGGCCCTGCTGCCGCAGGTCGACGTCGTCCCCGGATGCCGGTTCAGCTGCGCCCCGGCGGCGCCGGACCCCGCCTGCCCCGACGGCCCGCACGAGCCCGGCGCCGGCGACGCCCGCCCGGCCCGGATGGTGGAGCTGCCCGTCGGCGCCTCCGAGGACCGCCTCGTCGGCGCCCTCGACATCGAACGGGCCCTGTCCGAGGGCGTGAAGGCCTTCGAGCCCGGGCTGCTCGCCGACGCCCACCGCGGCATCCTCTACGTGGACGAGGTCAACCTCCTCCACGACCACCTGATCGACCTCCTCCTCGACGCCGCCGCGATGGGCGCCTCGTACGTGGAGCGCGAGGGCGTCTCGGTCCGCCACGCCGCCCGCTTCCTCCTCGTCGGCACGATGAACCCGGAGGAGGGCGAGCTGCGGCCGCAGCTCCTGGACCGGTTCGGGCTGACCGTCGAGGTCGCGGCCTCCCGCGAGCCCGCCCAGCGGGTGGAGGTGGTGCGCCGCCGGCTCGCGTACGAGGACGATCCGGCGGGCTTCGCGACCCGCTGGGCCGACGACGAACACGAGGTCCGCGCCCGCGTGGTGGCCGCCCGTGCGCTGCTCCCTAAGGTCGTGCTCGGCGACAACGCGCTGCTCCGGATCGCCGCGACCTGCGCCGGCTTCGAGGTCGACGGCATGCGGGCCGACATCGTGATGGCCCGGACGGCGACCGCGCTGGCGGCCTGGGCCGGACGGACCGAGGTGCGCAAGGAGGACGTGCGCCAGGCGGCCCTGCTGGCGCTCCCCCACCGGCGGCGCCGCAACCCCTTCGACGCTCCGGGCCTGGACGAGGACAAGCTGGACGAGATCCTCGACCGGTTCCCCGACGAGGAGCCGGAGCCCGAGCCCGAGCCGGACGGCCCCGAGCCCGAGCCGGAGGGGCCGGACGACAACGGCGGCGGCCCCGACGGGGGCGGCGGCGTACCCCCGCAGGGCGGCCCCGAGGGCGGCGGCCCGGCGGAGGCGCCCGAGGAGCCCGCGGAAGCACCCGAGGAAGCCCCCGCGGAGGCACCCGAGCAGCGGCCCGAGGCCCCGCAGCCCTCCGCCCAAGGAGGCGGCGCGGCTCCCGAGCAGGCCGCCGTACGGGCCGCCGAGCCGTTCCGGACCAAGGTGCTGAGCGTGCCGGGGCTCGGCGAGGGCGCGGCCGGACGCCGTTCGCGCGCCCGTACCGCCCACGGCCGGACCACCGGCTCGCAGCGGCCCCGGGGCCAACTGACGAAGCTGCACCTGGCGGCCACCGTGCACGCGGCCGCCCCGCACCAGAAGGCGCGCGGCCGGTCCGGGCGCGGGCTGGTCATCCGCAAGGACGACCTGCGGCAGGCGACGCGGGAGGGCCGCGAGGGCAACCTCGTGCTGTTCTGCGTCGACGCCTCGGGCTCGATGGCCGCCCGGCAGCGCATGGGTGCCGTCAAGGGGGCCGTGCTCTCGCTGCTGCTGGACGCCTACCAGCGCCGGGACAAGGTCGGCCTCATCACGTTCCGCGGCTCCGGCGCCGAGCTGGCGCTGCCGCCCACCTCCTCGGTGGACGCGGCTGCGGCCCGGCTGGAGCAGCTGCCGACCGGCGGGCGCACCCCGCTCGCCGCGGGGCTGCTGAAGGCGCACGAGGTGCTGCGGATCGAGCGGCTGCGCGACCCGAGCCGCCGTCCGCTGCTCGTGGTCGTCACCGACGGCCGTGCCACGTCGGCCGGGCCCGTCGGCGGTGACCCGCGCGAGCTGTCGGGGCGCAGTGCCCGGCTGCTGGCCGCGGAGGGCGTCGCGTCGGTGGTCGTGGACTGCGAGTCCGGGCCGGTCCGGCTGGGGCTGGCCGGGGTGCTGGCCGCCGACCTCGGCGCGCCCGCCGTCACCCTCGACGGGCTGCGGGCCGACTCGCTCGCCGGGCTCGTGAAGAACGTACGTACCGCAGTGACCCACACTGCGTCACTCAACAGCGTCTCCAGGAGGGCCGCGTAATGCCGCAGGGACAGCCGACCGTCGTTCCGGACGACGGGCTCACGACGCGCCAGCGCCGCAACCGTCCGCTCGTCTTCGTCCACACCGGCCCCGGCAAGGGCAAGTCCACGGCGGCCTTCGGGCTGGCGCTGCGCGCCTGGAACCAGGGCTGGCCGATCGGGGTGTTCCAGTTCGTCAAGTCGGCGAAGTGGAAGGTCGGCGAGGAGAACGCGCTCAAGGTGCTCGGCGCCTCCGGCGAGGGCGGCTCCGTCGTCTGGCACAAGATGGGCGAGGGCTGGTCCTGGGTCCAGCGGGACGCCCAGCTCGACAACGAGCAGGCCGCCAAGGAGGGATGGGAGCAGGTCAAGCGCGACCTGGCCGCCGAGACGCACAAGCTGTATGTGCTCGACGAGTTCGCGTACCCGATGCACTGGGGCTGGATCGACGTCGACGAGGTCATCGAGGTGCTGCGGAACCGTCCCGGCACGCAGCACGTGGTGATCACCGGCCGCAACGCGCCGGAGAAGCTGCTGGAGTTCGCGGACCTCGTCACCGAGATGACCAAGGTCAAGCACCCGATGGACGCCGGCCAGAAGGGCCAGAAGGGCATCGAGTGGTGACCTCGTTCGACATGCCCCGGCTGGTCGTCGCCGCGCCGTCCTCCGGCAGCGGCAAGACCACCGTCGCCACGGGCCTGATGGCGGCCTTCGCGGAGCGCGGCCTCGCCGTGTCCCCGCACAAGGCCGGGCCGGACTACATCGACCCCGGCTACCACGCGCTCGCCACCGGCCGCCCGGGGCGCAACCTGGACGCCTTCATGTGCGGGCCGGAGCTGGTCGCCCCGCTGTTCGCGCACGGGGCCGCCGGGTGCGACCTCGCCGTGGTCGAGGGCGTGATGGGGCTGTACGACGGCGCGGCGGGCCGGGGTGAGCTGGCGTCGACGGCGCAGGTGGCGAAGTTGCTGCGGGCGCCGGTGGTGCTGGTGGTCGACGCCTCGTCGCAGTCGCGGTCGGTGGCGGCGCTGGTGCACGGCTTCGCGTCCTTCGACCCGCAGGTGCGGCTGGGGGGCGTGATCCTGAACAAGGTCGGCTCCGACCGGCACGAGGCGATGCTGCGCGAGGCCCTGGAGGAGGCGGGGATGCCGGTGCTCGGCGTCCTGCGGCGTGCTCCCCAGGTGGCCGCGCCGTCCCGGCACCTGGGCCTGGTACCGGTCGCCGAACGGCGGGCGGATGCCGTGGCGGCCGTTTCGGCGCTGGCCGAGCAGGTCCGGGCCGGGTGCGACCTCGACGCCCTGATGGCGTTGGCCCGCACGGCCCCTGTACTGGCGTGCGAGCCGTGGTCGCCTGCGAGTGCGCTGGGCGGCGTCTGGGGCTCCGCCGCAGGCCCCGCTCCTCAAACGCCACATCCAGCCTCGCCGGCGTTTGAGGCGCGGGGGTCCGGGGGCGGAGCCCCCGGCAGCGGCGCCGCGCCGGTCGTCGCCGTCGCGGGCGGGGCCGCGTTCACTTTCTCGTACGCCGAGCACGCCGAGCTGCTGCAAGCCGCAGGGGCGGAGGTCGTCACCTTCGACCCGCTCCGGGACGAGGCGCTGCCCGAGGGAACGAGTGGTCTGGTGATCGGCGGGGGGTTCCCCGAGGTCTACGCCCCGGAGCTCTCGGCGAACGAGCCGCTCCGCGCGGCCGTGGCGGCCTTCGCCGCGCAGGGCGGCCCGGTCGCGGCCGAGTGCGCCGGGCTGCTCTACCTCGCGCGGTCCCTCGACGGGAAGCCCATGTGCGGGGTGCTCGACGCCGACGCGCGGATGTCGGAGCGCCTCACCCTGGGCTACCGCGAAGCCGTGGCGGTGTCCGACAGCGCGCTCGCGCCCGCCGGGACCCGGCTGCGCGGGCACGAGTTCCACCGCACGGTGATCGAGCCGGGTGCCGGTGCGGCCCCCGCGTGGGGGTTCACGCACCCGGAGCGCCGCGTCGAGGGCTTCGTACAGCAGGGCGTGCACGCCAGCTATCTGCACACGCACTGGGCGGCGGAGCCTTCGGTCGCGCGCCGGTTCGTGGAAGCGGCGGCGAAGCGGCCGTGAGATCAGTCCGCGAGGCCCACCACGAGCCAGATCCCGGCCACCCCGCCCACCGTGCACAGCAGCGTGGACAGGGCAGGGTGCTTGTGGTGGGCCTCGGGCAGGATCTCGGCGGCGGCCAGGTACAGCAGCACCCCTCCGAAGAATCCGAGGTACGCGCCGAGGGGTTCCTCCGGAAGTGTGAACAGCAGAGTGGACGCCGCGCCCACCACGGGTGCGGCGGCGTCCGCGAACAGCATCAGTTGGGCCTTGCGGCGGTCGTTGCCGTAGAGGCTCGTCAGCGTGTACGTGTTGAACCCGTCGGCGAAGTCGTGGGTGATGACGGCCAGCGCCACGGCCACCCCCATTCCCCCGCCGACCTGGAAGGCGGCGCCCAGCGCGATGCCGTCGGCGAGGCTGTGGCCGACCATGGCCGCCGCCGCGGTGAGGCCGACCTGTGGGACACGGTGGCCGTGGCCGTTCTCGGCGCCGTGCGCGGCCTGGCGTACGGCGAGGAGCCGTTCGGCGACGTGCGCGACGAGGAACCCGGCCACGAAGAGCAGCAGGGCGAGCGGGACGCCGAGGAACTCGTCGCCCGCCGCGTGCAGGGCCTCCGGGAGCAGGTCGAGACCGACCACGCCGAGCATGAGCCCGCCGGCCAGGCCCAGCACGAGGTGGCGGCGGTCGGTGACGCGCTGCGCCGCCCATCCGCCCGCCAGCGTCATGAGGAACGCGCCCAACGCCACGATCACGGCCATGTGGCCTTGAATACCGACTCCCGGCCCCGCGCGCACGTCCGCGCGCGGGTGGCGGGCGGCGGATTGTTGACGATACGGAGGGAGGATCCCCGGTGGGCGAGTACGTGACGCAGCTGGTGGTCGGGGTCGGCGGACGGGCGGGGGTCTCCGTGGCGGAGGTCTGCGCCCTGGTGGAGGAGACCCTGCGCGGGGCCGGGTTGGCCTCGGAGTCGGTGACGGCGCTCGCCACGGTGGAGTCGAAGGCGGCCGAGGCGGGGCTGGCGGGTGCGGCGGAACGTTTCGGCGTGCCGCTGATCGGCTATCCCGCGGAGCAGCTGGCCGCGATCACGGTGCCGCACCCCTCGGAAGCGGTGCGGGTGGAGACCGGCACCCCTTCGGTGGCGGAGGCCGCGGCGCTGGCGGCCGGCGGCGAACTCCTCGTACCGAAGCGGCGGTCGGTGGCGGCGACCTGCGCGGTCGCCACGGCGCAGACGCACGACCTGCGGCACCACGGGGACGCCGAGGTCATCGACGCGGGCTCGGGGCTGGTGGACCTGGCGGTCAACGTACGGTCGGACACGCCCCCGGAGTGGCTCAAGCAGCGGATCGCGGCCTCGCTGGGGGATCTCGCCGCCTACCCTGACGGCCGGTCGGCGCGTGCGGCGGTGGCGGCGCGGCACGGGCTGCCGGTCGAGCGGGTGCTGCTGACGGCCGGGGCGGCGGAGGCGTTCGTATTGATCGCGCGGGCGCTGGGGGCCGTACGGCCGGTGGTGGTGCATCCCCAGTTCACCGAGCCGGAGGCGGCCCTGCGGGATGCGGGGCACCGGGTGGAGCGGGTGCTGCTGACGGCGGAGGACGGGTTCCGGCTGGACCCGGCGTTGGTGCCGGAGGAGGCGGACCTGGTGGTGGTGGGCAACCCCACCAACCCGACGTCGGTCCTGCACCCGGCGGCGACGCTGGCCGCGCTGGCCCGGCCGGGGCGGATCCTGGTGGTCGACGAGGCGTTCATGGACGCCGTTCCGGGCGAACGGGAGGCCCTGGCGGGGCGGACCGACGTGCCGGGGCTGGTGGTGCTGCGGAGCCTGACGAAGACCTGGGGGCTGGCGGGGCTGCGGATCGGCTACGTACTGGCCGAGCCGGAGGTGATCGCGAAGCTGGCCGCGGCTCAGCCGCTGTGGCCGGTGTCGACCCCGGCGCTGGTGGCGGCCGAGGCGTGCGTCTCGCCGGCGGCGCTGGCCGAGGCGGAGGCGGCGGCGCGGCGGATCGGGGTGGACCGGGAGCATCTGCTGGCCGGGCTGGCGGAGTTCGACGAGGTGTCGGTGGTGGGGGTGGCTGAGGGCCCGTTCGTCCTGATCCGGGTGGCGGACGCGGCGGAGGTCCGGACGCGGCTGCGCGGCCTGGGCTTCGCGGTGCGGCGGGGGGACACGTTTCCCGGTCTGGACCGGTCGTGGCTCCGGCTGGCGGTCCGGGACCGCGCCACCACGGGGCGGCTGCTCCAGGCCCTCGACCACGCCCTTGCGCTGGCCGCGCCTTGACCGGCCCCGCCTGACCCGCCCTCCCACCCCTCCCGGGGCTCCGCCCCGCACCCCGCGCGGGCTTGGACGCACCGCCCCTGGCCCCGGGTCCTCGGGCTGATGTGCCTCCGGCGGCGCCTCAAACGCCGGCGGGGCTGGATTCGGCTGCCACCGTCCGCCAGGTGCGGGCCGAATCAAGCCTCGCCGGGGCACCATCCAGCCTCGCCGGCGTTTGAGGCGCGGGGTCTGGGGCGGGCGCCGGGCAACTCCAGCCCGTCCGGCGTCTGAGGACCGGGGGTCCGAGGACCTTTCCAGCCTCGCCGGCGTTTGAGGCGCGGGGTCTGGGGCGGAGCCCCAGGACGGGTCCGGGCGGAGCCCGGGGAACGGTGGAAGGGCGGGTAGGGGACGGCTCCGCGCAGCGGCACCCCCTTGGCCGGGGCGGGCCGGGGTGCCGTCGGGGCCGGGCGCGCGCCGGGGCACCTCCTCGGGCGTCGAACGGGGTGCGGCACCGGCAAGCGCAGCGGGGTGCGTTCGACGCCCTGCGGGGGCGCCCCACCGCACACCCGACCCCGACGGCGCGGGAGGGCGAGTGGGGGCGCCCCACCGCACACCCGACGGCACGGCGGTACGCGCAAGGGCCGGTACGCGGAGCACCGGCGTTCGGTGCCTTGCCGTACACCCGAACCCCGGCGGCGCGGAGTCGCTGAGCACCCCCCTCCTGGTGCTCAGCGGCGCCCGCTACGACGGCCGGCGGCTCACGACCAGCGCCCCCGCGCCGATGCCGAGCAGGATCAGCGCGCCGCCCGCGACGTACGGGGTCGGTGAACCGCCACCCGTTTCGGCGAGGTTCGCGTGGGTCGTGGACGTGTTCGTGGTCGTCGTCTGCGGCTTGATGTCCGGCTTCGGCGCCGCCGGGGACTCGCAGTGCGCCTCGGCCAGCACGATCTCCCCCTCCACCTCGGCCACGTTGAGCTTCAGCGGGTTCACGGACACCTTCAGCCGCAGCGCGGTCGCGGCGGCGGTCGTGGAGGTGGTCTGCGTACCGGACAGTTCCAGCGTGACCAGGCCCACCCCGGGGACCTCGACCTTGGTCGGGGGCCCGCCCGCGGTCACGGTGGTCTTCTTGCCGAGCGCGGTCACCGACCCGAGGACGTTCGAGGTGGCCACCGGCTGCTTCCCGGCCTCGCAGACGGCCTTGGAGGTGACCTTCTCCACCTCGATGAGGGAGAGCGCGGGCAGGCCCGGCACGTGCACCCTGGCCTTCGCGAGGTTGGCCTCGGCTTCGGCCCGGTTCTTGTCGGCGGTCGCCTTGGAGGTGGCCACGTCGGCGCGCAGGACGCTGACCGGTGCTCCGCCCTCGACCCCGTCGAGGGTGACGGTCAGCGCCGTCTTCTCCGCCGTCGCGGGGGCGTTCACCTCGTTGAGGGTCGCTTTCAGCGGTACGTGCACGGTCTTGTTGAGCAGGCCCACGTCCAGTCCGGTGCTCAGGACGACGGCGCCCGCCTTGCCCTCGCCGCCGCCTCCCGTGGCGGAGGCGGGTGGGGCGGCGAGCAGGGCGACCGCTCCCGTGGCGAGGAGGACGGCCGCGGGCATGCGGAAGGTATCGCGGTTCAAGGTGGTGGAACCCCCGAGGAGATGGGTGCCGTCACGTCGCCAATGGGGGACATCGCGCGTCGACGGCCTACCCTCGGAATCTTTACGCACTGTGGGTGAACGGGTGGGCACCTGCCGTCACTTCACCCCAAAGGGTGGTTTTCGGGTGTGCATTCGATTCTTCGCGCCTCCTGAGGAACAGGGGTTCTCTCCCGTACCGGGCGGGGGCGAGTTCAACGACCGCCCGGTGTGGATGTCACGCCTGCCGTCAACGGGGCGATCAGGAGCGGACCTTGCCGTTCACCACCACGCGCAGCGGCTCGGCGAGCACCCGTACGTCGGCCCTCGGATCGCTGCCGTACACCACGAGGTCGGCCGGTGCGCCCTCGGTGAGGCCCGGCCTGCCGAGCCATTCGCGCGCCGCCCAGGCCGTGGCCGAGAGGGCGTCCAGGGCGGGGATTCCGGCCTTGACGAGCTCCGCGACCTCGGCCGCGACGAGACCGTGCGGCAAGGAGCCGCCCGCGTCGGTGCCCACGTACACCTCGATGCCCGCGTCGTACGCCGCGCGGACGGTGTCGTAGCGCCGCTCGTGGAGCCGGCGCATGTGTGCCGACCAGTTCGGGAACTTCGCCTCGCCGCCGGCGGCCAGCTTCGGGAAGGTCGCGATGTTCACGAGCGTCGGGACGATGGCCACCCCGCGCTCGGCGAACAGCGGGATGGTGTCCTCGGTGAGGCCGGTGGCGTGTTCGACGCAGTCGATGCCCGCCTCGACCAGGTCGCGCAGCGAGTCCTCGGCGAAGCAGTGGGCCGTGACCCGGGCTCCCAGCCGGTGCGCCTCGGAGATGGCGGCCTCGACCTCGGCGCGCGGCCAGCAGGCCGTGAGGTCCCCGGCGTCACGGTCGATCCAGTCGCCGACGAGCTTGACCCAACCGTCGCCGCGCCGCGCCTCGCGGCCGACGTACTCGACGAGGTCGGCCGGCTCGATCTCGTGCGCGTAGTTGCGGATGTAGCGGCGGGTGCGCGCGATGTGCCGGCCCGCCCGGATGATCTTCGGGAGGTCCTCGCGGTCGTCGACCCAGCGGGTGTCCGAGGGGGATCCGGCGTCGCGGATGAGGAGGGTGCCGGCGTCCCGGTCGGTGAGGGCCTGGCGTTCGGCGGTCTCGGCGTCGACCGCGCCGTGGGCGTCGAGCCCCACGTGGCAGTGCGCGTCGACCAGTCCGGGCAGGACCCAGCCGGTCACCGTGGTGACCTCGCGGGCCGTGCGCGGGCGCTCGTACGAGACCCGCCCGTCGACCACCCAGAGCTCGTCGAGGACCTCGTCGGGACCGACGAGGACCCGCCCCTTCACGTGCAGCACATCGCTCATGTCGGCACTGTAACGGCGTGCTGGGTAGGCTCTGGAGGTATCGCCGGACGTATCCGGACACCCCCGGACGAAGAGAGAAGCACCCACGTGTCCCACCCCCTCCTGGACCTCCCGCCGCTGACCGCGGAGCGTTTCGCGTCGATCGAACGGGGGGTCGCCGAGCTGCTCTCCACCCGGCACGACGTGGTGATCACCCAGGGCGAGGCACTGCTGCCGTTGGAGGGGTGCATCCGCTCGGGCGCCCGGCCCGGCTCGACCGCGCTGAACGTGGTCACCGGGCCGTACGGGACCACGTTCGGCAATTGGCTGCGCGACTGCGGGGCGACCGTGGTGGACCTGGAGGTCCCCTTCGACACCGCCGTGACGGCCGGGGCGGTCGCGCGGGCGCTGGCCGCGCACCCGGAGATCGACTTCGTTTCGCTGGTCCACGCGGAGGCGGCGACGGGGAACACGAACCCGGTCGCGGAGATCGGCGAGGCCGTACGCGAGCACGGCGCGCTGTTCATGGTGGACGCGGTGGCCTCGGTCGGCGCGGAACCGCTGCTGGTGGACGCCTGGGGCGTGGACCTGTGCGTGATCGGCGCGCAGAAGGCGATGGGCGGCCCGGCCGGGGTGTCGGCGGTGTCGGTCTCGGACCGCGCGTGGGCCCGCTTCGCCGAGAACCCCGCGGCTCCGCGCCGCTCCTACCTCTCGCTCCTCGACTGGAAGGAGCGCTGGATCGACACGGGGCGCAAGGCGCTGCCCCACGCCCCGGCGCAGCTGGAGATGCTGGCGTTGGAGGCGTGCCTGGGCCGGATCGCGCAGGAGGGGCCGTCCGCGGTGATGGCCCGGCACGCGGCCGCCGCGGCGGCGACCCGGGCGGGTGCGGCCCTGCTGGGGCTCGCCCCGTACGTGGGTCGGGCGGCGGAGGCCGCGCCGGTGGCCACCACCCTGCGGGCCGAGGAGGCCTCGCTGGTGGTGGCCAAGGCCCTGGTTGCGGATCCGGCGGCGCCGCTCGCCGCGGGCGGCGGGGCGCTCGCGCGGGAGATGATCCGGGTCAACCACTACGGTCCGGCGGCTTCGCTGCCGGTGGTCCGCGCCTCCCTCTCGGCGCTCGCGGCCGCCGTGGGGGTCGAGCCGGAGCCGGCGCTGGCCGCGGCGGAGTCGGCCTGGGCGGCCTCCCCGGCGCGGTAGCGGTCAGGACAGGGCGTCGAGGAGCCGGTCCACGTCCGCCTCGGTGTTGTACAGGTGGAACGAGGCCCGCAGGGAGCCCGCGCGGGCGGAGGTGGCGATGCCGGCCGCCAGCAGCGCGGGCCCGCGGTCGGCGAGGCCCGGCACGGAGACGATGGCGGCCTCCCCGGGCACGGGTTCGTGGCCGAGGCGGGCGAGGCCGGCCCGGTAGCGGGCGGCCAGGGCGGTGTCGTGGGCGTGAACGGCCCCGATGCCGATCCGCTCCAGCAGGGCCAGCGAGGGCTCGGCCGCGTGGTAGGCGAGGAAGGCCGGGGTCTCGTCGAAGCGGCGGGCCCCTTCGGCCAGTTGGGGCATGGGCCCGTAGATGGAGTCCCACATGGACTCGGCCGCCACCCATCCGGCGTTGATCGGGGTCAGGGTGGGCTGGGCCTCCTCCGACACGGTGAGGTACGAGGCCCCCCGGCCGCCGAGCAGCCATTTGTAGCCGCCGGTGACCGTGTAGTCGTACGGCGAGGCGTCGAAGGGGAGCCAGCCGACCGCCTGGGTCGCGTCGACGAGCATCCGGGCCCCGTGCGCAGTCGTGGCCGCGCGCACGGCGGCCAGGTCGACCGCCCGCCCGTCCGCGGACTGTACGGCGCTGACCGCGACGAGGGCGGTGTCCGGGCCGACGGCCTCTGCGAGGGCTTCGAGCGGAGCGAAGCGCACCTTGAGGTCATCCCGGACCACGAAGGGGTTGATGACGGAGGCGAAGTCGCCCTCCGCGCACAGGACTTCCGCTCCGGACGGCAGCGATGTCGCGACGAGGCCGCCGTGGGTGGAGACGGCCGAGCCCAGGGCGACCCGCCCGGCATCCACGCCGACCAGCCGTGCGAAGGCGGCGCGGACCCGGCCGACGCGGTCGAAGTCGCCGAATCCGGCGGGGATTCCGGCCCCCGCCGCCTCGGCCAGCTCCCGTACGGCCGCGACGGCGGAACGCGGGAGCACCCCGCAACTGGCGGTGTTGAGGTAGGTGGTGGAGTGGGCGAACTCGGCCCGGGCCGCTTCGGAGATCGGAAGGTCCATGGCGTCAACTCTGCGCCAGGATCAACTCAAAGTCCACTGGCGGGTTTTGTTCGCCGACCCCAAGGAATCCTTATGCCTGCGGGACCGTGCAGGCGCCGTCCGGCTCGCACGCCTCGGCAGCGGCCGGCTCCTCGACCTCGCGCCCCGCCCACGCCTGCTCCAAGGCTCGGGTGAACACCTCGGCCGGCTGCCCTCCGGAGATCCCGTAGCGGCGGTCGAGGACGAAGAACGGCACGGCGTTCGCACCCAGTTCGGCGGCCTCGCGCTCATCGGCGCGGACCTCGTCCGCGTAGGCGGAGTCGTCGGCGAGGACGGCGCGGGCCTCGGCCTCGTCCAGCCCGGCCTCGACGGCGAGGGCGACCAGCACCTCGGGGTCGAAGACGGAGCGGACCTCCGCGAAGTTCGCCCGGAAGGCGAGGTCGAGCAGCTCCTCCTGGCGGCCGCGGGCGGCGGCCAGGTGCAGCAGGCGGTGGATGTCGAAGGTGTTGCCGTGGTCACGGCCGTCGGTGCGGTAGTCGAGCCCCTCGGCCCGGGCGGTGGCCGCGACGTGCTCCTCCATGGCGCGCGCCTCGTCCAGGGTCCGGCCGTACTTCTTGGCGAGCATCTCCAGGACGGGGGCGGTGGCGCCCTTGGCGCCGCCCGGGTCCAGCTCGAACGACCGGAAGACGACCTCGACCTGGTCGCGGTGGGCGAATCCGGCCAGCCCCTGGTGGAAGCGGGCCTTGCCGATGTAGCACCACGGGCAGGCGATGTCGCTCCAGATCTCGACGCGCATGTTCCTTCTTCTCTCCGATTGCGGACGGTTTCCGGTTCAACCACTCGCCTGCGCGTCTCATTCCCCGGACGGCGGCACCGTGAGCCACAGGGTGCGGTGGGAGCCCGTTCGGCCGACCGCCGGGTCGGGGAGCCAGCCGTGGCGGGCGTAGAAGGCCTGGGCGCGCAGGTTGTGTTCGTAGACCTCCAGGCGGACCCGACCGATTCCGCCGCGTCTCCAGGCGTCGAGGCAGGCCGCGTGCAGGGCCGCCCCGGTGCCGCGCCGCCAGTGGACCGGGTCGACGTGGAGCTGGGTCAGGGTGGTCTCGCTCTCCGCGGTGAGGAAGGCGGCGACCCCGGTGACCTCGCCGCCCTCCTCGGCGCAGAGCACCCGGCCCTCGGTGGCGGGCCGGGCGACGGCCCGTGACCAGGCCTCCCTGGTCCGGGTGAGTTCGGCTTCACCGGCGTAGGCCTCCTCCGGGATGTGGCCCTGGTAGTAGGTGGCCCGGGCCCTGGTGTGGAGGGCGGCGATGGCGTCGAGGTCGGCGGGTTGCGCGGTCCTGATCATGGGAAGGGGAACGCGCCGGGACCCGTGTCGGTTCCCGGCGCGTCGGCCCTGCCCGTTTCTTCGGCCACGGCTACTTGCCCAGCCACGCCGCCATCATCTTCTGGGCGATGGGGGCGGCCAGCTTGCCGCCGCCGATCTCGGAGCGGTCGGTGTCCGAGTTCTCGATCACGACGGCCACGGCGATCTGCTTGCCGCTCTTCTTTCCGTACGAGGTGAACCAGGCCAGCGGGGAGAGGCTGTTGTTGACGCCGCGCTGGGCGGTTCCGGTCTTGCCTCCCACCTCGGCGCCCGACACCTGGGCCGGCTTGCCGCCGCCCTCGGTGGCGACGGTCCTCATGGCGTCCCGGACCATCGAGGCGGTCTTCTCGCTCATGACCTGCTGCGACTTCGGGTCCTTGAAGCTCTCCAGCGTGTTGCCGCTCGCGTCGGTGACCTCGGAGACCATGTGCGGGGCGACGAGCTTGCCGCCGTTCTCGATCGCGGCCGTCACCATCGCCATCTGGAGCGGGGTGGCCTGCACGTCGAACTGGCCGATACCCGTCTGCGCGACCTGGTCGACGGACATCTTCTTCGACGGGTACTTGCTCGGCGGGTTGGTGCGGACCGGGGTGTCGATCTGCGTGTTGAAGCCGAGCTTCTCGGCCATGGCCCGCATCTTGTCCTGGCCGAGCTTGTGCGCGAGCTCCGCGAAGACGTTGTTGCAGGACAGCCGCAGCGCGGTGCGCGGCGACGCGTTGTTGCAGGCCGCGGAGCCCGCCTCGCTGGGCAGCAGGGTGCGGGTGCCGGGGATCGTGTACGGGTCGGGGGTGCCGGTCGGCTGGTCGAGGTTCGTGACGAGGCCGTTCTCGATCGCCGCCGCGAGGGTGACCAGCTTGAAGGTGGAACCGGGCGCCTGGGGCTTGCGCAGCGCCACGTTCTCCATGGCCTTGCCCTTGTCGGCGGAGAGCTCGGCCCAGGCCTCCTTGTCATTGGCTCCGGTGATGCGGCCGGGGTCGAAGGAGGGGTTGTTGACCACGGCGAGGATCTCGCCGGTCGTGGGGTCGATGGCCACGGCGGCGCCCTGCTTGCCCTGGAGCGCGTCGTAGGCGGCCTTCTGCACGTCCTTGTCGATGGTGGTCAGGACGTTGCCCGGGGCGGCACGCTTGTTGGTGAGCGTGTCCATCATGGTCTTCAGCCGGTTGTCGGAACCGTTGAGGACGTTCTTGTAGATGCCCTCCAGCATGCTCGTGCCGTAGGCCTGGGAGCTGTAGCCGGTGATCGGCGCGTAGAGCGGGCCGTCGGTGTAGGTCCGCTTGTACCCGAAGTCCTTGCCGCCCGTCTGCACCGAGCCGGTGACCGCCTCCCCGCCCACGATGATGTTGCCCAGCGGGTTCTCGTACTGCCCGATGAGGTTCCGTCGGTTGTGCTCGTCGTCTGCGAGGGCCTGGCCTTGGTATGCCTGCACCCAGGTGACGCGGACCAGCAGGGCCAGCACCAGGAGCAGACAGAAGACCGACGCACGCCTGATCGTCTTGTTCATCCCCCTGAAGGACGTCCCAGCCGCCCGGACCGTTCCGCTCTGCCCTGATTGTGGCCGGGTTCTCAGCTTTTCTTCATGACGAAGCCCCCCTCGTAGGCCGCGATGACGGCCTGGGTGCGATCGCGCGAGCCCGTCTTGGTGAGGACCGCCCCCACATGGGTCTTCACCGTCTGCGGGCCGACCCCGAGGCGTTCGCTCATCTCGTGGTTGGACAGTCCGGTGGCCATCAGGCGCAGTACGTCGGCCTCCCGCTCGGTGAGCCGGGCCACCCAGGGCGCGACGCCGGACCGGTTTCGGGGCGCCTGGGCCGCGGCGAGGGAGCGGACGGCCGCGGGGAAGAGCAGGGAGTCGCCGCGCGCCACCAGCCTGACCGCGCCGATCAGCTCGTCGGGGTCGGCCCGCTTGAGGAGGAAGCCGGAGGCACCGGCCCGCAGCGCGTCGTAGACGTAGGCGTCGTTCTCGAAGGTGGTGACGACCACGATCCGGGGCGGCTCGGGCATGGTGGCGAGGATCTGCTCGGTGGCCCGGATCCCGTCCATCTCGGGCATCCGGACGTCCATCAGCACCACGTCGGGGGCCAGTGAGCGGACCAGCGGGACCGCCTCGGCTCCGGTGGCCGCCTCGCCGACCACCTCCAGATCGGGTTCGGCTTCGAGGATGACCCGCAGCGCGGTGCGGACCATCCGCTCGTCGTCGCAGAGCACGATGCGCAGCGGGGGCCTGCCCGGCGCGGTCATCGGGCCCCCTCCCCCAGCGGGAGGACGGCCTTCAGCCGCCAGCGGCCCTCGTGCGGCCCGGCCTCGATGGCGCCGCCGAGCAACGCGGCCCGTTCGGCCGCGCCCCGCAGGCCCCGACCCCCGGTCGTACGGGGCTCCCGGCCGTCGGGGTCGGCGGGCGGATTGGTCATGGTGATCTCCAGTTCACGGTGTGCTCCTTCTCGGCGGGGGTCCTCCCCCTCGTGTACGCGGATCCGCAGCTCCACCGGGCCGGAGCCGTGGCGCAGGGCGTTGCTGAGGCCCTCCTGGACGATCCGGTAGGCCTCGCGGGAGGCGATCGCCGGCAACTGCGCCCACTCCCGGACGGGGCCGGGGTCCTGCTCGGCGGTCACGGTGGTGCCGGCCGCCCGGGTGCGGGCCAGCAGTCCGTCGAGGTCGGCGTCGAGGGTGGGGGCCGGCGCGGCGTCCGGCCGCGTCGGGTCCCCGTCGCGCAGCAGGCCCAGTACGGCGTCCAGCTCGCCCACGGTCCGCCGGGTGGTGTCCTCGATGGCGGCCAGCGCCTCCCGCACGAACTCCGGGTCGCGGTCCAGCACCCGCCGGGCGGCGACCGCCTGCAGGGTGACGGCGCTCAGCGCGTGCCCGACCGCGTCGTGCAGCTCCCGGGCCAGCCGGTTGCGCACGGCCAGGTCCGCGGCCCGTTCCTCGGCCGCCGCCAGCCGGTCCGCCGCCGTCGGCCCGAGCAGTACGGGTGCCAGCCTCGCCAGCAGCGCCCCCGCCCCGGCGGCGACCAGGACGAGCCCGCCCAGCAGGGCGATCCCGACCGCCGGTGCCACGTACGGCTGGGCGTCGGCGGCGAACCAGCCGAACCCGAGACGCACGTCCCGCAGCCCGCTCACGAACGGCAGCACGATCAGCACGACGGCCATGGGCGGCACCGCGAGCGTCAGCCCGCTGACCACCGCGCCGACCCCCAGGTGCAGGGTCCACCAGGCGGATGTTCGCCCCCGGGCCGCCCAGGACCTGGCCGGCCCTTCCGCCAGCCGGTCCCCCGGCACCCCGCACATGGTCCGGACCGCGGTCACCGACAGCGGCCGCACCAGCCCGAAGACGGCGGTGGCCGCGGCGAGCGGCAGGGCGGCGGCGTAGGAGGCGAGGGCCAGCGGGAAGGAGTTGAGGGCGTTGACCCCGCCGGCCGCCATGCCGACCCCCACCTCCGTGAGGAGGAAGTACGGCATCAGCAGGGCCCCGCCGAGGATCTGGTGCACCCAGCGCAGCCGGGCCCGCCCGCCGAGCAGCCCGCCCAGGCCTTCGCGCATCACCCCTCTCGGCGGGATATGAGGAACCGGGTGAGGACTGCGGCGGCGAGCGATCCGGTGATCATCTGGCCAGCGTAGGTCAACAGGGCCGCCGCCGGCGGGCCTTCACCTCCGTCCAACTGCGGCCCCAGCGAGGCGGCCGGCATCCAGGCCCCCCAGGTCAGCGTGGCCCCGGCGCCGACCCAGGTGAGGGCGAGCGGCCACCGTGCCCGCAGCGTCCCCCCGCGGGCCAGGAGCAGGGCCCCCGCGCCGGCGGCGAGTGCGCACATCCCGTGGACCACGGTCACCACGGCCGTCTCCGCCGAGTAGGCCGCCGCCCGCTCCGCCCCCAGTCCCGCCGCACCCCCGAGGGCCCAGTAGGCGTGCACCGCCCCGACCGCGAGGCCGGCCGCTGCCGAGGCTGCCGCCACCACCCCCGTGGACGACGGCAGCCTCCGCCCCGGCACGCCCTGCCGGCGCCGGCCCCAGCGCTCCCGCGCATAGGGCACGAACAGCCCGGCCAGGGCGAGTCCTTGGATCGCGAATCCGGTGTACACGACGTTGAACACCCAGGGGTCCAGGAAGGGGGCGCGCTCCGCCTTGGCGGCGGCGTCCTCCCCGAATCCCAGCAGACGTATGAGGAGTTGGCCCGGGAACCCGATGATGATCGGGGTGAGCAGTCCGGTCGCCACGAACATCGGGACGGCCGACAGCCAGGCCGGCACCCGCATGCCCCAGGGCCGGGTGAACACCAGCACGAGCAGGATCACACAGGCGTCCATGGCCACCGTGACGGCATTCGCCGCCATGAGGAAGGGCTCCGGGTCCAGCAGCACGCTGCCGTCCGGTATGCCGATCCGGCCCCCCGCCAGCCAGGCGGTCTTGAGCGCCAGGTAGGGCACGGTGGCGGCCAGGGCGGCCGCCCGCAGGACCTGCCGCCGGACCCCCGGAACAGAGGTCGTCCGATGCGGCTGCCGGGGTTCCGGCTCCGGCCGGCCCTCACGCGTGGGGTGAACTGCTCGTGTGGTCATGACCCAACGGTCCCGCGCGCGGCGCCCCGCCACCTCCCCCTCCAAGGGGAACCGCCTCCCCCGAGCGGGGGAGGAACCGCCCCCTCCACCGCCTCACATGCGCCGCGTCACCACCGACAACCGGTCCCGCGCCTCGAACAGCGCCGCCTTGATGACCTGTTCGTGCCCCGGCGTCAGGCGGGCCACCGGCACCGAGCAGCTCACCGCGTCCCGCGCCGGAGTCCGGTACGGGATCGCCGTCCCGAAGCAGCGCAGCCCGAGGGTGTTCTCCTCCCGGTCCACCGCGTACCCCTGCTCCCGGACCAGCGCCAGCTCCTCGATGAGCTGCTCCCGGTCGGTGACGGTGTGCTCGGTGACCGCCTCCAGCCGCCTCGGCAGCAGCGCCCGCACCTCCGCGTCCGTGTGCGTGGCCAGCAGCGCCTTGCCGAGCGCCGTCGAGTGCACGGGCAGCCGCCGCCCCACCCGGGTGAAGGGCCGCAGGTAGTGCTGCGACTGGCGGGTGGCCAGGTACACCACGCTCGTCCCGTCCATCCGGGCCAGGTGGATGGTCTCGGTCGTGTCGTCGGACAGCCGGTCCAGGGTGGGCCGGGCCGCGGCGACGACCTCGTCCCCGTCGATGTACGAACTGCCCACGAGCAGGGCCCGTACGCCGATGCCGTACCGGGTGCCGGTCGCGTCCGTCTCCACCCATCCCAGGTTCACCAGGGTGCGCAGCAGCATGTACAGGCTGGACTTGGGCAGCGAGAGGTCGTGCTGGATGTCCGCCAGGCTGTGCAGCCCCGGCCGCGCCGCGAAGTGCTCCAGCAGCAGCACGGTCCGGACCGCCGATTTGACCGCCGCCCCGGGCCCCGCACCGGGCCCCGCCCCGGGTCCCGCCTCCGTCGTCGTCATGGGCGCGCTTCCCCTCTGGTCGCCTCCGGCCGCATCCGATCGCCCCTTGTCACGCGGAGGACGCGGAAATAGAGTCCACAGCAGATGTGATCATTCATCCACCGGAACGGCGTTCAGAATACTGAACGATCCAGGAGGCAGCGGGTCATGACAACGACACCAGTCTGGAGTGTGGACCCCCGCACCGGGAAGCAGCGCGAACAGGTTGCGGTGGAAGCCACGTCCCAGGAGGTGGACGGAGCCGTACGGGCCGCCCACGCGACCCGCGGAGCCCTCGCCGACGCCACCGTGCGCGCCGCCTTCCTGCGCGCCGCCGCCGCGCTGCTCGACGAGTCCGCCGCCCACGTCATCGAGGCCGCCGACGCGGAGACCGCGCTCGGCCCCGGCCGGCTCACCGGCGAACTCGCCCGCACCACCGGCCAGCTGCGCGCCTTCGCCGACGCCGTGGACGAGGGGGCGTACCTCGACATCCGCATCGACCGCGCCGACCCCTCCCTGAGCCCGCCGCGCCCCGAGCTGCGCCGCTACAAGGTGCCGCTCGGCGTGGTCGCGGTGTACGCGGCCTCCAACTTCCCCCTGGCCTTCTCCGTGCCCGGCGGGGACACCGCGAGCGCCCTGGCCGCCGGTTGCCCGGTGGTCGTCAAGGCGCACCCCGACCACCCGGCCACCTCGGAGCTGTGCGCCTCGCTGCTGCGGCGGGCGGCGGTCGAGTCCGGACTCCCGGCCGATGTGGTGACCGTGGTGCACGGGTTCGACGCCGGGCTGGCGCTGATCCGCCACCCGCTGGTGTCGGCGGCCGGGTTCACCGGTTCCGTCCGGGGCGGTCGGGCCCTGTTCGACGCGGCCGCCGCGCGTCCCGTGCCCATCCCCTTCCACGGCGAACTCGGCTCCCTCAACCCCGTCGTGGTCACCCCGGCGGCGGCGGCCGAGCGCGCCGAGGAGATCGGCGGCGGACTCGCGGGCTCGGTCACCCTCGGGGTCGGCCAGTTCTGCGTGAAGCCCGGCCTGGTGCTGGTGCCCGAGGGCGCGGACGGCGACCGGCTGACGGGAGCCCTGACCAAGGCCCTCGGGGAAACCGAGCCGGGGGTTCTGCTCGACCACCGGATGCGGGACAACTTCATCGAGGGGGTGCGCGAGCGGGCCGCGCTGTCCGGGGTCGGCACGCCCGTCACCCCGGGCTCGGGCGGGGAGCACACCGTCGGCGCGGGATACCTGACCGTGCCGGCTCGGCGCCTGCTGGAAGGCGGGGCGTACGAAGTCCTGCTGGAGGAGTGCTTCGGCCCGGTCACCGTGGTCGTCCGGTACGCCGACCAGCACGAGGCGGGCGCGGTGCTCGGGCTGCTCCCCGGGAACCTGAGCGCCACCCTCCAGTTGTCGGCCGCCGAGACCGAGGGCGCGCCGGGTCCGGCCGCCGAGCTGATCGGGCAGGTCACGGGGCTGGCGGGGCGGATCGTCGTCAACGGCTGGCCGACCGGTGTCGCGGTCGCCCCGGCCCAGCACCACGGCGGCCCGTACCCGGCGGCGACCTCCCACTCGACGTCCGTCGGCGCGACCGCGATCGAGCGCTGGCTCCGCCCGGTGGCGTACCAGTCGGTCCCCGACGCCCTCCTCCCGGCGGAGCTGCGCGAGGCCAACCCGCTGGGGCTGCCGCGCCGCGTGACGGGCGGCTGAGCCGGGCCCGGTCCCCCGGCGGCAGGCCCCGAGCCCGGGCGCCGTCCCCCGGCGGCGGGCCCCCGGCCCACCCGCGCCAGGGCCGGGGCCGGGGCCGGCCGTCCACCACCGCCTGCCGTTCGCCGTCGCCACCGGCCGGCGCCGCTCATTCCGTTGCCCGCCCCTAATTCCGTTGCCCGCCCCGCCCCGCGCGGGGCACGCTCCGGGGTATGCCGAAGCCGCACGGATTCACGTACGAACGCCACAGGGACGACTCCGTCGTCATCACCCACCGGGGTCGCGAGGCGGCGACCCTGCGCGGGAGCCGGGCCGACAAGTTCCTGGCCGAGGTGGAGGCCGGTGACCCGCAGCTCGTGATGGCCCGCTGGACCGGCTCGTACAAGTTCGGCAACGAGCGCGTCGCGCGCAACCACCCCCGCAACCGGCGCTGAAATCTCGCTCCGGGTAAGGGAACGGCAAAGCCCCTCCGGTCGTTCTCCGGGCATGACCGCTATGACCCCTGGTTCGAACCTGCCGCTCCATGCCGTCCGCGTGACGGTCGACGTGGCAGCGCCGGTGCGCCTGGACGTGTCGGCCCTGCTCCTCGCGGCAGACGGCAAGG
Organism: Streptomyces sp. NPDC001717; assembly: GCF_042892775.1. Classification (NCBI taxonomy): domain Bacteria; kingdom Bacillati; phylum Actinomycetota; class Actinomycetes; order Kitasatosporales; family Streptomycetaceae; genus Streptomyces; species Streptomyces sp. NPDC001717. Next base: position 280,771 of record NZ_JBIAUK010000005.1, on the reverse strand, counting down.
TGCGTTCCGACGCCGACTTCATCTTCTTCAACCAGCCTTCCGGGCCCGGTGTCGGATACCGCTCGGGCGGGGGTGCGGCGCCGGATTCGATCACCGTGGACACGGGTGCGCTGCCCCCGGGCATCGAGCGGATCGTGGTCACGGCCAGCCCCGATGCCGCGGGGCAGACCTTCCAGGGCATCGAACCCACCGCGACCGTGCGCGATGCCGACACCGGCTCGGTGATCGCCACCTTCACCCCGCCGCAGCTGGGCACGGAGACGGCGCTCGTCGTCGTCGAGGTCTACCAGCGCGCCGGCGCGTGGAAGGTGCGCGCGGTCGGCCAGGGGTACGCGAACGGCCTCGCCGGCATCGCCACCGACTTCGGGGTCTCCGTGGAAGAGGAGCCGGCCCCGGCGGCGGCGCCCGTCGCCCCGCCCGTGCCCCCGGCGCCCGTCGCGCCCCCGGCCCCGCCCGTCTCCTACCCGGCGTCCCCCTGGCTCGGCGGCGCCACGACGCCCGCCCCGGCCGCTCCTCCCGCGCCGCCCGCCCCCGTCGCCGCGGCGGCCCCGGCGGGCACCGGGAAGATCAACCTGGACAAGGGCCGGGTCAGCCTCCAGAAGAACCAGACCGTCTCCCTGGTCAAGGGCGGCCGCCCGCTGCTCTCCCAGGTGAAGATGGGCCTCGGCTGGGAGCCCGCGTTCAGCGGTCGGGCCATCGACCTCGACGCGTCCGTGATCGCCTACGGCCCCCAGCGCAACCACATCGACCACTGCTGGTTCGGCAAGCTGTCCATCCTGGGCGGCGCCGTCAAGCACTCGGGTGACAACCTCACCGGCGAGGGTTCGGGCGACGACGAGGTGATCGTCGTGGACCTGGGCCGGCTCCCGGCGGACACGACGGGCCTGGTCTTCACGGTCAACTCCTTCTCCGGTCAGAAGTTCACCGATGTCGCCAAGGCCTACTGCCGCCTGGTCGACGCGGCCAGCGGGGAGGAGCTGGTGCGCTTCGACCTCACCGGTGCCGAGCCGCAGACCGGCGTCATGATGGCCAAGCTGATCAAGCAGTTCTCCGGCGAGTGGGAGATGACGGCCATGGGCCAGTTTGTGAAGTCGCGCACAGTGCGCGGCATGGTCAAGCCCGCCGCAGAAGCACTCTGAGCAGGTGGGCGGGCACATGGAGCCACCGAGCCGCATCCCGGGTGATGGATGCCACGCGTAATCCGGAGGTGGCTGTCAGTGCCCGCCCGTAGCCTTGAAGGCATGAAGCAGTCACTCACCCCCGCGGGGCCCGCCCGCCCGTCCGCCGCCGAGGCGAACGAGGCGATACGGCACCTTGTCGAGACCCGGGTGGACGGCGACTGGCCCTCGGAGGCGTACGAGTTCCTGCTCGCGGAGTGGGCCGAGGCCTCCCGCGCCGAACTCGCCGCCTCCCAGTAGCCGCCGGGCCCCTGGCGGGCCCGACGGCGAAGCGCGACGGCAAGGCCCGACAGGCCGGGTCCGGCGCGTCAGCGCGAGCGCCGCCACGGCCCGGTGATGGCCAGCATGATGCCCGGGTCCTGGATGTTCGCGTACAGGGTGCGCCCGTCCGGGGAGAAGCAGACACCGGTGAACTCGGAGTACTCCGGCGCCTCGGCCGTCCCCATGTTCATCTCGTTGCGGGCGAGGGGGTAGGTGCGGCCCGATTCGGTCGCGCCGAACAGGTGCTGGAGCCCCGAGCCGTCCTCCGCGATGACGAGGCCGCCGTAGGGGGACACCGTGATGTTGTCGGGGCCGTCGTAACCACCCTCCACCGACGGGTCCGCGTTCACCCCGAGCAGTACGGTCAGCCGGATGGTGCGCCGCTTCGGGTCGTAGAACCACACCTGGCCGTCGTGGGCCGCGCCCGGGCTCTCCTCGCGGGCGTAGGAGGAGACGAAGTACGCGCCGCCGTCCGCCCACCACATGCCCTCCAGCTTGCGGGCGCGCGTCACCGTGCCGTCCGCGAACTGCTTGCGCACCGACACGGTCCGCGCGTCGCGGTCCGGCACGTCCACCCAGTCGACGCCGTAGACGGTGCCGATCTTCGTGGCGCGCGAGAGGTCGTCGACGAAGAGGCCCGAGCTGTCGGTGCACTTGGGGGCCTGGAGCACCCCCGCGTCGGCGGCGAGCGTACGGAGCTTGCCGCGCCCGTGCCGGAAGCCTGCCGGCGGGGTCCAGCGGTAGAGCAGGCCGTTGGGGCCCGAGGCGTCCTCGGTCAGGTAGGCGTGGCCCTGGCGCGGGTCGATGACGACCGCCTCGTGGGCGTACCGGCCGAAGGCCTTGATCGGCTGCGGGTCACGGTTGGCGCGGTTGTCGTGCGGGTCGACCTCGAAGACGTAGCCGTGGTCCTTGGTCATGCCGTTCTTGCCCGCGAGGTCCTCGGTCTCCTCGCAGGTCAGCCAGGTGTCCCACGGGGTGGCGCCGCCCGCGCAGTTGGTCGACGTACCGGCGATGCCCACCCATTCGGCGACCTCGCCGCCGCGGCGCACCTCGACGACCGTGCAGCCACCGGCCGCGGCCGGGTCGTAGACGAGGCCTTCGGTGAGCGGGACGGGGTGGGCCCAGTTCGCGCGCTTGCCCTTGAGCTCGTGGTTGTTGACGAGGAGGGTGACCCCTCGGTGGCCCGCGAAGGCGGCGGTGCCGTCGTGGTTGGACGGGGTGATCTCGCCCGACTCCAGCTTGGTGACCCCGCTGTGGGTGATCACGCGGTACGAGAATCCGGCCGGGAGGGCCAGGATGCCGGCCGGGTCGGGGACGAGGGGGCCGTAGCCGGGCTCGCAGGGCCGCCCGCGCTCGTCGCGCTGCTCGCCCTCCTCGGCCGCCAGCGCTCCCGGGGCGGTGGCGAGTGCGCCGACCGTCCCGGTGAGGGCGACTCCCGCACCGGCGATCACGGTGCGGGCGGTGAAGTCTCTACGGCTGAGCGGCATCGGGTCTCCAGGGGTGGGGAGGTGGTGCGCCTGTCGTGCGGTCGTCGGCGCACACGCTCCCGCCCGCACGTGAACGGCGGCTGAACTACCCGCGAAGCGGAGCCGACCCCTTTCCGGTGGGTGGAATGGCCAACTCCGGACCAGGAACGGCGCGTTGTCGACACCTTGCCCGAACACTCGCCCGTACCGCCGACACCACGCACACCGAAGCCGGTCGAATCCCCGGGAAACGGAAACGGCCGGCCCGGCGCCCTGGGGCGCCGAGCCGGCCGGGAAGGGTCGATCCGACCCCGGTCCGTGCACAGTCCGTGCCGAACTCCGTGCTCAGACCGTGCCGAACTCCGTGCTTCAGTCCGTGCCGAACTCCATCGCGGCGCGGTCCAGCATCTCCTCTTCGCCGGAGACCTCGCCACGAGAGGCGATGGCCTCGGCGCCGCCCTCGGGCAGGGTGCCGATCAGCCCGGTCGCGGCGGCCTGGGCGGCTCCGATGGCGGGGCTGCCGGTGCCGATCAGGCCGAGGCCGGCGTACTGCTCCAGCTTGGCCCGCGAGTCGGCGATGTCGAGGTTGCGCATGGTGAGCTGGCCGATCCGGTCCACCGGGCCGAACGCGGAGTCCTCGGTGCGCTCCATGGACAGCTTGTCCGGGTGGTAGCTGAACGCGGGGCCCTTGGTGTCGAGGATCGAGTAGTCCTCACCGCGCCGCAGCCGCAGGGTGACCTCGCCGGTGACGGCCGAGCCGACCCAGCGCTGGAGCGACTCGCGCACCATCAGCGCCTGCGGGTCGAGCCAGCGGCCCTCGTACATGAGGCGGCCGAGGCGCCGGCCCTCGTTGTGGTACTGCGCGAGGGTGTCCTCGTTGTGGATCGCGTTGACGAGACGCTCGTACGCGGCGTGCAGCAGGGCCATGCCCGGGGCCTCGTAGATGCCGCGGCTCTTGGCCTCGATGATCCGGTTCTCGATCTGGTCCGACATGCCCATGCCGTGGCGACCGCCGATGGCGTTGGCCTCCATCACCAGGTCGACGGCGGAGGCGAACTTCTTGCCGTTGATCGTCACGGGGCGGCCCTGGTCGAAGCCGATCGTCACGTCCTCGGTGGCGATCTGGACCGAGGGGTCCCAGAACCGCACGCCCATGATCGGCTCGACGGTCTCGACGCCCGTGTCGAGGTGCTCCAGGGTCTTGGCCTCGTGGGTGGCGCCCCAGATGTTGGCGTCGGTGGAGTACGCCTTCTCGGTGCTGTCACGGTAGGGGAGGTCGTGGGCGAGGAGCCACTCCGACATCTCCTTGCGGCCGCCGAGCTCGGTCACGAAGTCCGCGTCGAGCCAGGGCTTGTAGATCCGCAGGTGCGGGTTGGCGAGCAGACCGTAGCGGTAGAACCGCTCGATGTCGTTGCCCTTGAAGGTCGAGCCGTCGCCCCAGATCTGCACGTCGTCCTCGAGCATCGCCCGGACGAGCAGGGTGCCGGTGACGGCGCGGCCGAGCGGCGTCGTGTTGAAGTAGGCGCGCCCGCCGGAGCGGATGTGGAACGCGCCGCAGGTGAGCGCGGCCAGGCCCTCTTCGACCAGCGAAGCGCGGCAGTCGACGAGGCGCGCGATCTCGGCACCGTACGTCTTGGCGCGGCCGGGCACCGAGGCGATGTCGGGCTCGTCGTACTGGCCGATGTCGGCGGTGTAGGTGCACGGGACGGCACCCTTGTCGCGCATCCAGGCGACTGCGACGGAGGTGTCGAGGCCGCCGGAGAAGGCGATGCCGACGCGTTCGCCGGCGGGCAGGGATGTGAGGACCTTGGACATGGAAAGAGTATGCACCAAACCGCATAGTCATGCAAAAGAGCGCGTGGGGAGGCCTCACGGCGCTTCGGACCGCCCACCGGGGCCGCCGATTCCGCCCCGGGGCGACCCGCCCCGGGGCGACCGGGTCAGGACTGCCGGGAACGCGCCTTGAACGCCGCCTTCCGGGCTTCCTTCGCGGCCTTCTTGTCCGGGTGCAGGCGCCCCATGGCCTCCAGGACGTCCGCGGTCGCCGGGTGGTCCACCCGCCACACCTGGTCGAAGAAGCCCGTGTGGTGGGCGGTGAGGGTCTGCATCAGCAGCGGCAGCTCCTCCGTCTCGCCGTCCGCGGCGAGCTGCGCCGCGATCGTGTCGACCGTCAGCCAGAACACCATGGCGCCGTCCGGCGCCGGTACGTCGGCCGCCCCGCGCTCGGCCAGCCAGACCCGGGCGAGCCCGCCGAGCTCCGGGTCGTCGAGCACCGCACGGACCACGGGCTCCGCCTCCGGCCCGGCCGGCGCGAGGGCCTGCTGGCAGCGCAGCCGGCGCAGCGGGGCGCCCTCGTCGTCACCGCGGGCCGCGGCCAGCAGTTCGGCGACGGCGGCGGGCAGTTCGCGGCCGGCCAGCCACTGTTCGATCTCGGCCTGGGCGGCGCCCTCCGGGTAGCGGGCGACCCCGTCGAGCAGCGCGTCGGCGCCCTTGTCGGCGAGTTCGCCGACGGCGGGGGCCTCGACCCCGGCCTCCAGCATCCGTGCGCGGATGCCGTAGCGACCGAGCGGGGTCAGCCGGACCATCCCGTAGCGGGATACGTCTTCCTCGTCGTCACCCGCGTCGCCCACCGGCTCCTCCACCGGCTCCTCCACCTCCGCCTCCGCCTCCGCCATCAGCGCCTCGTCGACGGGCCGGTACTCCACCAGCCCGATCGGCTCCAGCTGCCGGAACTGGTCGTCGAGCCGCATCATCGCGTCCGAGACCTGCTCCAACACGGCGTCGGTCGGGTCTCCCATGCCGTCGGGCGCGACCATCGACGCGGCGAGCACGGGAAGCGGAACGGGCCCGTCCGCGGTGCCGCCCTCGGCGACGGTGAGCAGGTAGAGGTTGGCGAGGACCCCGTCGAGGAAGTCGGCCTCGCGGCCCGGGTTCCAGTCCAGCCGGTCGAAGTCGATCTCGCCGCCCGCGTCCAGCGCGTCGACGAGGTCGTCCAGGTCGGGTACGGCGGCGTCGGCGAGCACCGCGTCGAGGGCGGCCAGCCACAGGTCGAGCACGTCGCCGGGCGTACCGCCCGTCACCAGGGCGAGGTCCTCGCCGGGCACGGCCGTGCCGGACACGTCCGTGCCGGGCTCGCCCTCCGCTTCCCCCGACGCCTCCTCCGGCTCGGTCACGTCGACCAGCCCGATGTCGACCGCCACCCGCCAGGCCTGGCTCGCGTACACGACGGAGTCCTCGTCGGCGGTGTCGAGTCCCAACTCTTGTGCCGCCAACGGCAGTTGATCGGTGGCGAGCTCACCGCCGACCTCGACGCGGGTGTCGGGTCCCGCCCAGCGGGCCAGCCGTACGGCCCGGGCGAACAAGGGGGCACCGAGGGCGTCACGGGCCAGTTCCGCATCGGCGGGCAGCCGTACCGGCGGCAGCGTGGGGTGCGGCTCTGCGGACATGGGGCGGTTCTCCTCGCGAAGCGAACGCTGTGGGGTGACCGGAGGGCGGGCCGGGGCGGACCACTCCGAGGCCCGGTGGACCGGCCGGCCGACCGGCCGGAAGCCCAGCGTAGACGCAATTCGGGCGCACCTGGCGCCCCATCACCTTTGGTTCATCCCACAGTCAACCGGCGTATTCCCTGGAGGGCTTGACAACTTTGCTGACCACACAGGAAATTGACGCGCGTAGACATGTCGGGGTCCAAGGGGGGCGACACCCCTCGCGGAGCCCCATGCCCACCCCCCTTCTGCGTTTTCCCTCATCCCACACCGGAGTTCCCGACCATGCGCTCCTCGCATCCCCGTTCCGCCGCCGTCGCGGCCCTCGTCGCCACCGCACTGGCCACCGGCCTGCTCGCGGGCTCCGCCGACGCGGCCGAAGGCGCCGTGTCCGCCGATCCGATACGCATCCACGACATCCAGGGCACCACCCGGACCTCCCCGCTGGCCGGCAAGCAGGTCGCCGGTGTCGAGGGCATCGTGACGGGCGTGCGCACCTACGGTTCGCGCGGTTTCTGGATCCAGGACCCGAACGCCGACGACAACGACGCCACCAGCGAAGGCATCTTCGTCTTCACCAACTCGGTCCCCACCGTCGCCGTGGGCGACGCGGTCAAGGTCTCCGGCACGGTCGGCGAGTACGTCCCCGGCGGCCTGAACTCCGGCAACCAGTCGGTGACCCAGATCTCGAAGCCGACCGTCACCGTGGTCTCCTCGGGCAACGCCCTGCCCGAGGCCGTCCAGATCAACGAGTACTCGGTGCCCGCCGAATACGCCCCCGCGGGCGACCCGGCCGCCGCCGGCAGCATCAACGGCCTGACCCTGGAGCCCTCGCGCTACGCCCTGGACTACTACGAGTCCCTCGAGGGCATGAACGTGGCGATCGGCACCTCGCGCGTGGTCGGCGCCACCGACCCGTACGCGGAGCTGTGGGTCACGGTCAAGGGCTGGGAGAACGCCGCCAAGCGCGGCGGCACGATCTACGGTTCGTACGAGTCCCAGAACACCGGCCGCCTCCAGATCCAGCAGCTCGCGCCGCTCGCCCAGCAGCCCTTCCCGGTGGCCAACGTCGGCGACCGGCTGACCGGCACCACCGAAGGCCCGCTGGACTTCAACCAGTTCGGCGGCTACACGCTGGTGGCCCGCACCCTCGGCACGGTCAAGGCCGGCACCCTCGCCCCCGAGAAGACCAAGGCCCAGAGCCCGGGCGAGCTCGCGGTGGCGACGTACAACGTCGAGAACCTCGACCCGACCGACCCGCAGGAGAAGTTCGACAACCTCGCCAAGGCGGTCGTCGAGAACCTCGCCTCCCCCGACATCCTCGCCCTGGAGGAGATCCAGGACGACAACGGCGCCAAGAACGACGGCACCGTCTCCGCGGAGCAGACGCTGACCAAGTTCACCGCGGCGATCGCCGCGGCGGGCGGCCCGGCGTACCAGTGGCGCAGCATCAACCCGGAGGACAAGAAGGACGGCGGTGAGCCCGGCGGCAACATCCGCCAGGTGTTCCTCTTCAACCCCGCCCGGGTCTCCTTCACCGACCGCGCCGCGGGCGACGCGACCACCGCGAACGGCGTCGTGCGGGAGAACGGCCACGCCGCCCTCACCCACTCCCCCGGCCGGATCGACCCGGCGAACCCGGCGTGGGTCGACAGCCGCAAGCCGCTGGCCGGCGAGTTCGTCTTCCGCGGCCGGACCGTCTTCGTGATCGCCAACCACTTCGGCTCCAAGGGTGGCGACGAGGGCCTGACCTCGCACCACCAGCCGCCGGTGCGCTCCTCGGAGACCAAGCGGCTGCTCCAGGCGCAGGCCGTGAACGGCTTCGTCAAGGAGATCCTGGCGGCCGACAAGAACGCGAGCGTCCTCGCACTCGGTGACATCAACGACTTCGAGTTCTCGGCGACCACGCAGGCGCTGACCGACGGCGGGGCGCTGTACCCGGCGATCAAGTCGCTGCCGAAGGCGGAGCGGTACTCGTACGTCTACCAGGGCAACGCGCAGGTGCTGGACCAGATCCTGACCAGCCCGTCGATCAAGAACTTCACCTACGACAGCGTGCACATCAACGCGGAGTTCTCGGTCCAGAACAGCGACCACGACCCGCAGGTCCTGCGCTTCCGCCCGTAACCGCGGACCGCAGGGGGTCCGGCCGCCGCCACGGCCGGACCCCCTGCCACAATCCGGGCATGAACTTCCGTGAGGCCACACGCCGGGACCTGCCCGCCGTACTCGCCCTGCTCGCCGACGAGGACGAAGTCGTGGACCCGGCCTCGGTCGTGGTCGACGGGGCGAGCGAACGGGCCTTCGCGTCCATCGCGGCGGACGCCCGCAACGAGGTGCTGGTCCTGACCGACGGCAACGGCGACGGCGACGGCGACGGCGGCGACCCGGACGGGACGGACGCGGTCGTCATCGGCTGCCTCCAACTGACCTACATCCCGGGCCTGGGGCAGAACGGGCGCGAGCGGGCACTGGTGGAGGCGGTACGGGTCCGCGCGGACCGGCGCGGCGAGGGGCTCGGGGCGGAACTGATGCGGCTGGCCGTGGCCCGTGCCCGGGAGCGCGGCTGCGGTCTGGTCCAGTTGACCAGCAACAAGCGGCGCACGGCGGCCCACCGCTTCTACGAGCGGCTGGGCTTCGCGCGCAGCCACGAGGGCTTCAAGCTGTCGCTGACGGACTGACGCGTCCCAAAGTAGGGCCTTTCGACCCTGGCGTGACGCTCACCACATCCCGGCCGAATCGACCGGTTGGTGGTGTTGAGTATCCACACGCATCCCACGCACCCCCGTTGCCGCCGATCCTGCATCCTCGTCTGGAGGACCGCGTGTTCCCCTCCATCTCCCTCGCCCAGGAAATCGGCCTCGCCGTCCTGCTCGTCGCAGCCGTCGTCTGGGTCCTCGGCCTCGGCCACATGCTGTGGGACAGCCGCTTCCACCACCCCGAGCCGGGTGCCTTCGACGGACTGGCCGTGATCCCGGCCCAGCGCGGCGTCGCCGCGCACCCGATGGAGGCGGTGGAGCTGACCGAGGCGGAGAAGGAGGCCTTCGCCGGCCTGGTCCGCAGGATCCCCCTCAGCTGAGGCCCCGCGAGCGGAGCGGTACGACGAGCACGCTCCTCATCGGCACGTGCCCCGGCCCACCCGTGTGCACCGCGGTGCACACCCACCTGTTCGTGGACGGCCTCGACTTCGTGACGCGCAGCGACAGCCGGATGGCGGGCCTCGACCCGGCCCTGCTCCTGCGCCCCGGCGGACCGCTCCACCCCGCCGATTCGCCGCGCACGGTGGACGTGGCCGCCCGGGTCGGTCCCGATCCGGGGCCCGAAAGGCTGTCCCTCCGGATCCGCCTGCGGGGCGGGACGGTCATCTGGTCGGATCTGATGTACCCGGGCCCCGATGGCGGGGTGGTCGAGGAGGTCCGCTTCCGCCTGGAGCAGTACCTGGGCGAGGTCGGGCGGGCGTACGCGGAAGTCCGGAAATGACCGAGCGCCCCCCGGCCGCGGTGCGGCGGAAGGGCGCTCGGTGACGGCCCGTGGGCGTCAGTTGTGGCTGTGCAGGACCTCGTTCAGGCCGCCCCAGTTCGCCTTGTACGGGCGGGCCTCGACGGCGCCGGTGACCGAGTTGCGGCGGAAGAGGATGTTGTCGGCGCCGGAGAGCTCCAGGGCCTTGACGACCTGGCCGTCCGGCAGGGTGACCCGGGTGCCCGCGGTGACGTACAGGCCGGCCTCGACGACGCACTCGCTGCCGAGCGCGATGCCGATGCCCGCCTCGGCGCCGATCAGGGTGCGCTCGCCGATCGAGATGATCTGCTTGCCGCCGCCCGACAGGGTGCCCATGGTGGAGGCGCCGCCGCCGATGTCGGAGCCGTCGCCGACCACGACGCCCGCGGAGATGCGGCCCTCGACCATGGAGGTGCCGAGGGTGCCGGCGTTGAAGTTGACGAAGCCCTCGTGCATGACGGTGGTGCCCTCGGCGAGGTGCGCGCCCAGGCGGACCCGGTCGGCGTCGGCGATGCGCACGCCCTTGGGGGCGACGTAGTCCGTCATCCGCGGGAACTTGTCGATCGAGGTGACCTGGAGGTGCAGGCCCTCGGCACGCGCGTTGAGGCGGACGGTCTCGACCTGGTCGACGGCGACCGGGCCCAGCGAGGTCCAGGCGACGTTGGTCAGCAGGCCGAACACGCCGTCGAGGTTCTGGCCGTGCGGCTTGACCAGGCGGTGGCTGAGCAGGTGCAGGCGCAGGTACGCGTCGTGCGCGTCCAGCGGCTTGTCCTCCAGGGAGGCGATCACGGTGCGGACGGCTACGACCTCGACGCCGCGGACCGCGTCCGAGCGGATGGCCTTGGCCGCGGCGGCGCCGAGGAGCTCCACGGCCTGCTCGGCGGTGAGGCGCTCGGTGCCGGCCGGGCCGGGCTCGGCGACCAGCTCGGGGGCGGGGAACCAGGTGTCGAGGACGGTGCCGTCGGCGGTGATGGTGGCAAGTCCGGCGGCGACGGCGCCGGTGGTACGCGTAGCAGTCATGCCCGAAACCTAACCGGCGACGGCCGCCCTGGGCGAACCGGTCTCATGTGCCGGTCTCGCGCGTCGCCGCGCCTCCCGCACGCCGATGGCCAGCACGGTTGCCCCGGCGGCCGTGCCGAGGACCGCGCACAGGGGCCACAGCAGGCCGGGCGCCCGGGAGTACAGGGCTCCGCCGAGGGGCCCGGCGAGGACGACACCGCTGATGGACACGCCCGCGTACAGGCTCTGGAACCGTCCGATGGCGTGGGCGGGCGACTCGTCGGCGACGTACGCGGTGGCGGTGCTCTTGTAGAGGATCTCGCCGAAGGTGAGCAGCACCGTCATCGCGGCGGCGGTCGCGATGCCCACTCCGAGCATCAGCATCGCGTAGCCCCCGCCCACCAGGACCAGGCCGCAGCCGATGACGTGCAGCGGGGAGCGCCGGCTCAGGGCGAGGGCGGCGGGGATCTCCAGGAGCATGATGACTCCGCCGTTGATCGCGACGAGCAACCCGTACGCGCGGGTGTCCATGCCGTGGTCGGCGAGGAACACCGGGAACGTCGTGAGGTGCTGCCGGTAGACGAGGTCGATGACGGCGATCGCGCCGAGCAACGCGAGGACGGCCGGCCTCGCGCGCAGCTCCCGCCAGAGCCCTCCGCGACCCAGACCCCCGTCCGGGGCCGCGGAAGGGGTCCTGGGGGCCCGGGCCGGGACGACCCAGGCGGTCCAGAGGGCGAAGAGGAGGGTGCCGAGGCCGTCCGCGACGAAGAGCCAGTCGTACGAGAGTCCGGTCGCGATCGCGGCCCCGATCGGTCCGCCCGCCGCGAAGCCGGCGTTGGACATGGAGCGGGTGACGGCGAAGGCCTGGCGCCGGGAGCCCTCCGGCACGGTCACGGCGACCAGGGCGGAGTTGGCGGCGCGGATCACCCCCGAGGCGTACTGGGCGACGGGCAGGACGACGGCCAGGAGCCCGGTCGGGACCGTCGGCAGGACGACGAGGGCGGCGCCGCCGAGCGCGGAGGCGGCGAGCAGCGCACGGCGGTGGCCGAAGCGGTCTCCGTACCAGCCGCCGGTGAAGTTCCCGGCGACCAGGCCGACGCCGCCGATGCCCACGACCAGGCCCGCCTGGGCTGCGCCGAGGCCGCGCGGGCCGGTCAGGTAGAGGAAGACGAAGACGAACGTGAAGCTTGCGACGGCATTGACGAAGATCCCCGCAGCCAGCAGCCACACGACCTTCGGTACGTCCTTGATCCCCTGCAGCACACCCGTGTCCCCCGCGTTCCCTAGTGAGTTCCTTTTGGGAATGGACTATGTCAGCATGACAGCCTCGGGTCAACGGAAAAGGAGTCCCATGGCCCAGCGCACGCACCTCGACGACGCCGACTGCTCGATCGCCCAGGCCCTCGACGTCGTGGGCGACTGGTGGACGCTGCTGATCGTCCGCGACACCGCGCGCGGCCTGCACCGCTTCGACGAGCTCCAGCGCGAGCTGGGCATGTCCCGCAAGGTGCTCGCCGAGCGGTTGAAGCTGCTCGTCGAGGCCGGGGTGCTGGCGCGCGAGCCGTACCAGGAGCGCCCGGTGCGGCACGAATACCGACTGACCCCGCGCGGGCGGGGGCTGCTCCCGGTCCTGGTCGCGCTCCAGGACTGGGGGGACGCATGGATCCTGGGAGAGGGAGAGATGACGGCGACGACGCAGGAGGCCTCGAAGGAGGCGGACCGGGTGCACGCGCTGCGCGGCACCCGGGTGCCGGAGCTGCTGCTGCCGGACCGTTTCGGCGAGCTGCGCGACCCGGTGGCGGACACCCCGTTCACGGTCCTGTACTGCTTCCCGGGCGCCTACGCGCGCGCCGAGTCCTACCCGCCCGGGTGGGGCGGGATCCCGGGCGCGAAGGGCTGCACGTTCGAGTCGTGCACGTACCGCGACCAGCTCGCGGAGTTCACCGCGGCCGGCGCGACCGTGCACGGGGTCTCCACGCAACGGCCGGACGAGCAGCGTGAGTTCGCTGAGCATGAGCGGCTGCGGTTCCCGCTCCTCTCGGACGCGGAACTCGGCCTGACGGCGGCGCTGAGGCTGCCGACGTTCCGGGCGGCGGGGGTGAGTCGGCTGAAGCGGTTGACGCTGGTGCTGGATCGGGAGCGGGTGGTCCGTGAGGTCCTGTACCCGATCCAGGACATCGAAGCCTCGGTCGCCACCGCCCTGACCGCGGTCCGCACGCTGCCCTGACGGACCCTGACGGCCCGACCCCGCGCCCGCGCCGCCGCGCGCCGGGGGCGGCCTGTGGGGCGGGGGCGCCTTTGGCGGGGCCGCCTTTGGCAGGGCTACGGCACGGCCGCGGCTCCGGCGCGGAGCCGGGGCCGGGCCGGGGCCGGGGCCGGAGCCGGAGCCGGAGCCGGAGCCGGAGCCGGAGCCGGAGCCGGGGCCGCTGCGCGGGGCGTGTCCCCTACCCGCCCTTCCACCGTTCCCCGGGCTCCGCCCGGACCCGGCGGGGGCTCCGCCCCCGGACCCCCGGTCCTCAAACGCCGGACGGGCTGGAGTTGCCCGGGCCCGCCCCAGACCCCGCGCCTCGAAGGCCGTCGGAGCCGGATTCGACCCGCACCTGGCGGACGGCAGCAGCCGAATCCAGCCCCGCCGGCGTTTGAGGCGCCGCCGGAGGCGACCAGCCCGTCCGGCGATCGAGGATCGGGGTCCGGGGCCACGGCTAGGGGCGGCGCAGGACCCGGCCGAGGATGTCCTGGGCGTACCGCTCGTCGTAGTCCGCGTCCGTCAGGAGGACCTGGAGGCTGATGCCGTCCATCACCGCCACCAGCGCGCGGGCCGTCACCGGATCCGTCCGCGGGGCCAGCGCCGCCACGACCGACTCGCACCACTCCGCCGCCACCGGCCGCAGCGCCGGACGCCGCAGGGCCGCCAGGTACAGCTCGTACTCCAGCTCCGCCCGACCCCGGTCCGCCGCCAGGAACTCCCCCAGCAGGCGCGCCAGCGCGCCCGCGAGGTCTTCGCCGCCGCGTACCGCGAGCGCCGGAGCCATGCCCTCGTTCGCCTGGCGCAGCGCCGCGACCAGCAGGTCGTCCAGGGTCTTGAAGTGGTACGTCGTCGAGCCGAGCGGCACGTCGGCCTCCGCGGCCACGCTGCGGTGGCTCAGCCCCGTGATGCCCTTGGCGCCCACCACCCGGATCGCCGCGTCGATGATCCGCTGCCGCCGGTCGGGGTCGTACCGCCGTACGCCCGGCGGCATCAGTGCGCCCCGCCGAGGTTCAGCAGGACCACCCCGGCGATCACCAGCACCAGGCCCGCGATCTTCGCGGCGGTGGCCGCCTCGCCCATGAACACCATGCCCATGGCCGCGATGGCGGCCGTGCCGACGCCCGCCCAGATCGCGTACGCCGTGCCCACCGACATCGACTTCAGGGTCTGAGAGAGCAGGGTGAAGGCGATCACGTAGCCGAGCAGCGTGCCCAGCGAGGGCCACAGCTTCGTGAAGCCGTCGCTGTACTTCATCGCGGTGGTTCCGGCGACCTCGGCGGTTATGGCGGCGGCAAGCAGTACGTAGGGCATACGTGCGAGTGTACGGGCGTACGCATCGTTGCGTACACCCGTACACATCGCATCACATCACGTCACAGCGCGTCACAGCACGTCACATCGCGGGTCAGTTGAGCGTGAACCAGGCCGCGCGGGACTTCTTGAACTCCGGGTGCGTGAGGTCCTTGGCCTCGATGCCGTCCCCGTACAGGTCGGCGGAACCGTTGTCCGTGATCAGCTGCACCCGCGCGCCCGCCACCGACAGGTCGGGCACGTCCACGATGGCCTCCCAGCCGCCCGGGTCGGTGGTCGGCAGGTCGGCCCGCTTGACGGGGGCGTGGCCCGCGACGCCGTCCCACTGGTAGAGGGCGTAGGGGTCGGAGTTGTCGTCCGCGGCCCAGGAGCCCGCCAGGATCAGGTACTGGTCGGCCGCGTTCTTGCGGATGTCGCGGACGGACAGTCCGCCCAGGTCCAGCTCGATCGGCGATCCGAAGGCCGCCTTGGCCCCGGTCGCCAGGACCTGGTCGAAGTTGGTGACCGGCACGATCAGGGCCTTGCCGCCGAGCACGGCCGGGGCCAGCGGGGCGCGGAAGCCCACGTAGGCCGTGGTGGTCGAGCCGGGGGCGAACTCCAGGCCCTCCACGTTGAAGCCGTCGATCTGCTTCGGCGCCTGACCGGTCGCCGTGCCGGCCGCGAAGCCGTACCGGTTGCCGTTCGCCACGTCCCAGGCCACCAGGTCGTCGCGGAGCTTCTTGTACGAGCGCCCGTAGGCGAGCTGCGTGCCCGAACCCGAGCCGCTCACCGTGGTGGTGAACACCGTGTTGCGGGGGGCCTTGTACTCGCCGTCCTTGTTGTTGCCGAGCGAGCCCGTCCAGTAGATGGTGTTGCCGATCCGGGTGGCGCCCTCGATGTCCACCTCCTTGGTGACACCGAGCTGGGAGCTGAAGTCCCAGGTGCGCACGGGGGCGGCCGAGCTCGAACGGTCGTACAGGCGCAGCACGTTCGACTCGTCGTCCGCGACGATCGTGTAGCCGCCGCCGACGTCCACGGCGGCCGAGGAGTCCGAGGCACCGCTGAAGTAGCGGGCGTCGGCCGGGTTCTGGACGGCGGCGGAGGCCGCGTACGAGAGGGTCTTGGTGGCGGTCTTGCCGCCGAGCCCGGTGACCTTGATCGTCAGGGTGGTGTAGCCGCGACCGTGGGCGGTGACGGCCAGTCGGCGCACGGCACCGGCGCCGGTGACCGTGACGTCGCCGGCGCCGGCGACGGAGGCCTTGGTGGAGGCGGACGCGCTGACGGTCAGGGCGGAGACGTCGGCGCCGCTCTGCCCGACGGTCACGTTGACGGTCTGGTCCCCCACCCCGCCCACCGATCCCGACAGGTAGCCGGCGGACAGCGAGATGGTCGGGGTCCCGTAGGTGACCGCGTGCGCGGGCATGACGGTGGCGGCGACGATCAGTGCGGCGATTCCCGCGGTACCCGCGATACCGAGCTGCTTCTTCAAGGTGGCGTCCTCTCCCTCACGGCGTCACTCCGTGACGACCATCGAGAAGATTCAGCCGGCGTGGCCAACGCTCGGTGCACGTCACTTGTCGGTCCGGAGAACAGCGAGGGCCCCCGGCACGACCGTGCCGGGGGCCCTCGGAGCAGGCGCTGGATCAGACGTTGAAGCCGAGCGCGCGGAGCTGCTCACGACCGTCGTCCGTGATCTTGTCCGGGCCCCACGGCGGCATCCAGACCCAGTTGATCCGGAGTTCGCTGACGATGCCGTCCGTCGCCGACTTCGCCTGGTCCTCGATGACGTCCGTCAGCGGGCAGGCCGCCGAGGTCAGGGTCATGTCGAGGGTGGCGATGTTCGCGTCGTCGATGTGGATGCCGTAGATCAGGCCCAGGTTGACGACGTCGATGCCCAGCTCGGGGTCGACCACGTCGTAGAGGGCCTCGCGGACCTCTTCCTCGGTGGCCGGCTTGATCGACGCCTCGGGCGTCGCGTTCTCGGTCATGCCGTCTTCCTCTCCGCGTCGCCCAGAGCCTGGGCCGTCGCGTCCTTCCACGCCATCCAACTCAGCAGAGCACACTTCACGCGCGCCGGGTACTTGGAGACGCCGACGAACGCGACAGCGTCCTCCAGCACCTCCTCCATGGCCTCGTCGGGCTCGATCTTGCCCTTGGACTGCATCATCTCCAGGAACACGGCCTGGATCTTCCGCGCCTCGGCCAGTTCCTTGCCGACCAGCAGCTCGTTGAGCACGGACGCGCTGGCCTGGCTGATGGAGCAGCCGTTGCCCTCGTACGAGACGTCGGTCAGCGTCTCGCCGTCGTACTTCACGCGAAGCGTGATCTCGTCGCCGCACGTCGGGTTGACGTGGTGCACCTCGGCGTCACCGTCGCGCAGGCCACGCCCGTGCGGGTGCTTGTAGTGGTCCAGGATCAGTTCCTGGTACATCGAATCCAGCTTCACAGCGTCCTCGTCCTGTCAGCCGAAGAAGTTCCGTACGTGCTCCAGCCCGTCGATCAGCGCGTCGACATCGGCGGGAGAGGAGTACAGGTAGAAAGACGCTCGCGTGGTCGCCGGAATTCCGTACCGCAGGCAGACCGGGCGGGCGCAGTGGTGTCCCACGCGGACCGCGATGCCCTGCTCGTCGAGCACCTGGCCCACGTCGTGCGGGTGGATGTCGCCCAGCACGAAGGAGATCGCGGCGCCACGGTCCTCGGCCGTGGTGGGGCCGATGATCCGCAGGTCGGGCACCTCGGCGAGCCGCTTGATCGCGTACTCGGTGATCGCGTGCTCGTGAGCGGCGATCTTGTCCATGCCGATCGCGGTCAGGTAGTCCACGGCCGCGCCGAGGCCTACGGCCTGGGCGATCGGGGGCGTACCCGCCTCGAACTTGTGGGGCGCCGGCGCGTACGTCGAGGCGTGCATCGACACGGTCTCGATCATCTCGCCGCCACCGAGGAACGGGGGCAGGTCCTCCAGGAGCTCCTGGCGGCCCCACAGGACGCCGATGCCGGTCGGGCCGCACATCTTGTGGCCGGTGAAGGCCACGAAGTCGGCGCCGAGCGCCTGTACGTCCAGCGGCATGTGCGGAGCGGCCTGCGAGGCGTCGATCAGCACCAGCGCGCCGACGTCCTGCGCGCGCCGGACGATCGCCTCGACCGGGTTGACCGTGCCCATGATGTTGGAGACCAGCGTGAAGGAGACGATCTTCGTCTTCTCCGTGATGACCTCTTCGATGTTGGACAGGTCGAGCCGGCCGTCGTCCGTGAGGCCGAACCACTTCAGCTTCGCGCCGGTGCGCTGCGCCAGCAGCTGCCACGGGACGATGTTGGAGTGGTGCTCCATCTCGGTGATGGCGATCTCGGTGTCGCGGTCGACCCGGTAGGGCTCGTCGGCCCAGCCGAGCATGTTCGCGACCAGGTTGAGCGACTCCGAGGCGTTCTTCGTGAAGATCACCTCGTCGCGGCTCGGCGCGTTGATGAAGGCGGCGACCTTGTCGCGGGCGCCCTCGTACAGTGCCGTGGCCTCCTCGGCGAGCACGTGCACGCCGCGGTGGACGTTGGCGTTGTGCCGTTCGTAGTAGGCGTTCAGCGCGTCGAGTACCTGGCGCGGCTTCTGCGAGGTCGCAGCGTTGTCCAGGTAAACGATCTTCTTCCCGTCGTGGACCACACGATCCAGCAGGGGGAAGTCCTTGCGGATCGCCTCGATGTCGAGGAGGCCGGGCAGCTGTGTCACGCGGTCGCGCCACCCTTCACGTACTTGTCGTAACCCTCGGCCTCCAGCTGGTCCGCGAGCTCGGCGCCACCGGACTCGGCGATGCGACCGTTCGCGAACACGTGCACGAAGTCGGGCTTGATGTAGCGCAGGATGCGCGTGTAGTGGGTGATCAGCAGGGTGCCGACCTCACCGGACTCGCGGACGCGGTTGACGCCCTCGGAGACGATGCGCAGGGCGTCGACGTCGAGGCCGGAGTCGGTCTCGTCGAGGATCGCGATCTTCGGCTTGAGGAGCTCGAGCTGGAGGATCTCGTGGCGCTTCTTCTCACCGCCGGAGAAGCCCTCGTTGACGTTGCGCTCGGCGAAGGCCGGGTCCATCTGGAGCTGCTCCATCGCGGACTTGACCTCCTTCACCCAGGTGCGCAGCTTGGGGGCCTCGCCGCGGATGGCGGTGGCGGAGGTGCGCAGGAAGTTGGAGACCGAGACGCCGGGGACCTCGACCGGGTACTGCATGGCGAGGAAGACGCCGGCGCGGGCGCGCTCGTCGACGGACATCTCCAGGACGTCTTCGCCGTCGAGGGTCACGGTGCCACCGGTGATGGTGTACTTCGGGTGACCGGCGAGCGAGTACGCGAGGGTGGACTTGCCGGAGCCGTTGGGACCCATGATGGCGTGCGTCTCACCCTGCTTGACGGTGAGGTCGACGCCCTTGAGGATCTCGCGGGCGCCGTTCTCGGCCTCGACGGAGACGTGCAGGTCGTGGATTTCAAGCGTTGCCATGGATACCTCAGGACTCCTGGGTGAGGGAGACGAGCACGTCGTCCCCTTCGATCTTTACGGGGTATACGGGTACGGGGCGCGTCGCGGGCAGACCGGAGGGCTTGCCGGTGCGCAGGTCGAAGGCCGACCCGTGCAGCCAGCACTCGATCATGCAGTCCTCGACCTCGCCCTCCGAGAGGGAGACGTTCGCGTGCGAGCAGATGTCGTTGATCGCGAACACCTCCCCGTCGGTGGAGACGATGGACACCGGCGTGCCGTCGAGTTCCACCCGCTTGGGGGTGTTCTCTTCCAGCTCGCTCAGCGTGCAGGCCTTGAGGTAGGTCATCAGACGGCCGCCGCCAGCTCGGCCTCGATCTTCGCGATCAGGCGCTCCTCGATGTCCGGGACACCGATCTGCTGGACGAGCTCGGCGAAGAAGCCGCGCACGACCAGGCGGCGGGCCTCGTCGGCCGGGATGCCGCGGGCCTGCAGGTAGAAGAGCTGCTCGTCGTCGAAGCGGCCGGTGGCGGAGGCGTGGCCGGCGCCGACGATCTCGCCGGTCTCGATCTCCAGGTTCGGCACCGAGTCGACCCGGGCGCCGTCCGTGAGGACGAGGTTGCGGTTCATCTCGTAGGTGTCGGTGCCCTCGGCGGTCTTCTCGATGAGCACGTCACCGATCCAGACGGCGTGGGCGTCCTGGCCCTGGAGCGCGCCCTTGTAGACCACGTTGGACTTGCAGTGCGGGGCGTCGTGCGTGACCAGGAGACGGTGCTCCTGGTGCTGGCCGGCGTCCGTGAAGTAGAGACCGAGCATCTCGGCCTCGCCGCCGGGGCCCGCGTAGCTGACGCGCGGGTGCAGGCGCACCAGGTCGCCGCCGAAGGTGACGACCACGGACTTGAAGCTCGCGTCGCGGCCGACGAGGGCGTTGTGCTGCGAGGTGTGGACGGCGGTGTCGTCCCAGTCCTGGACGGACACGAAGGTCACCTTGGCGCCGTCGCCGACGAGGATGTCGACGTTGGCGGCGCGCACGCCGTCACCGGTGTGGTCGATCACGATGATCGCCTCGGCGAACGGCTTGATGTCGAAGACGGTGTGACCGAAGGTCGTGCCGCCCTCGCCGTGCAGCGCGACCCGGATGGGCTCGGCCAGCACGGTCTCCTTGGGCACGGTGACGACCGTGGCCTTGGCGAACGAGGAGAAGGCCTGGGCGGAGACGCGGTCGACGGGGGTGCCGGCCTTGCCGATCCGCTCGTCGTCACGCTCGACGGACTCGACGGTCACGCCGTCGGGCGCCTCGATCTGGGCCTTCATGGTGCCGTTGGCGACCGCGGTGCCGTCGTGCAGACCCTTGAGGCGGGCCAGCGGGGTGAACCGCCACTCCTCCTCGCGGCCGTGCGGTACCGGGAAGTCGGCCACGTCGAAGGACGGGGGCGCGCTCATCCGGGTGGCGACGGTGGACTCGGCGGCCACCGCGATCGCGCCGGCGGTGGTGGAGCCCGCCGGAATGTTCTGAGCCTCAGCCATGGCTGTCGTCTTGCTCGCTCTCTTAAATGAACACAGTCTTCGTCAAAAGAATGTGCTGCGGGTGGGACGGGCGGTCGGGACTAGCCGACCGAACCCTCCATCTGCAGCTCGATCAGCCGGTTCAGCTCCAGCGCGTACTCCATGGGCAGCTCCTTCGCGATCGGCTCGACGAAGCCGCGCACGATCATGGCCATGGCCTCGAACTCGGTGAGTCCGCGCTGCATCAGGTAGAAGAGCTGGTCGTCGGAGACCTTGGAGACGGTGGCCTCGTGACCCATCGTGACGTCGTCCTCGCGGACGTCCACGTACGGGTAGGTGTCCGAGCGGGAGATCGTGTCGACCAGGAGCGCGTCGCACAGCACGTTGGACTTGGAGCCCGGAGCGCCCTCGCCGATCTCGACGAGACCGCGGTAGGAGGTGCGGCCGCCGCCTCGCGCCACCGACTTGGAGACGATGTTCGAGGAGGTGTTCGGCGCCATGTGGACCATCTTGGAGCCGGCGTCCTGGTGCTGGCCCTCGCCCGCGAAGGCGATGGAGAGGGTCTCGCCCTTGGCGTGCTCGCCCATCAGGTAGACGGCCGGGTACTTCATGGTGACCTTGGAACCGATGTTGCCGTCGATCCACTCCATGGTCGCGCCCTCGTACGCCACGGCGCGCTTGGTGACCAGGTTGTAGACGTTGTTCGACCAGTTCTGGATCGTCGTGTAGCGGCAGCGGCCGCCCTTCTTCACGATGATCTCGACCACGGCGCTGTGCAGCGAGTCCGAGGAGTAGATCGGGGCGGTGCAGCCCTCGACGTAGTGGACGTAGGCGTCCTCGTCGACGATGATCAGCGTCCGCTCGAACTGGCCCATGTTCTCCGTGTTGATGCGGAAGTAGGCCTGGAGCGGGATGTCCACGTGGACACCCTTGGGGACGTAGATGAACGAGCCGCCCGACCACACCGCGGTGTTCAGCGAGGCGAACTTGTTGTCACCGACGGGGATGACCGTGCCGAAGTACTCCTGGAAGAGCTCCGGGTGCTCCTTGAGCGCGGTGTCCGTGTCGAGGAAGATGACGCCCTGCTCCTCCAGGTCCTCGCGGATCTGGTGGTAGACGACCTCGGACTCGTACTGGGCGGCGACACCGGCGACGAGGCGCTGCTTCTCCGCCTCCGGGATGCCGAGCTTGTCGTACGTGTTCTTGATGTCCTCGGGCAGGTCCTCCCAGGAAGCGGCCTGCTTCTCGGTGGAGCGCACGAAGTACTTGATGTTGTCGAAGTCGATGCCGGAGAGGTCCGAGCCCCAGTTCGGCATGGGCTTCTTGTCGAACAGCTTCAGGCCCTTGAGGCGGAGGTTGAGCATCCACTCCGGCTCGGACTTCTTCGCCGAGATGTCGCGGACGACGTCCTCGGACAGACCCCGCTTGGCAGCGGCACCGGCCGCGTCGGAGTCGGCCCAGCCGTATTCGTAGGTGCCCAGGCCATCGAGCTCAGGGTGAGCAGTCTCCGTGGTCATGCGGGGTTCCTCCCGGCCGTACTTGCAGATACTGATGTGTCGGTCTGTGTGGTGCTCGCGCTACGCGGAATGAACGTCGTGCACACTCCGTCGCCGTGGGCGATCGTGGCGAGACGCTGCACATGGGTCCCGAGCAGGCGGGAGAAGACCTCTGTCTCCGCCTCGCAGAGCTGCGGGAACTGCTCGGCGACGTGTGCGACCGGGCAGTGGTGCTGGCAGAGCTGTTCACCGCTGTGCGGACCGGGAGCGCTCTTCGCCGTAGCAGCGTACCCGTCCGCGGTCAACGCCTTGGCCAGGGCCTCCGTGCGGCCCGCCGGAGCGGCCGCGTCGACGGCTTCCCGGTAGCTCCGCGCCTGCGCCTCCATCCGGGACCGGGCGAAGGCGGCGACGGCCGCCTCGCCCTGCTCGCCGCCACCGACGGACTGCGCGATCCAGCGCAGGGCGTCCGCGGCGAGCGTGTCGTAGGACTGGTCGAAGGCGTCCCGGCCGCAGTCGGTGAGCGCGAACACCTTGGCGGGCCGACCCCGGGTGCGCGTGCCGTACACACGCTGCTCACGGGGTTCGACCACGTCGTCGGCGACGAGCGTGTCCAGGTGGCGGCGGACGGCGGCCTGGGTGAGGCCGAGGCGCTGGGCGAGGTCGGCGACGGTGGACGGACCGTGGTCCAGGATCGAGCGCGCCACTCGGTTGCGGGTTGACCGCTCCCCGGTGGCGAGCTCCCCCTGGGGGGTCTCGATCTGCCGTTCGCCGTATTTCACAACGCCATTGTTGCGTAATTAACCGAGCCCCGACAAGCCGTGACGGACGCCACTCCTGGTGTCATCCATCACTAAGGGTTACCTAATTAATCGACGCAGAGTTATTCGGAGGCAAAGATTCCACCTTCTTCGCGGGCCCCTCCCGTGAACCGGTGGACGGCCCCGACCAGCAGTCCTCCGCCCACGATGCTTCCCGACACCGTGAACATGAGGTTGCGGAGGAGATCACGGAGAGACGCCGATCCGTCCGGGATGGCGAGACCGAAAAGGGCCCGTGTTCGCTGCGCCCCCGGGGCCGAGGGCCCCTTCCCCGGCTCCGTAGACTCATTGCCCATGAGCAACGACCCCGCCGTGGAAATCCGCGGACTGGTGAAGCGGTACGGCCCCAAAACAGCGGTGGACGGACTGGACCTCACCGTCCGCAGGGGATCCGTCACCGCGGTCCTCGGTCCCAACGGCGCGGGCAAGACGACCACGGTGGAGACCTGCGAGGGCTACCGCCGTCCCGACGCCGGCACCGTCCGCGTCCTCGGCCTCGACCCGGTCGCCCAGGCCGGCGCGCTGCGGACCCGGATCGGCGTGATGCTGCAGTCCGGGGGCGTCTACTCCGGGGCCCGCGCCGTCGAGATGCTGCGCCACATGGCCAAGCTGTACGCGGACCCGCTCGACGTGGACCCCCTGGTGGAGCGCCTCGGCCTCGGCGGCTGCGGCCGTACCCCCTACCGCCGGCTCTCCGGCGGCCAGCAGCAGCGCCTGGCACTGGCCATGGCCGTGGTCGGCCGCCCCGAGCTGGTCTTCCTGGACGAGCCCACCGCCGGCCTGGACCCGCAGGCCCGCCGCGCGACCTGGGAGCTCGTACGGGAACTGCGCGCCGACGGGGTCACCGTCGTGCTCACCACCCACCACATGGACGAGGCCGAGCAGCTCTCGGACGAGGTCGCCATCGTCGACGCGGGCCGGGTCATCGCCCACGGCAGCCCCGAGCAGCTGTGCCGGGGCGGCGCCGAGAACACCCTGCGCTTCACCGGCCGCCCCTCCCTCGACCTCGCCTCGCTGCTGAAGGCACTGCCCGACGGCACCCAGGCCGCCGAGCTCCTTCCCGGCTCCTACCGGGTCACCGGTGACGTCGACCCGCAGCTGCTGGCCACCGTCGCCTCCTGGTGCGCGCAGCACGGCGTGATGCCGAACAGCCTCACCGTGGAGCGGCACACCCTCGAAGACGTCTTCTTGGAACTGACCGGTAAGGAGCTGCGCGCATGAGCGCCGGTACGTTCACCCCCAACCCGGGAGCGGCCCCGGTGGCCCGCATGGTCCTCGCGCAGACCGCGCTGGAGACCCGGATGCTGCTGCGCAACGGGGAACAGCTGCTGCTCACCGTGATCATCCCGGCGCTGCTGCTGACCCTCTTCTCGGCCGTCGACATCATCGACACCGGTGCGGGGAAGTCCGTGGACTTCCTGGCCCCCGGCGTCCTGGCCCTCGCCGTGATGTCGACCGCCTTCACCGGCCAGGCCATCGCCACCGGCTTCGACCGGCGCTACGGGGTCCTCAAGCGGCTCGGGGCCTCGCCGCTGCCGCGCTGGGCGCTGATGGCGGCCAAGACCCTGTCGGTGCTGGTCACCGAGGTGCTCCAGATCGCGCTGCTGACGGTGATCGCCTTCGTGCTGGGCTGGTCCCCGCAGGGCGACCCGCTGTCGGTCGCCGCGCTGGTCCTGCTCGGCACCGCCGCCTTCTCGGGGCTGGGGCTGCTGATGGCGGGCACCCTCAAGGCGGAGATCACCCTGGCCGCCGCCAATCTGGTGTTCCTGCTGCTGCTGATCGGCGGCGGAGTGATCGTGCCGCTGGAGAAGTTCCCGGGAGCCGTCCGGTCCGTACTGGGCCTGCTGCCCATCTCGGCCCTGTCCGACGGTCTGCGCGAGGTGCTCCAGCACGGGGCGGCGCTGCCGTGGGGCGACGCGGCCGTGCTCGCGGCCTGGGCCGTACTCGGCCTGGGCGCCGCCGCGCGGCTCTTCCGCTGGGAATGAAACCGCTCCCCTCCCGACGGAAAAGCCGCGAGGATGGACGCCTCCACACATGAAGCCGGGGGGCGGACATGGTGCAGCGGGAGGCCGTACTTCGGCTGGACGAGCAGTGGGCACGGGTGCGCTCGGGGGCGGCGCACGCGGAGCCCGACGATCGCGAGCGGCTGCTCGACGAGCTGATCGGGGCCCTGCGCCCGCTCACCGACGACCCGCAGTGCACCGCTCTGCTGGGGCTGCGGCTGGCCGACCGGGCCGCCCTGCGGTTCGCCGAGGGGGACCGCGCGGGTGCCCTCGCCACGATCGAGGAGGGGCTGCGGAGCTCCGAGCGCGCCGCGCCGTACTCCCCCGACTTCGCCCGCTGGTACGCGCGCGGGCTGATCAACCACGGGGTGTGGCTCGCCTGGCCGCTGAGCGACGGGGCCCGGCTGCCGAGGCACCCGCTGGGGCCGGCCGCCTCCGAGGGTCCGAGCGCCATGGAACGGGCCGCCGGCGAGCGGGCCCGTGACCTGACCCGCACCGCCGTCGAGGTGTGGTCGGGCCTGGACCAGCGCGATCCGGTCAACCGCCGGGGGCTCGCCCAGGCGAAGGTGTTCCTCGGCGACCGCCTCGCGGAGCTGGGTCTGGCCGAGGAGGCGGTGGCCTGGGCGGTGGATGCCGAGGGGGACTTCCGGCAGCTGCTGCTCGCGGACAACGGCCCGGAGGAGTCCGAGGAGGCCGAGGAGGCCCTCGACCACATCGGCCGCCAGCTGGAGCTGCGCCTGCGCTTCCTGGCCTTCGCCTCGCTGGTGCGGCTGCGCACGGAGGGGCTGCTG
Organism: Streptomyces sp. NPDC001717; assembly: GCF_042892775.1. Taxonomy (NCBI): domain Bacteria; kingdom Bacillati; phylum Actinomycetota; class Actinomycetes; order Kitasatosporales; family Streptomycetaceae; genus Streptomyces; species Streptomyces sp. NPDC001717. The sequence goes on along the minus strand of NZ_JBIAUK010000005.1, from coordinate 255,277 downwards.
CCGGAGCGACTGCTGCCGCAGGCCGTGGTGGCCGCCCGGATCCAGGGGGTGGCGGAGGAGGAGATCGCGGCCGGGCTGGGGCTGGGTGCCGAGCAGGTGGCCACGATGCTGGAGGTCACGCCCTGGCTCGCGGTGTGGCGCGTGGAGGTGCGCGGCGCCGATGGGCTGTGGAACGTACTGGGGCACCCGTGGCGCGGTTCCACGGAGGTCAGGAACCGGACGGCCCAGGAGGTGGCGTCGGACGTGGTGCACGCCTTCACGGCCTCGACGGACTGCCCGGGCGACGGCGGCCACTGGCGCATTCGCCTGTGGTGGCACGAGGAGGGGGACCCCGCGGGGGCCCGGTTCCGGTTGCTCGTGGGCCCCGACACCACCCCCTCGTGAAAGTTTGCACAAGTCGGCCCATACGATAGGGGCCGTGTTGAACCCATTCGCATACATCGCAGGCCGCTGGACGCCGTCACCTCGGACCGTCCGGCGCGCCGCGTCCGCCGCGCTCGTCATGAGCGTGCTCATCGTCGTCACCGGCGGCGCGGTGCGGCTGACCGGTTCCGGTCTCGGCTGCGACACCTGGCCCAAGTGCACCGACGACAGTCTGGTCGTGACGCAGGCCCAGGGCTTCCACGGCGCCATCGAGTTCGGCAACCGGATGCTGACGTACGTGCTCTGCTCGGCCGTCGGCTGGTTCATCCTCGCCTCCCGGGCGGCCAAGCCCTGGCGGCACTCGCTGACCAAGCTCGGCTGGGTCCAGTTCGCCCTCGTGATGGGCAACGCGGTCCTCGGCGGGATCACCGTGCTGACCGGGCTGAACCCGTACAGCGTCGCCGGACACTTCCTGCTCGCCACCAGCCTGATCGCCGTCACCACCGTCTCCTGGCAGCGCACCCGTGAGGGCGACGGCCTCCCCCGGCCGCGCGTGCCCGGCCCGGTGCGCAAGCTGTCGTGGGCGCTGATCGCCGCCACCCTCGTGCTGATCGCGGCGGGCACGGTCGTCACCGGATCCGGACCGCACGCCGGCGACAAGAGCGAGATCAAGCGGATGCCGTTCGACTGGGAGACCACCGCGCACGTGCACGGCATCTCGGCGTGGCTCGTGTGCGCGCTCGCCGTGGCGATGTGGCTGGCGCTGCGCGTCGTGGACGCCCCCGCCGACACCCGTGCCCGCGCCCGCGACCTGCTGCTCGTACTGCTCGCGCAGGGCGGGATCGGCTACGTCCAGTACGCCACCCATGTGCCCGAGGTCCTGGTCGCTTTCCACATGCTCGGCTCCTGCCTGGTGTGGATCGCGGTGCTCAGGGTCGCGCTGAGCCTGCGCGAGCGGACCGTGGAGCAGGCGGAGATCCCCGCCCAGGGCGACCCGCAGCTCTCGGCGGTCTGATCCGAAAGGGGCGGCCTAGCCCCGTTCGTCCAGCCGGTACACGCGGCGGGCATTGCCCGCCGCGACCATGGCGGCCACCCGCTCGGCGTCCCGCCAGGACCAGGACCCGTCCGCGACCCGGCCGCCCAGCACCCGGCCCAGCGCGTCCCGGAAGACCAGGGCGCCGACCGCGTGCAGTTCGGGGAGCCGGCCCGCTCCGCTGGAGTACATCAGCTTCCCGAACGGCGCGAGCTCCAGCAGCTCCGCCAGTACCGTCGCGGCCCCGGCGCCGGTCCGCCCGAGGGCCGGGCCGGTGTCCGCGTAGACGTGCGGGAAGGCCGCGGCCAGCCGCGCCGCGTGCCGGTGGTGCGGGTACTCCCCCAGCAGCACGAGCCGCGCCCCCAGGCCCTCGGTGGCCCGTGCGAAGCCGGTCAGCGCGGCTTCGTCCCCCGCTCCCGTACGCAGTTGGAGCGGCAGCCCGGAGGAGACCGCGCTCCACAGCAGGTGTCGCAGCAGCACGGGGTCCTTTACCGCTCCGCCCTTCGCGCGTGCCTCCAGCCAGCGCCCGGCCGCCCCGCGCACCTCGCCGGGACCGGGCGGGTCGGCGGTGAGGCCGGGACCCGCGGCGCAGGTGAAGGCGGCGGCCCCGGCGGCCGCGTGGTGGACGGCACCGGCGAGGTTGGCGAGGAACCCGGCCACCGTCCCGGATGTGTCGGCGGCCTGCTCGGCCAGTAACTCCAGCCGGACCGCCTCGAAGGCCTCCGCGTCCCCGGCGAGCGCCAGTTCCTTGGGTCCGGTGAGGTCCCCGGGCTCCCCGGTGTCGACCAGGTACGCGGTGACCCCGGAGCCCCTCAGCAGCCGGCGCGCCGACTCGGCCACGCCGAGTTCGCGGCGCCGGGCCAGGTAGCGGGCGGGAGCGGCGTGCGGTTCCAGGCCGAGCAGCGGCGGGCACCAGCGGCGCACGGCGAAGCCGGTCTGGGTGTCGAAGAAGGTGGTGCCCGCGGCGGGCGGACCCGCCGCGGGGAGCAGTTGGGCCTCGAAGGTGCCCAGGCCCAGCTCCGTACGGAGTACTCCGTGGCAGTACTGGTCCACCAGGGGCGGCGTTTCGATCATCCGGGCATCCCGTTGCGGACGTGAGGAAGGGGCTTCCACACGTCCTAACGGGTGAGCGGGGTGTGAGGTGTTCCTCGCGCTGTTGACCGAGACGGCACCGGATCGGCGGGAGCCGGCTCAGGCGGCCGGGTTGGCCGCTCCGCCGATCTGGATGCCGGCCATCCGCGTCCACTCGTACGGGCCGGTCTTCACGCGCGCGGCGAACTCGCCGTCGAACTCCTCGTGGAGGGTCAGACCGGCCTTCTCCGCGGCCAGCCGGGCCACGGCGAAGGTCGGGGCGACCAGGTCGCCCCAGCCGCCGTCGGTGCCCACGAGCACGATGCGGGTGCCGGCCTGGCCGATGTGGGCCAGCTGGCCCTCGGCGCCGCCGTGCTCCTTGGCGAAGGCGGCGATCTGCTTGGCCAGCCTGGCCGCCTTGCGGTCCTGCTTCTTGTCCGCGGCGCCTGCGGCGTCCGCGATGTCTGCGGTGTCTCCCATGAGGGGCATGCTACCGGCGAGTAATCAGCGGAGGAAGGGATCCACGGCCACCGCGACGAACAGCAGCGACACGTAGGTGATGGACCAGTGGAACAGGCGCATCTCCTTGAGCTTCGCGCCCGTCACGCCCGCCTTGGCCCGCGCGTGCAGCGCGTGCGCCTCCCACAGCCACCAGCCGCCCGCGAGCAGCGCGACCGAGGTGTAGAACCAGCCCGTGTAACCCAGAGGGGTCAGCAGCAGCGAGACGGCCACCATCACCCAGCTGTAGAGCACGATCTGCCGCGCCACGACCTTGTTCCCGGCCACCACCGGCAGCATCGGCACGCCGACACGCGCGTAGTCGTCCTTCACCTTCATCGACAGCGGCCAGTAGTGCGGCGGCGTCCAGAAGAAGATGACGAGGAAGAGGATGACCGCGGCCCAGGAGACCTCGTTCTTGACGGCCGACCAGCCGATCAGCACGGGCATGCAGCCCGCGATGCCGCCCCAGACGATGTTCTGGGCGGTGCGCCGCTTCAGCAGCATCGTGTAGATGACCACGTAGAAGAGGAGCGCGCCGAGCGCGAGCGCCGCCGACAGCCAGTTGATCAGCAGGCCGAAGAACAGGGTGGAGACCACGCCGAGGGTGATGCCGAAGGCCAGGCACTCCCTCGGGCTGACCATGCCGGTCACGAGCGGACGCTGCGAGGTCCGGTCCATCAGCGCGTCGATGTCTCGATCGATGTACATGTTCAGCGCGTTGGCCCCGCCCGCGGACAGGTAGCCGCCGAAGCAGGTCGCGAGAACCAGCCACAGCGAGGGCACGCCCTGCTCCGCCAGGAACATCACCGGCACTGTGGTGATCAGCAGAAGTTCGATGATCCGAGGCTTGGTCAAAGCCACGAACGCCATGGCCCGGGCCCCGAACGGCCGGTGACCGGGGCTCGTCCCGAGCACCCCCGCTGGACGGGATTCGACGGCCGTCACACGCACCCCTGTGAGAGAAATCAGCAAGCACCGTAAGGGCCTGCACGTACCACGCCACTCTAGACGTTGGTCTTACGTCGCCCTGCGCGGGGGTCGCGTCGTGTTGGCCCGAACGGAGGTGAACGACAGGTGACGGAGTGTGGGCACTCGAATAGCTGCACGCCGTTGCGGGGGTAGGCTCGGAATCGCGCCGGTGCACCGTTCGTCACCGGGATTCAGACATGTGGAGAGGAGCCCTGACTCACGGTGAGCACCAAGCCGACGACCACAGAGCTCGAATGGACCGAACTGGACCAGCGGGCCGTCGACACCGCCCGCGTTCTGGCCGCTGACGCGGTCCAGAAGGTCGGGAACGGGCACCCGGGCACGGCCATGAGCCTGGCCCCCGCCGCGTACACCCTCTTCCAGAAGGTCATGCGGCACGACCCGGCCGACCCCGAGTGGGTGGGCCGCGACCGTTTCGTGCTCTCCGCGGGGCACTCGTCCCTCACCCTCTACACCCAGCTGTACCTCGGCGGGTTCGGGCTCGAACTGGACGACCTCAAGGCGTTCCGCACCTGGGGCTCCAAGACCCCCGGGCACCCGGAGTACGGCCACACGGCCGGCGTCGAGACCACCACCGGCCCCCTCGGCCAGGGCATCGCCAACGCGGTGGGCATGGCCATGGCCTCCCGCTACGAGCGCGGTCTGTTCGACCCGCAGGCCGCCGCGGGCACCTCCCCGTTCGACCACATGGTCTACGCGATCGCGGGTGACGGCTGCCTCCAGGAGGGCATCTCCCACGAGGCGTCCGCCCTCGCCGGCCACCAGAAGCTCGGCAACCTGGTGCTCCTGTGGGACGACAACCACATCTCCATCGAGGGTGACACGGAGACCGCCGTCTCCGAGGACACCATGAAGCGCTACGAGGCGTACGGCTGGCACGTCCAGCGCGTCGAGCAGCAGGCCAACGGCGACCTCGACCCGAAGGCCCTGTACGCCGCCCTCCAGGCCGCCAAGGCCGAGACCGGCCGCCCCTCCTTCATCGCGGCCCGCTCGATCATCGCCTGGCCCGCCCCGCACGCCCAGAACACCGAGGCCGCGCACGGCTCGGCCCTCGGCGACGACGAGGTGGCCGCCACCAAGCGCGTCCTCGGCTTCGACCCGGAGCAGACCTTCGAGGTCTCCGACGAGGTCATCGCGCACACCCGCGCCCTCGGGGACCGTGGCCGCGAGGCCCGCGCCGAGTGGGAGAAGGAGTTCTCCGCCTGGCGCACCGCCCACCCGGAGCGCGCCGCCGAGTTCGACCGCATCAACGCCAACGAGCTGCCCGCGGGCTGGGAGGACAAGCTCCCCGCCTTCGAGGCGGGCAAGGGCCTCGCGACCCGCGCCGCCTCCGGCAAGGTGCTCGAGGCGCTCGGCGCGGTCATCCCGGAGCTGTGGGGCGGCTCGGCCGACCTGGCCGGCTCCAACAACACCACCATCGACAAGAACTCCTCGTTCCTGCCGGTGGGCAACCCGCTGCCGGAGGCCGACCCGTACGGCCGCACCATCCACTTCGGCATCCGCGAGCACGCCATGGCCGCGGCCATGAACGGCATCGCCCTGCACGGCCACACCCGCATCTACGGCGGCACCTTCCTGGTGTTCTCCGACTACATGCGCAACGCCGTCCGCCTGTCCGCGCTGATGCACCTGCCGGTGACCTACGTGTGGACGCACGACTCCATCGGCCTCGGCGAGGACGGCCCGACCCACCAGCCGGTCGAGCACCTGGCCTCGCTGCGCGCCATCCCGGGCCTGAACGTCGTCCGCCCGGCCGACGCGAACGAGACCGCCGTCGCCTGGCGCGAGATCCTGAAGCGCCACACCAAGGTGTTCGGCAAGGGCGCCCCGCACGGCCTGGCGCTGACCCGCCAGGGCGTGCCGACGTACGAGCGCAACGAGGACGCCGCCAAGGGCGGGTACGTGCTCTTCGAGGCGGACGGCGGCGACGCCCAGGTCGTCCTCATCGGCACCGGCTCCGAGGTGCACCTGGCCGTCGAGGCCCGCGAGCAGCTCCAGGCCGAGGGCATCCCGACCCGGGTCGTCTCCATGCCGTCCGTCGAGTGGTTCGAGGAGCAGGACCAGGACTACAAGGACAGCGTCCTGCCGGCCTCCGTCAAGGCGCGGGTCGCGGTCGAGGCGGGCATCGGCCTGACCTGGCACCGTTACGTCGGTGACGCCGGCCGGATCGTCTCGCTGGAGCACTTCGGTGCCTCGGCGGACGCGAAGGTGCTGTTCCGCGAGTTCGGCTTCACCGCCGAGGCAGTGACCGCCGCCGCCAAGGACTCGATCGCCGCCGCCGCGCGCTGACGCCCGTACAACACCAGTAGGAGATGCAATTCCCATGACAGACGCACTCAAGCGCCTCTCCGACGAGGGCGTGGCGATCTGGCTGGACGACCTGTCCCGCAAGCGCATCACGTCCGGCAACCTGGCGGAGCTCATCGACCAGTCGCACGTGGTCGGTGTCACCACCAACCCGGCGATCTTCCAGAAGGCGATCAGCGGCGGCGAGGGCTACGAGCAGCAGCTCACCGACCTCGCCACCCGCAAGGTCACCGTCGACGAGGCCCTGCGCATGATCACCACGGCGGACGTCCGCGACGCCGCCGACATCCTGCGCCCGGTCTACGACCGCACCGACGGCCAGGACGGCCGCGTGTCGATCGAGGTCGACCCCCGTCTGGCCCACCGGACGGCGGCGACGATCGCCGAGGCCAAGCAGCTCGCCTGGCTGGTGGACCGCCCGAACACGCTCATCAAGATCCCGGCGACCAAGGCCGGCCTGCCGGCGATCACGGAGGTCATCGGCAAGGGCATCAGCGTCAACGTCACGCTGATCTTCTCGCTGGAGCGCTACCGCGAGGTCATGGACGCGTACCTGGCGGGTCTGGAGAAGGCCAAGGCCGCGGGCCTGGACCTCTCTCTGATCCACTCGGTCGCCTCCTTCTTCGTGTCCCGCGTGGACACCGAGATCGACAAGCGCCTGGACGCCATCGGCACCGACGAGGCCAAGGCCCTCAAGGGCAAGGCGGCCCTCGCCAACGCCCGTCTGGCCTACCAGGCCTACGAGGAGGTCTTCGCCTCTGACCGTTGGACCGCCCTGGAGAAGCACGGCGCCAACAAGCAGCGGGCGCTGTGGGCCTCGACCGGCGTCAAGGACCCGGCGTACAAGGACACCCTGTACGTGGCCGACCTGGTCGCCCCGAACACGGTGAACACCATGCCGGAGGCCACGCTGGAGGCCACCGCCGACCACGGCGAGATCACCGGTGACACCGTCCGCGGCACCTACGAGCAGGCCCGCGCCGAGCTCGACGCGGTCGCGAAGCTGGGCATCTCGTACGACGATGTCGTTCAGCTGCTGGAAGACGAGGGCGTCGAGAAGTTCGAGGCGTCCTGGAACGACCTGCTGAAGTCGACCGAGGCGGAGCTCGAGCGCCTCGCCCCCACGGAGGCCTGAACACCTTGTCTGTAAACGGAGCGAACCCGCTTCGTGACGCACAGGACCGGCGGCTCCCGCGCATCGCGGGGCCGTCCGGCCTGGTCATTTTCGGCGTTACGGGTGACCTGTCGCGCAAGAAGCTGATGCCTGCCGTCTACGACCTCGCCAACCGCGGCCTGCTCCCGCCGGGCTTCTCGCTGATCGGCTTCGCCCGCCGCGAGTGGGAGCACGAGGACTTCGCACAGGAGGTGTACGAGGCCGTCAAGCAGCACGCGCGCACCCCCTTCCGGGAGGAGGTCTGGCAGCAGCTGGTGCAGGGCTGCCGGTTCGTGCAGGGCGACTTCGACGACGACGCGGCCTTCGAGACGCTGAAGGCGACGATCGACGACCTCGACAAGGCGCAGGGCACGGGCGGCAACTTCGCCTTCTACCTGTCCGTGCCGCCGAAGTTCTTCCCCAAGGTGGTCCAGCAGCTCAAGAACCACGGGCTGGCCCAGAAGGAGGGATCGTGGCGGCGCGCCGTCATCGAGAAGCCCTTCGGTCACGACCTGAAGAGCGCCGAGGAACTCAACAAGGTCGTCCACGAGGTCTTCCCGCGTGACGAGGTCTTCCGGATCGACCACTACCTCGGCAAGGAGACCGTCCAGAACATCCTGGCGCTCCGCTTCGCCAACACCATGTTCGAGCCGATCTGGAACCGGTCGTACGTCGACCACGTCCAGATCACGATGGCCGAGGACATCGGCATCGGCGGCCGGGCCGGCTACTACGACGGCATCGGCGCGGCCCGTGACGTCATCCAGAACCACCTGCTCCAGCTGCTCGCGCTGACCGCGATGGAGGAGCCCGGCTCCTTCCACCCCAAGGCGCTGGTGGCGGAGAAGCTCAAGGTGCTGACGGCGGTGCAGCTGCCGGAGGACCTGGGCAAGCACACCGTGCGCGGCCAGTACGCGGCCGGGTGGCAGGGCGGCGAGAAGGTCGTCGGGTACCTCGAAGAGGACGGCATCGACCCCAAGTCGAAGACCGACACCTACGCGGCCATCCGCCTGGAGATCAACAACCGCCGCTGGGCGGGCGTCCCCTTCTACCTGCGGACGGGCAAGCGCCTGGGCCGCCGGGTGACGGAGATCGCGGTGGTCTTCAAGCGGGCCCCGTACCTCCCGTTCGAGTCGGGCGCGACCGAGGAGCTGGGGCAGAACGCCCTGGTCATCCGGGTCCAGCCGGACGAGGGCATCACGGTCCGCTTCGGCTCCAAGGTCCCGGGCACCTCCATGGAGGTCCGCGACGTGACGATGGACTTCGCCTACGGCGAGTCCTTCACGGAGTCGAGCCCCGAGGCCTACGAGCGGCTCATCCTCGACGTGCTGCTGGGCGACGCGAACCTCTTCCCGCGCCACCAGGAGGTCGAACTGTCCTGGAACATCCTCGACCCGATCGAGGAGTACTGGGACAAGCACGGCAAGCCCGCGCAGTACCCGGCGGGCACCTGGGGGCCGGTCGAGGCGGACGAGATGCTCGCACGAGACGGACGGAGCTGGCGCCGGCCATGAAGATCGACCTCACGGAGACCAACTCCAGCAAGATCAACGCCGCGTTGGTGCAGGCACGCCGGGACATCGGCACGCCGGCCATCGGCATGGTCCTCACGCTGGTGATCGTGACCGACGAGGAGAACGCGTACGACGCTCTCAAGTCGGCGAACGACGCGTCCCACGAACACCCCTCGCGGATCGTCGTCGTCATCAAGCGGGTCAGCCGCTCGCCGCGCAGCCGCCAGGGTGCCCGTCTCGACGCGGAGATCCGCGTCGGGACGGACTCCGGCTCCGGCGAAACGGTCGTGCTCCGCCTTCACGGCGAACTGGTCGACCACGCCCAGTCGGTGGTTCTCCCGTTGCTCCTCCCGGACGCCCCCGTGGTCGTCTGGTGGCCGGAAGGTGCCCCGGCGGACCTTGCGGGCGACCCGCTGGGTGCGCTCGGACAGCGCCGGATCACGGACACGTACTCCTCCGAGAACCCGATCGGGGCACTCGGCGTCCGCGCCGAGGCGTACGCCCCCGGGGACACGGACCTGTCGTGGACGCGGATCACCCCGTGGCGCTCGATGCTGGCGGCCGCGCTGGACCAGCAGGCCCTGGAGGTCGCCTCCGCGACCGTCGAGGGCGAGGGCGAGAACCCGAGCTGCGAACTGCTGGCCATGTGGCTGGCGGACCGGCTCCAGGTCCCGGTCAAGCGGACGCCGTCCGCGGGCCCGGGTCTGACGGCCGTACGCCTGGAGACCAAGGACGGCGCGATCGTCCTGGACCGGGCGGACGGGGCGCTGGCCACGCTGTGCATGCCGGGGCAGCCGGACCGTGCGGTGGCGCTGAAGCGCCGCGACACGGCCGAGCTCCTGGCGGAGGAACTCCGCCGCCTGGACCCGGACAACACGTACGAGGCCTCGCTGAAGTTCGGCGTCGACCGACTGAACCCGGCCGAGGTCAAGGCCGAACCCGAGGCCAAGGCCGAGCCCGCGAAGCCGGCGGCGCCCAAGCCGGCGAAGAAGACCGCGGCCAAGTAGCGGTCCCTGCGGGGCTTTCCCCACCCCGCCCCTTCCCGAAACCGGGGGCTCCGCCCCCGGACCCCCGCGCCTCAAACGCCGGCGAGGCTGGATGCTCAGCCCGTCCGGCGTTTGAGGACCGGGGTCCGGGGCGGAGCCCCCGGGAAACGGAGAAAGGGCGGGGCGGGGAGCAGCTCCGCGCAGCGGCACCCACGCGCACCCGGCACTACCAACGAAGGAAGCCGCACATGGGTATGACGACTCCCCAGGTCGTCGTCCACCGGGACAAGGAGCTGATGGCCCAGGCCGCAGCCGCCCGGCTCATCACCAAGATCGTCGACGCGCAGGCCGCCCGCGGCACCGCGTCCGTCGTCCTCACCGGCGGCCGCAACGGCAACGGCCTCCTCGCCGCCCTGGCGACGGCCCCCGCGCGGGACGCCGTCGACTGGTCCCGCCTCGACCTGTGGTGGGGCGACGAGCGGTACGTCCCCGCCGACGACCCCGAGCGCAACCACACGCAGGCCCGCGAGGCCCTCCTGGACTCCGTCCCCGTCGACCCGGCCCGCGTGCACGTCATGCCGGCGTCCGACGGTCCGTACGGGCCCGACGTGGACGCGGCGGCCGCCGCGTACGCCGTCGAGCTCGCGAAGGCCGCCGGTCCCGAGGACCACGGCCCGGTCCCCCGCTTCGACGTGCTGATGCTCGGCGTCGGCCCGGACACGCACGTGGCCTCCCTCTTCCCGGAGCACCCGGCCGCCCGCGAGACCGAGCGCACGGTGGTCGGCGTCCACGGCGCCCCGAAGCCCCCGCCCACCCGCATCTCCCTGACGCTCCCGGCGATCCGGGCGGCCCGCGAGGTCTGGCTGCTGGCGGCCGGCGAGGACAAGGCCGGCGCGGTGTCCATCGCGCTGGGCGGCGCCGGCGATGTCCAGGCCCCGGCGGCGGCCGCCTGCGGCCTCTTCCGCACCCTGTGGCTCCTCGACCGCGCGGCCGCGGCGAAGCTCCCGAGCGGGATGTACCCCCCGGCCTCGTCCTGACGCCGAAGCCGGACCGCGATACGGAAGGGCCCGCTCTCCCCCGGGAGAGCGGGCCCTTCCGCGTCCGGCGTCACCACCCGGTCGGCCGACCGATCGGGTCAGCTCCTGCCGCGGAGCCCTCGGTACGCGGCGACCAGGGCCGTCGTCGAGGCGTCCAGCCCGGGCACGTCCGCGCCCTGGCTCAGCGCGGGTTCGACCCGCTTGGCGAGGACCTTGCCGAGCTCCACGCCCCACTGGTCGAACGAGTCGATGTTCCACACCGCGCCCTGCACGAACACCTTGTGCTCGTACAGCGCGATCAGCTGGCCGAGGACCGCCGGGGTGAGCTCGCCCGCCAGGATGGTGGTCGTCGGGTGGTTGCCCTTGAAGGTCTTGTGCGGGACCAGCGCGTCCGGGACGCCCTCCGCCCGTACCTCCTCGGGCGTCTTGCCGAAGGCCAACGCCTGCGTCTGCGCGAAGAAGTTCGCCATCAGCAGGTCGTGCTGGGCCGCCGGCCCGGCCTCCAGGTCGGCCACGGGCCGGGCGAAGCCGATGAAGTCCGCCGGGATCAGCCGGGTGCCCTGGTGGATCAACTGGTAGTAGGCGTGCTGACCGTTGGTGCCGGGCGTGCCCCAGACCACCGGTCCGGTCTGCCAGTCCACCGGATTGCCGTCACGGTCCACGGACTTGCCGTTGGACTCCATGTCGAGCTGCTGCAGGTACGCGGTGAACCGGGAGAGGTAGTGGCTGTACGGGAGCACCGCGTGCGACTGAGCCTCGAAGAAGGCCCCGTACCAGATCCCCAACAGGCCCAGCAGCAGCGGGGCGTTCTCCTCGGGCGGCGCCGTGCGGAAGTGCTCGTCCATGGCGTGGAAGCCGCCGAGCAGTTCCCGGAAGGCGTCCGGGCCGATCGCGATCATGAGCGAGAGCCCGATGGCCGAGTCGAAGGAGTAGCGTCCGCCGACCCAGTCCCAGAACTCGAACATGTTGGCCGGGTCGATGCCGAATTCCTCGACCTTCTCGGCGTTGGTCGACAGCGCCACGAAGTGCCGTGCCACGGCCGCCTGGTCGCCGCCGAGTCCGGCCAGCAGCCATGCGCGGGCCGAGGTGGCGTTGGTGATGGTCTCGACGGTGGTGAAGGTCTTGGAGGCGATGATGAACAGCGTCTCGGCCGGGTCCAGGTCGCGCACGGCCTCGTGCAGGTCGGCGCCGTCCACGTTGGAGACGAAACGCACCGTCAGGCCGCGGTCGGTGAAGGCCCGCAGGGCCTCGTACGCCATCGCCGGACCGAGGTCGGAGCCGCCGATGCCGACGTTGACGACGTTGCGGATGCGCTTGCCGGTGAAGCCGGTCCACCGACCCGAGCGGATCTCCTCGGAGAAGGCCGCCATCTTGTCCAGGACGGCGTGCACGCCGGGGACGACGTTCTCGCCGTCCACTTCGACGACGGCGTCGCGCGGGGCGCGCAGGGCGGTGTGCAGGACCGCCCGGTCCTCGGTCGTGTTGATCTTCTCGCCGCGGAACATGGCCTCGCGCAGCTCGGCCACGCCCGTCACCGCCGCGAGTTCGCGCAGCAGCCCGAGCGTCTCGTCGGTCACGAGGTGCTTCGAGTAGTCGATGTACAGGTCTCCGACCTGCAACGTGTAGGCGGTGCCGCGGCCCGGATCCTCCTCGAACAGCTCCCGCAGATGCGTCTGTCCGAACTCCAGCCGGTGTTTGCCGAGTGCCATCCACTCATGCGTCCGGTTCAGCTTCGTACGCTCCGCATTCATCTCGGACATCAACCCGTTTCTTCCGTCCTGTCGTGCCCCGCCCGACTACAACCTAAGGGATCCGAAGCGGCTCAACCGACACAAAGAGGCCCGGTCGCGCAGGAGGAAGATTCCTGCGCGACCGGGCCTCGAGTCATGCCGTCCGCTTGCTTTCAGATCTCGCCGCGGAGCTTGGCGAGCGCCTCCGCGAGGATCGCCTCGCCGTCGGCGTCCGTACGGCGCTCCCGTACGTAGGCGAGGTGCGTCTTGTACGGTTCGGTGCGCGGCGGCGCCGGCGGGTTGTCGCGGTCCTGACCGGCCGGGAACCCGCAGCGCGGGCAGTCCCAGGTGTCCGGCACCTGCGCGTCACTGGCGAAGCTCGGCTGCGTCTCGTGCCCGTTCGAGCACCAGAAGGAGATGCGCAGGCGGGGCGCGGACTCGCCGCGCTCGGCCTCACCCATCGGCCCCGCTCCGACCCGGCTACCACGGATCGCGTTGCCACTTGCCACGGTCGTAACTCCCTGCGTGATGGTGCCGCGGAGTGAGGGGATTTCCGCCGCGGGCGCCCAAGTCTACGTAAGGCCCAACGCACGTCCAGTGAGCGGAGTTACTGATTCCACGTCGCCGGACGCCGGAGGCCCCATGATAGGCCGGGCGGCGCCCACCGTACTGCCGGTTGGCCGGAACGGGTCAGCTGCTCGACTTCATCAGCAGGCCGAGGGCGACGATGCACGCGAACCACAGCAGGCCGATGACCACGGTGATGCGGTCCAGGTTGCGCTCGGCGACGGAGGATCCGCCGACCGACGACTGCATGCCGCCGCCGAACATGTCGGAAAGGCCGCCACCCTTGCCCTTGTGCATCAGCACGAGCAGCATCAGCAGGGCGCTGAAGACGATCAGGGCGATCGAGAACCCCATAATCACGGCTGATTCCTACTTTCTGGCTTACCGGCCTACTTGCTGTGCGGGCTTTCCGGCTTTGCCGGATGTGCGCGGGGCCGGCGGCTGATGGTTCAGCCCCCGGCCCCGCAAGGGTACGACGGATCGGCCCTACCGCATACTCACTGGTCGCGGAAGCGGACGATCTTGACGAACTCGTCCGCGTCCAGCGCCGCGCCGCCCACCAGGGCGCCGTCGACGTCCGGCTGCGCCATGATCGCCGCGATGTTGCCGGCCTTCACCGAGCCGCCGTACTGGATGCGGACCTTGTCGGCCAGCTCCTGCGAGTACAGCTCCGCGAGACGGCCGCGGATCGCCCCGCAGACCTCCTGGGCGTCCTCGGGGGTGGCGACCTCGCCGGTGCCGATGGCCCACACCGGCTCGTACGCGATCACGATGGACTCGACCTGCTCGGCCGGGAGGTCCTTGAGGCCGCCGTCGATCTGGTTCAGCGTGTACTGGACCTGCTGGCCGGCCTTGCGGATGTCGAGGCCCTCGCCGACGCACAGGATCGGGGTGATCCCGTGCCTGTAGGCGGCCTTGACCTTGGCGTTGCAGACCTCGTCGTTCTCGCCGTGGTACTGGCGGCGCTCGCTGTGGCCGACGGCCACGTACGTGCACTTCAGCTTGGCGAGCATCGGGCCGGAGATCTCGCCGGTGTAGGCGCCGGAGTCGTGCGCCGAGATGTCCTGGGCGCCGTACTTGATCTTCAGCTTGTCACCGTCGACCAGGGTCTGGACCGAGCGCAGGTCGACGAAGGGCGGCAGGACCGCGACCTCGACGGCGTCGTAGTCCTTGTCTGCGAGCGCGAAGGCGAGCTTCTGGACGTGGGCGATGGCCTCGAGGTGGTTGAGGTTCATCTTCCAGTTGCCCGCCATCAGCGGGGTGCGAGTGGTCATACGGGTTCAGCCCTCCAGGGCGGCGAGGCCGGGGAGCGTCTTGCCCTCGAGGTATTCGAGGGAGGCGCCGCCACCGGTGGAAATGTGACCGAAGGCGTTCTCGTCGAAGCCCAGGGTGCGGACGGCGGCGGCGCTGTCGCCACCGCCGACGACGGTGAAGCCGTCGCTGTCGAGGAGGGCCTGCGCGATGGCGCTGGTCCCGCCCGCGTAGTCGGGGTGCTCGAAGACACCCACCGGACCGTTCCAGAAGACGGTCTCCGCGTCGGCGATCTTCGACGCGTACAGCTCACGGGTCTTGGGACCGATGTCCAGACCCTCCTTGTCGGCCGGGATCTTGTCCGCGTCGACCGTCTCGAAGTCGGCCGGGGCCTTGGTCTTCAGGTCGGGGAAGTCCGCGGAGACCAGCACGTCCACGGGGAGGACCAGCTCGACGCCGCTCTTCGCGGCACGCTCCATGTACTCCTTGACGACGTCCACCTGGTCCTTCTGGAGCAGGGAGATGCCGACCTCGTGGCCCTTGGCGTAGAGGAAGGTGTACGCCATGCCACCGCCGATGAGGATGCGGTCGGCCTTGCCGAGCAGCTGGTCGATGACGGCCAGCTTGTCGGAGACCTTGGCGCCGCCGAGGATGACCACGTACGGGCGCTTGACCTCGTCGGTCAGCTTCTTGAGGACGCCGACCTCGGTGGCGATGAGGTAGCCGGCCGCGTGCGGGAGGCGCGCGGGCAGGTCGAAGACCGAGGCGTGCTTGCGGTGGACGGCGCCGAAGCCGTCACCGACGTAGACGTCGGCCAGCTCGGCGAGCCGGTCCGCGAAGGCGCCGCGCTCGGCGTCGTCCTTCGAGGTCTCGCCCGCGTTGAAGCGCAGGTTCTCGATGACGGCGACCTGGCCGTCGGCGAGGGCGGCGACGGTCGCCTTGGCGGAGTCGCCGACGGTGTCGCCGGCGAACGCGACCTCGGTGCCGAGCAGTTCGCCGAGGCGCTTGGCGGCGGGGGCGAGCGAGAAGGCCGGGTCCGGGGCGCCCTTGGGGCGGCCCAGGTGCGAGGCGACGACCACGCGGGCGCCGGCTTCGGCGAGCTTCGCGATGGTCGGCTGAACGGCGCGGATGCGGCCGTCGTCCGAAATCACGGTGAGCCCCTCCTTTACCGCCAGCGGCACGTTCAGGTCCGCGCGGACGAAGACCCGCTTTCCGGCGACGCCGTCGGCGAGAAGTTCGTCGATCGTCTTCATGTGTTTCTACTCCTTGTTCCCTGCGGGGCGTAGGGCCCACCGGGCGAAGAGGGTACGGGGCAAGCAACAGGGCCCGTGCGGCGCACCATCGCGCTGTCACGGACCCTGTGCTCACATCGTGCTGCCTTGCCCTACGTTCTTAGAGCTGACCGCCGACGAAGACGGTGAGGTCGACGAGACGGTTGGAGTAGCCCCACTCGTTGTCGTACCAGCCGACGACCTTGACGCTCTTGCCCTGGACCATGGTCAGGGAGGAGTCGAAGGTGCAGGAGGCGGGCCAGTTCACGATGTCGGAGGAGACGATCGCGTCCTCCGTGTAGTCCAGGATGCCCTTCAGCTGGCCCTCGGCGGCCTTCTGGAAGGCGGTGTTGACCTCGTCCTTGGTCACCTCGCGCTCCAGCTCGATGACCAGGTCGGTCACGGAGCCGGTGGGCACCGGGACGCGCATGGCGATGCCGTCGAGCTTGCCCGCCAGCTCCGGGATGACCAGGGCGGTCGCCTTGGCGGCACCGGTGGTGGTCGGGATGATGTTCTCGGCGGCCGCGCGCGCCCGGCGCAGGTCCGAGTGCGGGAAGTCGAGGATGCGCTGGTCGTTCGTGTAGGCGTGGACCGTCGTCATCATGCCCTTGACGATGCCGAAGTTCTCCAGGAGGACCTTGGCCATCGGCGCCACGCAGTTGGTGGTGCAGGAGGCGTTGGAGATGACGTGGTGGTTGGCCGCGTCGTACTTGTCCTGGTTGACGCCCATCACAATGGTGATGTCCTCGTCCTTGGCCGGAGCCGAGATGAGGACCTTCTTCGCACCCGCCGCAAGGTGCTTCGCCGCGTCCGCCTTCTTCGTGAAGATGCCCGTGGACTCGATGACGATGTCGGCGCCCAGCTCGCCCCAGGGGAGGTTCGCGGGGTCGCGCTCGGCGAAGGTCTTGAAGGTGTTGCCCCCGACGGTGATCGTGTCGTCGGTGTGGGAGACCTCGGCCTTGAGGCGGCCCAGGATGGTGTCGTACTTGAGAAGGTGCACCAGAGTGGCGTTGTCGGTCAGGTCGTTGACACCGACGATCTCGATGTCCGCTCCCTGCTCCAGAAGCGCCCGGAAGTAGTTGCGGCCAATTCGGCCAAAACCATTGATGCCTACGCGGATCGTCACGAAACCGATCTCCTCGTGGTACGCCGGCCTGTCCCGCCGGCGAGCTGTATGGGATGTCCCCGACCGCTTACGACCCTACCTCTCCGTGAGCTTCCGAGTGACATCGATGGAGGGCTGACACGCCTCGGGGACCCGTACCGGAGCTGCGGGAACGGGACCCCGAGGACTTCGACCCCCGTCACTCAGGGTGATTGCGGCGCGGGGGTGCTGGTCAGCGGTTCAGTGCGCGGAGCGCCTTACCGATGAGTAGGGAGCGGTCGGCGGCGGCCGGCAGGTGCTCCAGGCCGAAACCGAACAGGACGGTGTCACGCGTAGTGACCGCCGCGTAGGACTTGAACAGCTCTCCGGACCGGGACCAATCGCCCGGAACTTCAGGGCTTCCGGCGGGCGCGCCCTGCGCGCTCCAGGCTCCGAAGGAGGTCTCGAAACCTTCAGTGGTCTGGTCCACTCCGCCCAGGGACAGCCGTGCCTCGTCCGCGAAGACGCCCCGGCCGCCCGACCCCGGGTCGGTGATGTAGGAGAGCGACACCTCGACGGTCTTTCCGGCGTAGGGGCTCAGGTCGAAGGCGACCTGCTTCCAGCCGCCGGAGGAACCGGTGAAGGTGTTCCACGCGCCACTCGTGCCCTGCGGGGTGCAGCCGCCGCCCTCGAGCGTGAGGTAGTGGCGCAGGAAGGGGTGGCCGTTGATGAAGAACCCGGCCCCGCACTCCTCCGGAACGGCCGTCCCGCTCAGGCCGCCGAGGTCCGGAAGCGTGGTCCAGTCCTCGCCTCCCGCCGTGCGCGCCTCCAGCGCGGCGTGGTCGTAGCCCTCCTCGACGTTCCAGTTCAGCGCGAGCTTCAACCGGGGCTGGTCTGTCGCGGTGACACGGGTCAGGTCGATGGTGCGCACGAGGCGCTTCCAGTCGTTGTCGGCGTGCAGGGCCGAGGCCATCTGCGTGCCCGCGTAGGGGGCGTACGGATTGACCACCCCGGCGAACTGGCCCGCCTGCGCGCTCTTGAACTGCGGGAACTGCGCGGGCGCCAGGGTCTCGGAGGTGACCGAGTAGGAGCCGGGGGCGTTCAGCGGGTTGTCGGCGGCGTCACCGAGGGCGCCCTGCGCGCCGCCGAGGGCGCCGGCGCCGGTGAAGGCCGTCGCGCCGCTGACGCTCGTACGCCCGTAGGCGCCGAGCCAGTACTGGCTGAAGTCGTTGGTCACGGTGTCGCCGATCCGGACGTTCCCGCCCGCCAGCTCACCGGCCTCGACCAGCTTGCCGCCCTCGTTCAGGAAGTCGCGCACGGCGAGTTGGGTGTCGCCGCCCGGGGTCTTGGCCCCGGTGTAGTGGACGGCCGTACGGAAGTGGGAGAGCACTCCGAGGGGGTGCGGGACGCCCTGGACGGCGACGTCCCAGACCGCCGCGGACCTGCCGTTGGCGCGCAGGGCGTCGACGTACTCCTTGGCGTGCGTGGCCTTCGCGCCCTCCTCGGCGATCACCAGTACGTCGGCGCGCGGTCGCTCGGCCACCGTGTACGTGAAGTGCTCGCTGGAGACCTGCTTGCCGGAGGCGCGGTCGCGGCCGGTGAACCAGACCTCGACCTTGTCGCCGGGCTTCGTGCCCTCCACCTCGGCCCGGTACTCGTCGTACCAGTTGTTGTCGTCGCCGCCGTAGACCTCGCCGCCCTTCCAGGGCTCCAGGTCCTCGTCGTGCGTACGGCCGCCGTTGACGCGGTAGTTGAGCTCCTTGTCCTTCAGCGCCTTGCGGGCCGTGACGGAGACCTTCTGGTCCTGGCCTCGGGCCGCGTAGGAGGTGGTGAAGGCGTCCACGGTGAAGTCCGCCGCGCTCAGGCCCACGGCGGACGCCGGGCGGTCGGGGTGCGCGGCGCTCTCGCCGACCGTCAGGGCGAAGGCGAGGTTCTTGGCGAACTCGGCCTGGATGAGCTTCTCGTCGTCCGGGAAGTTGAAGCCGGACGCGCAGTCCTCGGGCTTCCACCGGTCGTTCGGGTCGCTCTCGGAGGCCGTCTGGCAGGTGGTCATCTCCGGCGTGAACATCATGACGCCGTTGGCGTTGGCCGCCTGGCCGTCGGCCTCGCCGTTGGTGGTGTAGAGCTCCGCGGAGAGCTCCGGGTGGTAGCCGGGGATCGCGGGGTTCTGCGGGGTTCCGGCGAGCGTCTTGTACGCGATGTCGTCGGGGGTGGGGGTGCCCACCTGCCAGCCCACCCCGTAGAGCAGCAGCTCGGCCGCGGAGTGGTAGTTGACGGCGTACTCGAAGCCGATGCGCTTCTCGAAGGCGTCGAGGGCGACGGTCTCGGGCTCGGAGGAGGCGCTCGGCCCGCGGTAGGTCTCGCTGGCCTGGTCCGGCGAGGAACCCTCGTTGTCGTAGCCCCACTTGTAGGCGAAGTTGCGGTTGAGGTCGACCCCGTCGCCGGAGGTGATCTTCCCGTCCCCGTTGTTGTCGTGCATGTTCTTGCGCCACAGCCGCTCGCCGTCGGGCGCGTGCGTGAAGTCGTACCCGTCCGGGTTGGCGGAGAGCAGGAACCACAGCTCGGTGGAGTCCACCAGCTTGGTGATCCGCGGGTCCTTGCCGTAGTTGTCGATGGTGTGGTGCATCAGCCGCCGGGTCATCTCGGGGGTGATCCACTCACGGGCGTGCTGGTTGGACATGTAGAGCACGGAGGGCTTGTCGCCGTCCTTGGTCTTCCCGGCGTTCTTGGTGACCTTGAGGGCGAGGATGTCCTTGCCCTGGACGGTTTTGCCGATGGAGACGACCTTGGTGAGCCCCGGGTTCTCCTGGGCCGTGCGCAGGATCTCCTCCTGGAGACCGCCCTTGCCGCTGTAGGGGCGGAACACCCCGTCCCCGGCGGCCTTGGCGCGGGCCAGACCCGCGGCGCTCACCTTGCGCTCGGCCAGCTTGACGCCCTGGGCGCCGAGTTTCCGGGCCTGGGCGCCGGTGAGGAAGAGCTCGACGCGGGCGGTCCCGGTCTCCGGGGCGCGCTCGGAGAGCTCGTGGGCGTCCTGGCCGGCGGCGAGGACGAGCGGGACCTGTTCCCGGGTGATGTCGGCGTCGTAGACCCGTACCTCGTCGGCTGCGGGCGCGGAGCCGGTCCGGCCCTGAGCGGCCGCGGGCAGCGCGGCGAGTGTGGTTCCCAAGACGAGTGCGCTTGCCGCGAGGATCGATCTCGCGCGGTGCCTCATATGCCCCCCTGGGCGTCGTCAGCCACGAAAGCGTTGGGAGCCAGGCTCACGATCAGCCGACGCCCCTGTCAATGGGGCGTACCGGCGCGCTCGGCAATTTCAGCCCCACTGGCGATTCGGCCCGCCGGCATCTGAGCCTCTTTCAGCCCCACTGGCGTTTGGGGGACTTCCGGCCCCGCCGGCGCTTGAGGCACTCCAGCCAGGCCGGCGTTTGAGGCGCGGGGGTCCGGG
Source organism: Streptomyces sp. NPDC001717 (assembly GCF_042892775.1). Classification (NCBI taxonomy): domain Bacteria; kingdom Bacillati; phylum Actinomycetota; class Actinomycetes; order Kitasatosporales; family Streptomycetaceae; genus Streptomyces; species Streptomyces sp. NPDC001717. The sequence goes on along the minus strand of NZ_JBIAUK010000005.1, from coordinate 234,977 downwards.
GGCGCAGCCCCCGGGAGGCGGGGTCCGGGGCGGAGCCCCGGGGAACGGAGGAAGGGCGGGTAGGGGACCGGCACCGCGCAGCGGCACACCACCCGCACCCGCCCCCAGAGCCCGGCCCGACGGACCCGGCCCGGCCCGACTCAGCCCGCCATGTTGTCGGCCAGCTCCTCGCTGAGGTCGAGGTTCGACTCGGTCCCCGGGATCCCCAGATCCTGCGCCCGCTTGTCCGCCATCGCCAGCAGACGACGGATCCGGCCCGCGACCGCGTCCTTGGTCAGCGGCGGGTCGGCGAGCGCACCCAGCTCCTCCAGGGAGGCCTGCTTGTGCTCCATCCGCAGCCGACCGGCCGCGGCGAGGTGCTCGGGCACCTCCTCGCCGAGGATCTCCAGCGCGCGCTGCACCCGGGCCCCGGCCGCCACCGCGGCCCGCGCCGAGCGCCGCAGGTTGGCGTCGTCGAAGTTGGCGAGGCGGTTGGCGGTGGCGCGCACCTCGCGCCGCATCCGCCGCTCCTCCCAGGCCAGCACCGATTCGTGCGCGCCGAGCCTGGTCAGCAGGGCGCCGATCGCGTCGCCGTCGCGGACCACGACCCGGTCCACGCCGCGCACCTCGCGCGCCTTGGCGGCGATCGAGAGCCTGCGGGCGGCGCCCACCAGGGCCAGGGCGGCCTCCGGGCCGGGGCAGGTGACCTCCAGCGAGGAGGACCTGCCCGGCTCGGTGAGCGAGCCGTGGGCCAGGAACGCGCCGCGCCAGGCCGCCTCGGCGTCACAGGTGGCCCCGGAGACCACCTGCGGGGGCAGACCCCGGATCGGCCGCCCGCGACCGTCCACGAGGCCCGTCTGGCGTGCCAGCTGGTCACCGCCGGCCACCACGCGGACCACGTAGCGGCTGCCGCGGCGCAGTCCGCCGGGTGCCATGACCACGAGGTCCGAGGAGTGCCCGAAGATCTCCAGGATGTCCTTGCGCAGGCGCCGCGCGGCGATCCCGGTGTCCAGCTCCGCCTCGATGACGATGCGGCCGCTCACCAGGTGGAGACCGCCGGCGAACCGAAGGATCGCCGAGACCTCCGCCTTCCTGCAGCAGGTCCGGGTGACGGGCAGGCGAGAGATCTCGTCCTTCACCGCGGGCGTCATCGCCATGGGCCGATCCTTCCATGCATCCGAAAAATACGGTCGTACGCGGCGGCCAGCAGCTCCGGATCGTGCTTCGGAGAGCCGTCCTGCCTGGCCACCGGCGCCAGCTCGACCGCGGCGCCGAACCGTTTTGCGGCATCGGCGAGGGACTCGCGATCGGGCACGGCGGCCTCGTCGGCCAGCACCACGTCCAGGGCGAGTTTAGGGGCGTGTCGGGCCAAAACCTCCAAATGACGTTGCGGAGAGAAGCCCTCTGTTTCGCCGGGCTGCGGTGCGAGGTTCAGCGAGAGGACCCGCCGCGCCTTCGTCTCGATCAGCGCGTCGAGCAGTTCCGGTACCAGCAGGTGCGGGATCACGGAGGAGAACCAGGACCCCGGACCGAGCACCACCCAGTCGGCGTCCAGCACCGCCGCGACGGCCTCCGGCACGGCCGGCGGGTCGCCGGGCACGACCTGTACGGAGAGCACCTCGCCCGGGGTGAGGGCCACCGTGGCCTGCCCGCGGACGGTGTCCACGTCCTCCGGGCGCGCCGGATCGTGCCCCCTGACCAGCGCCTGGAGCTCCAGCGGCACCGCCGACATCGGCAGTACCCGGCCCTGCGCCCCGAGCAGCCTGCCGACGAGGTCGAGGGCCTGGACGGGGTCGCCGAGCTGTTCCCACAGGGCGACGATCAGCAGGTTGCCGACGGCGTGCCCGTGCAGGTCGCCCTCGGACTGGAAACGGTGCTGGATGACGCGGGACCAGGTCTGGCCCCAGTCGTCGTCCCCGCACAGCGCGGCGAGCGCCTTGCGCAGGTCGCCGGGCGGCAGCACGCCGAGCTCCTCCCGGAGCCGGCCGCTGGATCCGCCGTCGTCGGCGACGGTGACCACGGCGGTGAGGTCACCGGTGATGCGGCGCAGCGCGGCGAGGGAGGCCGACAGGCCCTGTCCGCCTCCGAGGGCCACCACCTTGGGGGTGGCGCCGCGCCGGCGGCCGGAGCGGCGTGCGCCGCCTTCGTCCCGGGTGGGGGCGAGGCGGCGCAGGCGGCTCAGCCGCGGGGTCCGTGCAATCACTCGCGCCCCATGTCCCGGTGTACGACGACGGTCTCGACTCCCTCGGAGGCGAGGCGGGCGGCGAGCTTCTCGGACATGGCGACACTGCGGTGCTTACCGCCCGTGCAGCCGACCGCGATCGTCACGTACCTCTTGCCCTCGCGGCGGTAGCCGGTGGCGATGAGCTGGAGCAGCTCGGTGTAGCGGTCGAGGAACTCCTTGGCGCCGGGCTGGCTGAAGACGTACCCCGACACCTCCTCGTTGAGCCCGGTGAAGGGGCGCAGCTCGGGGACCCAGTGCGGGTTGGGGATGAACCGGCAGTCCACGACGAGGTCGGCGTCGACGGGCAGGCCGTACTTGAAGCCGAAGGACATGACGGTGGCCCGCAGCTCGGGTTCCTCGTCCCCGGCGAACTGGGCGTCCATCTTGGCGCGCAGCTCGTGCACGTTCAGGCTGGAGGTGTCGATCACCAGGTCGGCGTCGCCGCGCAGCTCGCGCAGCAGGTCGCGCTCGGCGGCGATGCCGTCGGTGATGCGTCCGTCGCCCTGGAGGGGGTGCGGGCGGCGCACCGACTCGAAGCGGCGGACCAGCGCGTCGTCGGAGGACTCCAGGAAGACGACGCGGCGGGTGACGCCGCGGCTGTCGAGGTCGGCGAGGGACTCGCGCAGGGCGTCGAAGAACTGGCGGCCCCGGACGTCGACGACGACGGCGATGCGCGCCACGTTGCCCTGGGAGCGGGCGCCCAGCTCCACCATGGTGGGGATCAGCGCCGGCGGCAGGTTGTCGACGACGAACCAGCCGAGGTCCTCCAGACACTTCGCCGCCGTACTGCGCCCGGCCCCGGACATGCCGGAGATGATCACCAGCTCGGGGATGGCCGCCTCGGCGGTCTCGCCGGGCTCCGCTGTCGTGCCCGTACTCACCTGTGCTCCGTCTCGGTCGTGCATGGCTTCGTGCGTGTTCTCGGGTTCGGTGTGGTGCGTGGTCTCGTGCGTGGTCTCGTGCTCGGTCATTGCTCGGTCCCCCGTTCGGACGACGTTCCCGCTGGCGCGGGGGTCTCGTCCTCAATGATCTCTCCTGTGGCCGTGTTGACGGCAGGACCGGCGGGGACCGCGCCGGCGAGGGCCGCGGCCACGGTCTCGGCCGTCTTGCGGCCTATGCCCGGGACCTCGCAGATCTGGTCGATTGTCGCCTGTCTCAGCTTCTTCACCGAACCGAAGTGCTTGACCAGGGCCTGCTTGCGGCTCTCCCCGAGCCCGGGCACCTCGTCCAGCGGCCCGGATTTCAGGCGCTTCCCGCGCTTGTTGCGCTGGTACTGGATGGCGAAGCGGTGGGCTTCGTCACGGACCCGCTGGAGCAGGTACAGGCCCTCGCTGGTGCGGGGCAGGACCACCGGGTCGTCCTCGCCGGGCAGCCAGACCTCCTCCAGCCGCTTGGCCAGCCCGCACACGGCGACGTCGTCGACGCCGAGCTCCTCCAGGGCCCGCTTGGCCGCGGCGACCTGCAGCTGCCCGCCGTCGACCACGACGAGCTGGGGCGGGTAGGCGAACCGCTTGGGTCGCCCGTCGTCCTCAGCGACCTCGCCGCCCTCCTCCTCGGCGTCCCACTCCCCCGTCTTCAGCTTCTCCTGGAGGTAGCGGCGGAAGCGCCGGGAGACCACCTCGTGCATGGAGCGGACGTCGTCCTGCCCCTCGAAGGACTTGATCTGGAAGCGTCGGTACTCGCTCTTGCGGGCCAGGCCGTCCTCGAAGACGACCATCGACGCGACGACGTCGTCGCCCTGGAGGTGCGAGATGTCGAAGCACTCGATGCGCAGGGGCGCGCTGTCCAGGTCCAGGGCCTCGGCGATCTCCTCCAGCGCCCGGGACCGGGTGGTGAGGTCGCTCGCACGCTTGGTCTTGTGCAGGGCGAGGGACTGCTGCGCGTTGCGGTGGACGGTCTCCATCAGCGACTTCTTGTCGCCGCGCTGCGGGATCCGCAGGCTGACCTGGGACCCGCGCCGCTCGGCGAGCCACTGCCCCAGCGCGAGGGTGTCCTCCGGGAGCGCCGGGACCAGCACCTCCTTGGGCACGCTCTCGCCGCTCTCCTCCCCGTAGAGCTGCTGGAGGGCGTGCTCCACGAGCCCTGCGGTGTCGACGGCCTCGACCTTGTCGGTGACCCAGCCGCGCTGGCCGCGGACCCGGCCGCCGCGTACGTGGAAGATCTGCACGGCGGCTTCGAGCTCGTCCTCGGCGACGGCGATCAGGTCGGCGTCGGTGGCGTCGGCGAGCACCACGGCGTTCTTCTCCATCGCCCGGCGCAGCGCCCCTATGTCGTCGCGCAGCCGGGCGGCCTTCTCGTACTCCATCTCCTCGGCGGCCTCGTGCATGTCCTTCTCCAGCCGGGAGAGGTACGTCCCCGTCCGGCCCGCCATGAAGTCGCAGAAGTCCTCGGCCAGTTCGCGGTGCTCCTCGGGGGTGACGCGGCCCACGCAGGGCGCGGAGCACTTGCCGATGTAGCCGAGCAGGCAGGGTCGGCCGATCTGGGCGGAGCGCTTGAACACACCCGCGGAGCAGGTCCGCACCGGGAACACCCGGAGCATCAGGTCGACGGTCTCGCGGATCGCCCAGGCGTGCCCGTAGGGGCCGAAGTAGCGCACGCCCTTCTTCTTGGGGCCGCGCATGACCTGCACGCGCGGGTACTCCTCGTTCATGGTGACGGCGAGGGAGGGGTAGCTCTTGTCGTCCCGGTACTTGACGTTGAACCGGGGGTCGAACTCCTTGATCCAGGAGTACTCCAGCTGCAGCGCCTCGACCTCGGTGGACACCACGGTCCACTCGACGGAGGCGGCGGTGGTCACCATGGTCGCGGTACGCGGGTGGAGCCCGGCCACGTCCTGGAAGTAATTGGCCAGGCGCTGGCGCAGGCTCTTGGCCTTCCCGACGTAGATCACCCGGCGGTGCTCGTCGCGGAACTTGTACACCCCCGGGGAGTCGGGGATCTGTCCCGGCTTGGGTCGGTAACTGGAAGGGTCGGCCATGCCAACACCCTACTGGCGGCCGCCGACAACCTGCGGTACGCGTCCCGTACGTCCTGTACCCCCGCCCCGCCCCTTCCCGAAACTCGGGGCTCCGCCCCGAGACCCCGCAGGGGCTCCGCCCCCCGGACCCCCGCGCCTCAAACGCCGGCGGGGCTGGATCTTCCAGCCCCGCCGGCGTTTGAGGCGACGGGCGCACAGGGCCCGGCCCCCGGTGGCGGGGCGGGGGCCGGGGTGCGGCTACGCCCTCGTGGGGATGCGGCGGCGGGCCAGTGTCAGGGCCGCCGCCGCGGCGAGGGCCAGGCCCCCGGCGACGGCGCCCGCGGCGACCGGCACGCCGCCCGTCCCCGCGGACGGCTCCGAGAAGCCACCCGCCGCACCGGCCTCGGCGTACGCCGAACCCGGCAACTTGTCCCCGTAGGCCCGCGCCACCCGGGCGCGGTACGCGGCGAGGCTGGTCCCCCCGCCGCCCACGGCGGCCACCGCGTCCTCGTCCAGCGGCAGCACCCTCCCGCCCCCGGCCACGTACCACGCGTCGATCTGCGGTTCGCGGAACACCGTCCCGCCGGGCAGTTTCTCCTCGCCCAAGCGCGCGTAGCGGAACTCGTCGTCGCCGGTGGCGATGTTCACGACCTGCCACCCCTCCCCCGTCCTGGCCGTCCACAGCACGGCCTGCTGACCGTCGGAGGAGACCGCCTTGCCCGCGAGGAACTCCAGGCGCGCCACGGACGCCCCCGCCTTGCCGGCGACGAAGTCCGGGGAGAGGTGGTTCACCGGTATCGGCTCGCCCTCGATGCGGGGCCGCGCGGCGGCCGCCGTGATCCTGCCCTCCCGCGCGAAGAAGCGGGACAGCGTGGCGAGGGTGTCCGGCGCCGATGCCGCCCGCGCGGCGGCGGCCCTGGTCTCGGCGGTGACGGACTGCGGTTGCGGTACGGGGGTCGCGGAGGCCTCCGTGGCCGTGGCGGTGGCGATCCCGAGGAGGGCGGTGGCCGCGAGGACCGCGGCGGCGCCGGCGCGCAGGGTCATGGCGGTCACGCCCCGATCCGGTAGAGGGAGTGGGTCCAGGAGAAGGAGCTGTTGTCCACGTACCAGGCGTGCGAGGCCCAGTTGTAGCGGTCGCTGGAGGGCCACGGATCGCCCCAGTAGACCCAGCTGCTCGCGGTGTCGTAGCCGTAGACGACGTGCATGTGGCCGCCGCCGGAGGCCCACTGGATGCGGGTCTCGATCGGGCGGTCCGCGTTGATCTCGGTCTGGACGGTCGAGTAGAGCAGCCAGCCGTTCACGTACGAACCGGGGTTGATGCCGGCCCAGCGCAGTCCGGTCTGGACGTTGGCGAGGGTGGCCTGGTTGTTGGGGCAGTCATAGCCCTGTTGGCGGTTGAAGGCGGCGTTGCAGAACTGGTTCTGGGTGTAGGTGCGGCCGAACCAGGTGGCGATGGTGTTGCCGCTCGCGGCCCAGCACCAGTTGGTCTTCTGCTGCGCCTGCATGGTGATGCCCAGGCGCTTGTACCCCAGGGCGGACCGGGTGGCGAACTGGGTGTCGGTTTCGGCGGCGGTGGCGGTACCGGCGCCGAGGGACAGGGTGAGGAGCAGGGCCGTGAGCAGGGCGGTGAGGAGGGCGGCCGGGGAATGCCGCCGGTTTCTGTTGCGCATCGCGTTCCTCCCGAGGTGGGGAGAGTGGGGGTGGAGGAGCGCGTCCGGACGCTGTGGAGGAGCATCGGGGTGTTGTCGCGATCAGGTCAACACGCTTCAATACGCCGTGACATTGCAGTGTGAACGGTGGGACTGCGGTGTGAACGGTGACTGTGGTGTCACCTGCTCCCCCGGTACCACCGGCCCGGCCCCCCACGCCGGCGCGTGTGAACGTTCACAGAGGAGTGGCGATGCGGCCGACCGCGAACACGCCGGACACCCCGGATACTGCGGACACTCCCGAACTCGGCCGATTACTGCGCGGCGGCCCCTTCCACCTCGCCCTGCGCGCCGCCCTCGCCGCGCGCGGACTTCCCCTCCACCGGGTGCAGCACCGGCTGGCGGCCCGGGGCATCAAGGTCGGTGTCACCAGCCTCAGTTACTGGCAGCAGGGCGCCCGGCGCCCGCGCCACCCGGAGTCCCTGCGGGCGGTCACCGCGCTGGAGCAGATCCTGGAGCTGCCGGACGGCTCCCTCGTCCGCCTGCTGACCGCCCCGGAGCCGGCCCCCGGCCCCACCCGCCCGGCCGCCCGCTCCTACCGGGCCCTGCTGGGCATGGGCGGCGCGGTGGAGCGGATGCTGGACGCGATGGAACTCCCCTCCGACGGCGGACTGCACTCGCTCGGCCACCACGAGAGGGTCCGCATAGGGCCCGCGGGCGAGCTGCGGGCCCGCGATTCGCAGCAGATCGTCCGGGCGCACCGCGACGGCGTCGACCGCTACCTGGCCATCCACCACGGCGACCCGGGCTGCGACGTGTCCCGGATGCGCGTGACGGCCCACGAGAACTGCCGCACGGGCCGGGTCCGCCGTCACTCCGAGGCCGGGCTGCTGGTCGCGGAGCTGCTCTTCGACGCGCGGCTGCGGCGCGGGGACACGTACGTCTTCGGCTACGGGATCGAGGACGGCACGGGCGCGCGCAGCGACGAGTACGTGCGCGGCTTCAGCTACGCGGGCGGCCAGTACATGCTCCAGGTCCGCTTCGACGAGGCGGCCCTCCCGGTCCGCTGCCGCCGCTTCGCCCGCTCGGGCCCCGAATCCCCGCGCACCGCCCTCACTGACCTGACCCCGAACGGCCGCCACCGGGCCGTCCACCTGGTCGAACAGTCGGTACGCCGCGGTCTCCTGGGCATCGCCTGGGACTGGGACTAGCCACGCGGCGGCGCGTACCCCGTGGACGACGTCTGCGACTGCTGCGACCCCTTCGCGGGAGCGGAGGTCCGCGCCGTCCTGGAGGCCGTGTGCCGTGCGCTCCCGCGCCGTGCGGCAGCCGAACTGCGCGCACTGCTCGCCCCGGTCCACGCCCGCTTCCTCGCCCGCACGCTGAACGACCCGTTCGCCGCACCCGGCGACCCCTGGTGGTCGCGCAGGCTGACCGCGCCCTGAGGGGTGCGCCCGGCCGAGGGGTCAGCCCGCGATCAGCTTGCCGTTCTCCGCCTTGACCGGGACGGCCGGCAGCGGGTCGGTGGCCGGGCCCTGCACGACCTTGCCGGTGTTCACGTCGAAGCGGCTGCCGTGGCAGGGGCAGTTGCCCTCGCTCTTCTCGATCTTGTCGAGGACGCAGCCCGCGTGCGTGCACTGGGCGCTGAAGGCCTTGTACTGCCCCTCCGCCTGGCAGCTGACGATCAGCTTCTTCTCCCGGTACAGCTTCGCGCCGCCCACCGGGACCTCGGACGCGGCGCCGAGCTCCACCGGCTGGGACGGAACCGCGGGGGTGCCGTTGCCGCTGCCGGACTCCGTGGAGCAGGCCGTGAGCGTCGCGCCGGCGCCGACGGCCCCGGCGAGCGCGGCGGCGCCCTTGAGGACGGTACGGCGAGCTGCGGACTGCGACGCGGACATGCGCTTCTCCTGGGGTGTGGGACCGGCCGGGCACCGGCCCACCGACGATACCTCCGCCCGATGGGGTAGCTTCCCCCGGGTGATCGTCGTCGGCGGAGAAGCCCTCATCGACCTGGTGCCCACCGGGCAGCCGCCGGGCGCGCTGCTGCCCCGGCCGGGCGGGGGCCCGTACAACACCGCGCTCGCCCTCGGCCGGCTCGGCGCCGAGGTGGCGTTCTGCTCGCGGGTCTCCACGGACGGCTTCGGCGAGTTCCTGCTGGCCGGGCTGCGGGCGGCCGGCGTCGATCTGTCGCTGGTGCGGCGCGGGCCCGAGCCGACCACGCTCGCCGTGCCCTCCCTGGCCCCGGACGGCTCCGCCTCCTACGGCTTCTACGTCGAGGGCACCGCGGACCGGCTGTTCACCCTGCCGCCCGCGCTCCCCGATGCCGCCCGCGCCCTCGCGCTCGGCACCTGCTCGCTGGTGCTGGAGCCGGGCGCGAGCGCGTACGAGGCCCTCCTGCGTCGGGAGTCGCGGCGCGGTCTGCTGACCCTGCTGGACCCCAACATCCGGCCCGCGCTGATCCCCGACCCGGCGGCCTACCGGGCCCGCTTCCTGACGCGGCTGCTGCCGTACACGGGCGTCCTCAAGCTGTCGGAGGACGACGCGGCCTGGCTCGGCGGCCGGGTCGGCGACTGGCTGGCGGCGGGGCCGGAAGCGGTGGTGCTGACCCGGGGCGCGGCGGGCCTGACGGTCTGGACGCGGGAGGGCGCCGAGCACTCCGTCCCGGCTCGCCGGATGGCGGTGGTGGACACCATCGGGGCGGGCGACACCGTCAACGCCGCGCTGCTGCAGCGGCTTTCGGCCGCGCCGCCGGGCGAGCCCGTGGACTGGCCCGCCGCCCTCGCGTACGCCGCGCACGCGGCGGCCCTGACCTGTACCCGGGCCGGGGCGGAACCCCCGTACGCCGCCGAGCTCACCGGATAGCGGCCCAGAGGGTCGACGCCACCGCAGGGGCGAACTCCTCGACGGGCTGCACCACTTCGGCTCCCGAGAAGTGCAGGAAGAAGGCCCGCTGGAAGCAGGCCCCGAGCAGCAGCGCCGCCGCCGCCTCGGGATCGGCGTCGGGGCGCAGCCGGCCCGCGTCGAGCTCCCTGCGCAGTCGCCCGGCGAGCGCGGCGAGGACCACGTGCGGCCCGGAGCCGATCTTCCGGATGCCCTCGCGGTGGCGGCTCAGCAGTGTGGGTTCGGCGAACAGCGAGCCCGCCATCGGCATGGCGTCGGCGTAGAAGAGCGAGGCGTGCCGGGCGATGTCGACGAGCCCCTCCTCGACGCCCTGCTCGCTCGGATCAGACCCGAGGGCGGCCATGAGCGGTCCCGCGTTGGGGGTCCGCTCCATCAGCACGCGCACGAAGAGCTCTTCCTTGTTCGCGAAGTGCTTGTACAGCGCGGCCTCCGAGCATCCGGCCTCCCGGGCGATGGCCTTCGTGGTCGCGCTGGCGAGGCCGCTGGTGCGCATCAGCTTCTCGGCGGCGTCGAGCAGCCGCTCCGGGGTGGGGCGGCTTGACTTGGAGGTGAGCATTCACTCACCATATCGGAAGGAGGGGTGAGTGAGTACTCACCCACCCTGTGTGCATCACCTGCCACACCACCTGTTCCACCCTCTTAGAGCATGGGGGAATCCATGAAGATCACGGTGTTCGGTGCCACGGGCGGCGTCGGCCGCGAGGTCGTCCGGCAGGCCCTCGACGCGGGGCACGAGGTGACTGCGGTGGTCCGCGACCCGGCCCGCCTGCCGGTTCCCGCCCACGAGCGGCTCCGTGTGGCCACGGTGTCCGATGTGACGGACGAGGAAGCGCTGCTGGCGGTGGTGAGCGGCCAGGACGCGGTGGTCTCCGCGCTGGGGGCCGCGAGCAACAAGCAGGCCAAGGAGACCCCGATCGCGGGCCCGGCCCTGGAGGCGATCACCGCCGCCATGGACCGGGCGGGCGTACGGCGACTGTCCGCCGTCAGCGCCGCGCCGGTCGGGTCGCTGCCCGAGGGCGAGGGGGTGTTCACCCGGGCCGTGGTCTACCCGCTGCTGCGCAGGCTGCTGCGGGACCTGTACGCGGACCTCGCGGACATGGAGGCGGCGATGGGGGCGAGCGGTACGCGATGGACGGTCGTCCGCCCGCCGATGCTCCGGAACAAGCCGCACACGGGGACCTACCGGCGGGCGATCGACGGCAACGTCCCCGGCGGCCGGGTCATCCCCCGCGCGGACGTCGCGGACGCGCTGCTGGTGTCCCTGACGGACCCCGCCACCGCGTGCCACGCGGTGGGGGTGGCCTCGTAGGCCCGACCCCGCTTCCACCCCTGACCCCGCCAAGGCGACAGCCTGAGGCGCCACCCCCGGGGCACCTCCCCTGACCCCGGCGAGACAGTGGCCGGCTGCGCTCCAGCCCCCGCGCCTCGAACGCCGGCGGGGCTGGTTTTCGCGGCCGAGTTGCCGCGCGGCGCCACACCTCCGGGCCGCCGGACGAAAACCAGCCCCGCCGGCGTTCGAGGCGCCGCAGGAGGCAAGATCAGCCCGTCCGGCGATCGAGGACCGGGAGTCCGGAGCCGGCCCCCCGGCAGCGGCCCCGCACCCGGACAGGGTGCGGGGGCGGCCCCACGCAACGGTGCCGCGTATGCCGAAGGGGCCCGACCGGCCCGCCAGACCCCTTCCGCCAAGCTCGGCTCCGCTCGGCGCTACGCCTTGCGGGCCCGCGCCGTCGTCTTCTTCGCCGGGGCGGCGGCCTTCTTCGCGGCCGCCTTCTTGGCAGGGGCCTTCTTGGCCGGGGCCTTCTTCGCCGTGACCCGCGCCGGAGGCGACCCGGCGTCGGAGATGCGGTCCGCCCCCAGGATGTCCCGCAGGAACTTGCCGGTGTGGCTCGCGCCCACCGACGCGACCTGCTCCGGCGTGCCCTCGGCGACGACGAGGCCGCCGCCGTAGCCGCCCTCCGGGCCCATGTCGATGACCCAGTCCGCGGTCTTGATGACGTCCAGGTTGTGCTCGATGACGATCACCGAGTTGCCCTTGTCCACCAGCCCCGACAGGACCTTGATCAGCTTCGAGATGTCCTCGAAGTGCAGACCCGTCGTCGGCTCGTCCAGCACGTACACTGTCCGGCCCGTCGACCGCTTCTGCAGCTCGGACGCCAGCTTCACGCGCTGCGCCTCACCACCCGACAGCGTCGGCGCGGACTGGCCGAGCCGCACGTACCCCAGCCCGACCTCGGTCAGCGTCCGCAGGTGGCGGGCGATCGTCGGGACCGCCTCGAAGAAGTCCAGCGCCTCCTCGATCGGCATGTTCAGGACTTCCGCGATGGACTTGCCCTTGTAGTGGACCTCCAGCGTCTCCCGGTTGTACCGGTCGCCGTGGCAGACCTCGCAGGGGACGTAGACGTCCGGCAGGAAGTTCATCTCGATCTTGATCGTGCCGTCGCCGGAGCAGTTCTCGCACCGGCCGCCCTTCACGTTGAAGGAGAAGCGGCCCGGCAGGTAGCCGCGCACCTTCGCCTCCATCGTCTCCGCGAAGAGCTTGCGCACGTGGTCGAAGACACCGGTGTAGGTGGCCGGGTTGGATCGCGGGGTCCGGCCGATCGGCGACTGGTCCACGTGCACGACCTTGTCGACGAGCTCGTCCCCGTCGACCCGCGTGTGCCGACCCGGGACCGAGCGGGCGCCGTTCAGCTCGCGCGCCAGGTGCGTGTAGAGGATGTCGTTGACCAGCGTCGACTTGCCCGAGCCCGACACACCGGTGACGGCCGTTAGCACGCCCAACGGGAAGGACACGTCGATGTCCCGCAGGTTGTTCTCGCGCGCGCCGTGGACGGTCAGCCTGCGCTGCCCGTTCACCGGCCGGCGGATGTCGGGGATCTCGATGGACTTCTTGCCGGACAGGTACTGCCCGGTCATCGACTCGGTGTTCTTCAGCAGCTCCTTCAGCGAACCGCTGTGCACCACCTTGCCACCGTGCTCGCCCGCGCCCGGGCCGATGTCCACGACCCAGTCGGCCACCTTGATGGTGTCCTCGTCGTGCTCGACGACGATGAGCGTGTTGCCCATGTCCCGCAGTCGCACCAGCGTCTCGATCAGCCGGTGGTTGTCGCGCTGGTGCAGGCCGATGGAGGGCTCGTCCAGTACGTAGAGCACGCCGACCAGGCCGGAGCCGATCTGCGTGGCCAGCCGGATGCGCTGGGCCTCGCCGCCCGACAGGGTGCCGGCGGCGCGGTTCAGCGAGAGGTAGTCCAGGCCGACGTCGACGAGGAAGCGGAGCCGCTCGTTGACCTCCTTCAGGACCCGCTCGGCGATCTTCTTGTCGCGGGCGTCGAGCCGCATCCGACCGAGGAAGTCCGCGCACTCGCTGATCGACATCGCGGCGACCTCGGCGATGGACTTCTCCATCACCGTCACGGCGAGCACGATCGGCTTGAGGCGGGTGCCCTCACAGGTCGGGCAGGGCACCTCGCGCATGTAGCCCTCGAAGCGCTCGCGGCTGGCGTCGCTCTCGGACTCGGAGTGCCGCCGCTTGACGAACGGCACGGCGCCCTCGAAGGCCGTCGTGTAGGCGCGCTCGCGCCCGTACCGGTTGCGGTAGCGGACCTCGATCTGCGTCTTGTGGCCGTACAGCAGGGCCTTCTTGGCCCGGGCCGGCAGCCCCGCCCAGGGGATGTCCGTGCGGAAGCCGAGCTCCCCGGCGAGCGCGCCGACGAGCCGCTGGAAGTAGTCCTTGGTGTGGCCGAGGGACCACGGCGAGACCGCGCCCTCGTCCAGGGACTTGTCCTCGTCCGGGACGATCAGCTCCGGGTCCACCTCCATGCGCGTGCCGATGCCGGTGCATTCGGGGCAGGCGCCGAAGGGCGAGTTGAAGGAGAAGGAGCGCGGCTCCAGCTCCTCGAAGGACAGGTCGTCGTACGGGCAGTAGAGGTGCTCGGAGTACATCCGCTCACGCTCGGGGTCGTCCTCGGCGAGGTCGACGAAGTCCAGGATGACCATGCCGCCCGAGAGGCCGAGGGCGGTCTCCACCGAGTCGGTGAGCCGGCGCTTGGCGCTGTCCTTGACGGTGAGGCGGTCGATGACCACCTCGATCGTGTGCTTCTCCTGCTTCTTCAGGGTGGGCGGCTCGGAGAGCTGGATGGTCTCGCCGTCCACCCGAGCGCGGCTGTAGCCCTTGGTCTGGAGGTCGGAGAAGAGGTCGACGAACTCGCCCTTGCGCTCGCGCACCAGCGGCGAGAGCACCTGGAAGCGGCTGCCCTCGGGGAGCGCGAGCACCTTGTCGACGATGGCCTGCGGTGACTGGCGGGAGATCGGGCGCCGGCACTCGGGGCAGTGCGGCTTGCCGATGCGGGCGAAGAGCAGGCGGAGGTAGTCGTAGACCTCGGTGATGGTGCCCACCGTCGAGCGCGGGTTGCGCGAGGTGGACTTCTGGTCGATCGAGACGGCCGGGGAGAGGCCCTCGATGAAGTCGACGTCGGGCTTGTCCATCTGCCCGAGGAACTGGCGGGCGTACGACGAGAGCGACTCGACGTAGCGGCGCTGGCCCTCGGCGAAGATCGTGTCGAAGGCCAGGGAGGACTTGCCCGACCCGGAGAGTCCGGTGAAGACGATCAGTGAGTCGCGGGGCAGGTCGAGCGAAACGTTCTTGAGGTTGTGCTCGCGAGCGCCACGAACGATGAGACGGTCGGTCACGCCGGTCCGCACCTTTCTTGAGAGAGCGGGGGCACAGGTCCCCGTCCCAGGGTATGGGGGGCGCCTCTGCGATGGAGATGGAGTCTTGGACTTCGAGCGTATAGCACGCACATTCGATTTACGGCACTCCTCCGACCTCTTCACCCGATCGTGTGGCGGGAGCCCCTCAACCACTAGGCTCGCCGTCATGACTGATCATGTGCACGACCTGCGATCTGTACGTGAAGCCACGGACCGACTGCTGACCGCTGTCGCGAAGCTGGACAACGCCGCACTGGCCGAGGAGTCACACCTCCCCGGCTGGAGCCGCGGCCACATCCTGGCCCACCTCGCGCGCAACGCCGACGCCCTCGTCAACGTCTTCGAGGGCCGCCCCATGTACGAGAGCGCCACCGCCCGCGAGGCGGACATCGAGCGCGACGCCGTCCGGCCCCTGGAAGAACAACTGGCGGACGTCCGCGATTCCGGGGCACGCTTCCTCGCCACCACCGAGCCCGACCAGGACTGGTCCCGTACGGTCGAGCTGCGCAACGGGGTCACCGACCTGGCCTCGAACGTCCCGTTCCGCCGCTGGGTCGAGGTCGCGCTGCACCACGTCGACCTGAACATCGGCTACGAGCTCGCGGACCTCCCGGACGAGTTCACCGAGCGCGAGATCACCTTCCTCGCCGATCGCTGGTCCGGCCGTCCGGAGGTGCCTCCGGTGACCCTGAAGGCCGCCCACGGCGACCGGGTCTGGCACACGGGCGGCTCCGAGGGCACCCCGGTGACCCTCAGCGGTCCCGCCGACGAACTGCTCGGCTGGCTGGCCGGCCGCGGCCTCAAGGGCGCGCACCTCACCGTCGAGGCGGGCGACGGCCTTCCCGAGCTCCCCCCGCTCTAGGATCAACACATGACGTACACCGGAGAGGTCAAGGTCGGCGGTCCGGCCGACGTGCACGAGCTCGCTGACCTGATGATTTCCAAGGTCGCGGTGGGCTCGATGAACAACAACGCCTACCTGCTGCGCTGCCGGGCCACCGACGAGCAGCTGCTCATCGACGCGGCCGCCGAGGCGGAGACGCTGCTGAACCTGATCGGCGACGACGGCATCGCGTCCGTCGTCACCACCCACCGGCACGGCGACCACTGGGGCGCGCTCCAGGCCGTCGTGGACGCCACCGGCGCGCGCACCTACGCGGGCGCCTACGACGCGGAGGGCATCCCCGTCGCCACGGACGTCCCGGTCCAGGACGGGGACGTGATCACCGTCGGGCGGGTGTCCCTGACCGCGCGCCACCTGGTCGGGCACACGCCCGGCTCGATCGCCCTGGTCTACGACGACCCGCACGGGCACGCCCACGTGTTCACCGGCGACTGCCTGTTCCCCGGCGGGGTCGGCAACACCTGGGGTGACCCGAAGGCCTTCGCCACCCTGATCGACGACGTGCAGCACAAGCTCTTCGAGCAACTGCCGGACGAGACGTGGGTCTACCCCGGCCACGGCAACGACACCACCCTCGGCGCCGAGCGGCCGCATCTCGCCGAATGGCGCGAGCGCGGCTGGTAGGCCCGGCCGGTCCGCCCCGCATCGCGTCAACTTCCCGCCGCGGTGCACTCCTTCCGGTCGTACCCGACCGAACGCACGTCCCGGGCGTTGGGGAAGGGGTATTTGCTGCACCATGCAACAAGACCCCTCCCCCACCTCCCCCACGCCCCCTCCTCGAACCGCCGCTCCCGGCAGGCCCGGCATGCTGCGGCTCGCCTCGGCCTCCCTGGCCGGCACCGCGATCGAGTTCTACGACTTCTTCGTGTACGGAACGGCCGCCGCCCTCGTGCTCGGCCCGCTCTTCTTCCCCTCCTTCTCCCCGCTCGCCGGAACGCTCGCCGCCTTCGGCACCTTCGGCGTCGGCTTCCTGGCGCGCCCCCTCGGCTCCGCGGTCTTCGGCCACATCGGCGACCGCCACGGCCGGCGCCCGGTGCTGCTCGGCTCCCTGCTGCTCACGGGCCTCGCGACGGTGGCGGTGGGCTGCGTGCCGACGTACGCCTCGATCGGCACGGCCGCGCCGGTCCTCCTGCTCCTGCTGCGCTTCCTGCAGGGCCTCGGGCTCGGCGGCGAGTGGGGCGGCGCGGTGCTGCTGACGGCCGAGCACGCGCCCGAGGCGCGGCGCGGCCTGTGGTCGAGCTTCCCGCAGATCGGCCCGGCGGTGGGGTTCCTGCTGGCCAACGGCATGATCCTGGTGCTGTCGGCCTCGCTCAGCGAAGCGCAGTTCACGGCCTGGGGTTGGCGGATGCCGTTCTGGGCGGCCGGGCTGCTGGCGCTGGCCGGGCTGTGGCTGCGCCGCTCTGTGGAGGAGACCCCGCAGTTCCGGGCGCTGGCCGAGACCGGCCGGCGGGCCGAGGCCCCGCTCGGGGAGGTGGTGCGCGGCCACTGGCGGCTGCTCCTGCTGACCGGTGGGGCGCTCGCCGTGGGGTACGCCGTCTTCTACGCGGTCACCACCTGGTCCCTCGCCTACGCCACCGAGCACCTGGGTGTGAGCCGCACGGTGATGCTGGCCTGCGTCATGGCCGCGGTCGCGCTCAAGGGTCTGGTGACCCCGCTGGCGGCGGTGGCCGGCGACCGCTTCGGGCGGCGGCCGCTGTGCCTGGTCGGCTGTACGGTCTGCGCGCTGTGGATGTTCCCGCTGGTGGCGCTCCTGCGCACGGCCGATCCGCTGCTGATGACGCTGGGCCTCCTCGGGGCGCTGCTGGGCATGGTGACGATGTTCGCGGTGGTGGGCGCGTACCTGCCGGAGTTGTACAGCCCTCGGATCCGCTGCACGGGCGCGGCCGTCGGGTACAACCTGGGCGGTGTGCTGGGCGGGGCGCTGACCCCGATCGTGGCGACGGCGCTGGCGGACGGCTCCGGCCCGCCCTGGGGCGTCGCGGTGTACCTGAGCGGGATCGCCCTGGTCAGCCTGGGCTGCTTCGCGTTGCTGCCGGAGACCAACCCGGTGCTCGTGCGGAAGCGGGCGAGCGCGGGTACGGAAACGGGGGCGGCCGAAGCGGCCGCCCCCGCGTAGCCCTCGGGAGGGTCAGGCGTCGATGCTCTCCGGGCGGGCGGCGGCTTCGGCCGCCGCCTGCTTCCTGGAGGCGATGAGGCTGGTGATCGTGGTGATGACCAGGACACCGCAGATGACGCCCAGGGAGACCGGGATCGAGATCACCGGGACGTGTACGCCGGACTCGTGCAGGGCGTGCAGCACCAGCTTGACCCCGATGAAGCCCAGGATGATCGACAGGCCGTAGCTGAGGTGGACCAGCTTCTCGAGCAGGCCGCCGATGAGGAAGTACAGCTGGCGCAGACCCATCAGCGCGAAGGCGTTGGCCGTGAAGACGATGTACGGGTCCTGGGTCAGGCCGAAGATCGCGGGGATCGAGTCCAGGGCGAACAGGACGTCGGTGGTGCCGATGGCGAGCATGACGACCATCAGCGGGGTCAGGATCCGCTTGCCGTTCTTCTCGATGAAGAGCTTGGTGCCGTGGTACCTGTCGGCGACACCGAACTTCTTCTCGACGGACTTGAGGAGACGGTTCTCCTCGAACTCCTCGTCCTCCTCGTCCTTGCGCGCTTCCTGGATGAGCTTCCACGCGGTGTAGATCAGGAACGCGCCGAAGAGGTAGAAGACCCAGGAGAAGCTCGCGATGATCGCGGCGCCGGCGGCGATGAAGATCGCGCGGAGCACCAGGGCGATCAGTACGCCGACGAGCAGGACGCGCTGCTGGAGGTGGGAGGGCACCGCGAACTTCGCCATGATCAGGACGAAGACGAAGAGGTTGTCGACGCTCAGGGACTTCTCGGTGATGAAGCCGGCGAAGAACTCCTGGGAGGCCTGGCCGTTGCCGAAGAACCACAGGCCGAGGCCGAAGAGTCCGGCGAGGGCGATCCAGACGACCGTCCAGGTGCCCGCTTCCTTGATCGATACGTCGTGCGGTTTGCGGCCGATGAAGAAATCGGCGCCGATGAGGAGGGACAGACCAAGGATGGTCAGCGCCCACAGGGTCCAGGAAACTTCCACGGTAAACACGCCTCCGGCGGATGGCTCAGCACTTCGTCAGCGTCATCGCTGCCGGAGGTCTCTTCCACCCGGGCGACCTGGAGGCCGTGGGCCGACGCCCCGGGACAGGTCACTGTCCGTATTGACGGGCACGCCGTAGCAGGAAAGCAGGAATACTCCCCTCCGCAGACACCAGGGTACCCGCGGAGGGCGGTTTTGGTAAAGGGAATGCCAAGGACTGGTCAGCGAAGGGTCATCGGCCGCGCCGACGGGCGGCCGCCACCCGCTCCAGCACGTCGTCGATGACCCTGCTGCCCTGCGGCGGCAGGTTCGGCTCGAAGGTCCACTGGTGGTGCACCCACGGGTCGGCGAGGTGGTCGTCCGCGACGGGCGACAGCCGCATCAGCGAACGCCACAGCGGGTCGAGCAGCGGTCCGTAGGCCGAGGCCTCGTCACGGTCCGCGACCATCAGCAGGTGGACGCCGACCGCCGCGCCCTCGTCGGCGAGGTAGCGCAGCTGGGTGACGGCCCGGTCGTCGAAGCCGTGCGGGAAGTCGTGCACGATCAGCAGCTGCTCGGCCGTGTCCACGTCCGGCGGCAGGTCCTCGGGGGCACCGGCCCGCAGGGCCATCTGTACGAGGTCCACCCGCCGGGTCAGCTTCGCCAGGGTCTCGGTGACCCCCGCGGCCCCGGCGGCGGGCGGCCCGGCCAGCACTCCGGCGCGCACGAGCGGCGCCAGGGAGGCGGACCCGGCTCCGGCCGCGTCGATGACGTGGACGGAGTACCGGTCCGCGGGATGCACCGCGAGCAGCCGTACGGCGTAGGCGACGGCCATGTCCATGGCGGCCCGGCGCAGCTTGTCGGCGTCCATGGCCATGGCGGCCTCGGAGCCGGTGCGGCCGTTGTCGATCCACAGCCCGCGCTCCAGCGGGACCCGGACCAGCATGGGGATCCGCAGGGCGGGCCGCTCGGGCAGGTGGAGGTCGCCCAGGCGCAGGGCCAGCGGCGGCTCCTCGGGCAGCCCGGCGGAGCGGCCGGTGTGCCAGACGGGGTTGTCCCAGCGCGCGTACGCCGCCGGGAGGGCCGGCTCGACCACCTCGGACTCGGCGACCAGCTGCGTGAGGTCCCGGTCGAGGACGGCCTGCGCCTGGGCGACGAGCTCGTCGCGACGGGCCCGCGCGGTGTCGCGGGCGGCGTTGCCGGAGCCGCCGATGCGGTGGCGGGGGTCGGACAGGGCCTCGTCGAGCTCGCGGTCCAGGCGGGAGTCGGCGAAGTCCACGGCGCCGCGGTAGGCCGCGACCGCGCGGGCCAGGTCCTCGAACATGCCCCAGACCTGGTTGTACAGCCGCTCGTCCATGGACCAGCCGCCGGCGTCCCCCGCGACGGGCGTCGGGAACTCGCCGGGCTGCTGCGGCGGGGCCGCCTGCGGGGCGGGCTCGGGCGGCTGGGTGGTGGTGCGGCGGCGCGGGTGGGCGTAGTTGATCGTGGCGTCGCCGGTGCCGGCCGCGGCGCCGGTGCCGTCCGCCGGGGGCGGCGTCTGCGCGGGCGCGGGGCCCGGCGTACCCGGGTAGGGCACTGCGGAGACCGGGACCGGGTCGGGTGCGACGGGGACCGGGTCGGAGGCCACCGGGGCCGCGACGCTCGCGTTCACCCGCGCGGCCAGCTCGGCGGCGGCGGGGGCGGCGAGCCCGTGGTCGGCGAACAGGGCGGCGAGCCCGTCCGCGTACCCCTGGCCGACGGCGCGGACCTTCCAGGCGCCCTGGCGCCGGTAGAGCTCCAGGGCCACCACGGCGCTCTCCGCGTCGAGCCCGGTCAGGGTGTACTCGGCCAGCTCGGTGCCGTCCGCGCCCGCGACGCCGATGTGCGAGGCGGCGACGGCGCCGAAGCGGGCCGGGCCGCCCGGAGGGAGGGAGAGCAGGACGCCGACCCGGTGCACCTCGGCGGCCACCGCGTCGAGGTCGACGGCGAACCGGTGCGAGGAGGCGGACCCTTCGGGCGCCTCCACCCCCGGCAGGGCGCGCGCACCGGGGTGCGCGATCCCGTCCGGACCGGTCACCGCGCCCTGCTCGTTCCCGAGCGAGGCCAGCGCGAGCACCGGTGTGCCCGCCGAGACCGTGATCCGCACCTGGTGTTCGGACAGGGCATGGTTCTGCCCTCGGACCAGTTCGGCCGCCATCGTCCCGTCTCCCCCCGTTCCTCTTCCTTCGCTTACAGGTGCGGCAGGATCGCCGGCATCAGGTCCTGGAAGGTGCGGCCGTTGGCCGGGGTGCCCAGGGCCGTCATCTGCCAGCCGCCGCCCACGCGCGACACCTTCGCCATGATCTGCGCGGTGTACTGACCGCCGCCGTTGAGCGTGTAGCGGGCCAGTTCCTGGCCGTTGGTCTCGTCGACGATGCGGCAGAACGCGTTCTCCACCTCCTGGAACGTCTGGCCGGTGAAGGAGTTCACCGTGAAGACGATCTGGTCGATGTGGACCGGCACGCGCTGCAGGTCGACGAGGATGCACTCGTCGTCCCCGCCCTGGCCGGCGCCGCCGACGAGGTTGTCACCGGTGTGCCGGACCGAGCCGTCGTCGCTCTGCAGGTGCCGGAAGAAGACGACGTCCACCGGCTGCTTGTCGGCGAAGAGCACCGCCGAGGCATCCAGGTCGATCTCCCGGGTCCGCGAACCGAAGAGCCCGCGGCGCTTCGCCGCCTGCCAGCCGAGGCCCATCCGGACCGCGGTCAGCGTCCCTCCGTCCGACTTCTGCAGACTGATGGCCTGTCCCTTGGTCATGTTGACCGTCACGCGTCGTCCCCTCTCCCATGGCCCGTCCCATTGGACGGGCGCGCAGCATGTACCTGCGGCTGTGACCCAACCCTACTGACACCCTCCGGGTCAGGCGAGGCCCGCTTCCTTCATCTGCCGCAGCTCCTTCTTCAACTCGCCCACCTCGTCGCGGATCCGGGCCGCGACCTCGAACTGGAGCTCGGCGGCCGCACCGCGCATGCGCTCGGTCATCTGCTCGATCAGCGCGGCCAGTTCGGCGGCCGGGCGGTCGGTGAGCACCTCGCCGGCCTTGCCGCCCTTGGCCCCCTTCGCACCCTTGCCGGCCTTGGCGGCCTGGCCGGCCTTTCCGCCGAGGGCGGGCACCGGCGCCTTGAGGGCCTTGCCGTCCTTCGTCTGCCGGTAGCCGGTACCGAGGAGCTCCTCGGTGTCGAGTTCCTCGCGGGCGATGGTGGCGACGATGTCGTTGATCTTCTTGCGCAGCGGCTGCGGGTCGATCCCGTTGGCCGTGTTGTAGGCGACCTGCTTCTCTCGGCGCCGGTTGGTCTCGTCGATGGCCTGCGCCATCGCCGGGGTGATGCTGTCCGCGTACATGTGGACCTGGCCGGAGACGTTGCGCGCCGCGCGGCCGATGGTCTGGATGAGCGAGGTGCCGGAGCGCAGGAAGCCCTGCTTGTCGGCGTCCAGGATCGCCACGAGCGAGACCTCGGGAAGGTCGAGGCCCTCGCGGAGCAGGTTGATGCCGACGAGGACGTCGTACTCGCCGGCGCGCAGCTCGCGCAGCAGCTCGATGCGGCGCAGGGTGTCCACGTCGCTGTGCAGGTAGCGGACCTGGATGCCGAGCTCCAGGAAGTAGTCGGTGAGGTCCTCGGCCATCTTCTTGGTGAGGGTGGTGACCAGGACGCGCTCGTCCTTCTCCACCCGCTGCCGGATCTCGTGGACCAGGTCGTCGATCTGTCCCTCGGTGGGCTTGACGACGACCTCGGGGTCGATGAGGCCGGTGGGTCGGATGATCTGCTCGACGAAGCCGTCGCCGCGCGAGAGCTCGTACTTGCCCGGGGTGGCCGACAGGTAGACGGTCTGGCCGACGCGCTCCAGGAACTCCTCCCACTTCAGCGGCCGGTTGTCGAGCGCGGACGGCAGCCGGAAGCCGTGGTCGACCAGGGTCCGCTTGCGCGAGGCGTCGCCCTCGTACATCGCGCCGATCTGCGGCACCGTGACGTGCGACTCGTCGATGACGAGGAGGAAGTCCTCGGGGAAGTAGTCGATGAGGGTGTTGGGCGCGGACCCGGGCTCGCGGTCGTCCATGTGCAGCGAGTAGTTCTCGATGCCGGAACAGGACCCGATCTGGCGCATCATCTCCAGGTCGTAGGTGGTGCGCATGCGCAGCCGCTGGGCCTCCAGCATCTTGCCCTGCTTCTCCAACTCGGCGAGGCGCTCGGCCAGCTCCGCCTCGATGCCGCGGACGGCCTTCTCCATGCGCTCGGGTCCGGCGACGTAGTGGCTGGCGGGGAAGACGTAGAGCTCGCGGTCCTCGCTGATGACCTCGCCCGTCAGCGGGTGCAGCGTGGAGAGGGCCTCGATCTCGTCGCCGAACATCTCGATGCGGACGGCCAGTTCCTCGTAGACCGGGAAGATCTCGATCGTGTCGCCGCGCACGCGGAAGGTGCCGCGCGTGAAGGCCAGGTCGTTGCGCGTGTACTGGATGTCGACGAAGCGGCGCAGCAGCCGGTCCCGGTCGATCTCCTCGCCGACCTTGAGGGAGACCATGCGGTCCACGTACTCCTGTGGGGTACCCAGGCCGTAGATGCAGGACACGGAGGCGACGACGATCACGTCGCGCCGGGTGAGCAGCGAGTTGGTCGCGGAGTGGCGCAGCCGCTCCACCTCCTCGTTGATCGAGGAGTCCTTCTCGATGTAGGTGTCGGACTGCGGTACGTACGCCTCGGGCTGGTAGTAGTCGTAGTACGAGACGAAGTACTCGACCGCGTTGTTCGGCAGGAGCTCGCGGAACTCGTTCGCCAGCTGGGCGGCGAGCGTCTTGTTCGGCGCCATCACCAGGGTGGGGCGCTGGAGCTTCTCAATCATCCAGGCGGTGGTCGCCGACTTTCCGGTGCCGGTCGCACCCAGCAGGACGACATCCTTCTCACCTGCACGGATGCGCTTCTCCAGCTCGGCGATGGCCGTCGGCTGGTCGCCGCTGGGCTGGTAGGGGCTGACGACCTCGAAAGGCGCCACCGTGCGTTCGATCTTCGATACGGGCCGCATGAGTCAACCGTACGACCCGCCACTGACACTCACGCGCCCGTACAGGGGACGCGCCGCGCGCGGGCGGCGCGGGGCCACGGCCGACCTCACCCGTTCTGGTCCGTTTGTCGTAGTTCGGTGGCGGCTCGGTGATCTTCAACCCCATGATCGCGGTGGAGGCACCGCCGTGAACCGCCGCCAACCGCCGTGAAGTGCATCCCACAACGTCTGCCGCTCCGCACCCGTTTGACGCAGGAACAGGGCTCACGACCCGAGGAGAACGCACATGTACGTCCGACCCGCCGCCGCGACCGCCGCCGCATTCCTGGGCTTCACCCTCACCCTGCTGGGCGGTACGGCCCAGGCCGCCGCCCCCGGCCCCGGCACCGGCTCCCCCACCGGCCCCGCCACCCGCCGGGCGGAAGTGGGAGAACCCGTCGTGTACGCCCACCGGGGGGCCGCGGCGTACGCCCCGGAGAACACCCTCGACTCGATCGACCTGGCGAGGCGGCTGGGCTTCGACTGGGTCGAGAACGACGTGCAGCGCACCAAGGACGGGGAGCTCGTGGTGATCCACGACGACACCCTCGCCCGGACCACCGACGTCGAACAGGTCTTCCCCGACCGCAAGCCCTGGAGGGTCAAGGACTTCACGGCGGCGGAGATCTCCCGGCTGGACGCGGGCAGCTGGTTCGGCGAGGAGTACGCGGGCGCCTTCGTGCCGACCCTGCGGGAGTACCTCGACCGGGTGCAGCGCAACCGGCAGCGACTGCTGCTGGAGATCAAGAATCCGGGGCTCTACCCGGGGATCGAGGAGCAGACCCTCAAGGTGCTCGGCGAGGCCGGCTGGCTCGACGAGCGCCACGTGTCGCAACGGCTGGTGGTGCAGAGCTTCAGCGCCGACTCCGTGCGCGTCGTGCACGGTCTGCGCCCGGACCTGGTGACGGCCTTCCTGGGCACCCCGACCGTGGCGGACCTGCCCGCGTACGCCGAGTTCACGGACCGGATCAACCCGTGGCACACCACGATCTCGGCCGACTGGGTCGCCGCGGTGCACGGCCTGCGGGGACCCCACGGCAAGGCGATGGAGGTGGACACCTGGACCGTCGACGACGCGGCGACCGCCCGGAAGGTGCAGGCGATGGGGGTGGACGGGATCATCACCAACGCCCCGGACGTGGTCCGCGACGCGGTGGGCGGCTTCTGAGAGCGGCACTGTCGGTGGGGGCCCGTACGGTGGAGGCGTGGACAGCACCGAGCGGCCCCGCGGGCCGCACCTCGAATGGACCGTCGTCACGAGCGGCGGCACCGGCATCGGGCCCCTCCTCCTGGCCGCGACCCCGGTGGGCCTGGTCCGGGTCGAGTTCCATGCCGCGCCGGAGCGGGTCGACGCGATGATCGACTCGCTCGTCTCCCGGCTCGGAGCGGACGCCCGACGGCCCGCGCCGGGCGAGGAGGTGCTGCTGGCCGAGGCGATACGCCAGCTGTCCGCGTACTTCGCCGGTTCGCTGCGGCGGTTCGAGCTGCCGCTGGACTGGCGCCTCAGCTCCGGCTTCAACCGGCAGGTGCTCCGGGAGCTGGACCGCTCCGTCCCGTACGGCGCGGTCGTCGGCTACGGGGAGCTGGCCGCCCGCGCCGGCCAGCCGGGGGCCGCGCAGGCCGTGGGCAACGCGATGGGGTCGAATCCGCTGCCGGTGGTCGTGCCGTGCCACCGGGTCGTGGAGAACGACGGGGGCATCGGCGGCTTCGGGGGCGGCGTGGAGACGAAGCGGCGGCTGCTCGAACTGGAGGGCGTCCTGCCGCAGCCCCTGTTCTGACCGGTGCGGTCGTTCTGACCGGTGCGGTATTCCCGGTACCGCCGGCGGGTAAGGGGTGGGAAACTGCGGCGGTGACTACTTCTGCCGCCGCACCCGGCCGGATCCCGTCCCCCGTCCCGCCGTCGCGAGGGGGGTGTACCGCGTGACCGCCTCCTCCGGCACCGACCGGTCGGCCGTGCCGCTCGTGCGGACCGAGGCGGAGCTCGCCCGGCTGCAGCGGCGCACGTCCGGGGTGCTCATGGCCAGCCAGGTGCTCGGCGGCCTCGGCGTGCCCATCAGCATCGCCCTGGCCCCCGTGCTGGCGACGCGGATCAGCGGCACCGAGGCGCTGTCCGGTTTCGCCTCCACCGCCGCGGTGATCGGCACCGCCGTGGTCTCGCTCCCGCTCGCCGCCCTGATGACCGCGCGGGGGCGCCGTCCCGGGCTGGTGCTGGGCTACGGGATCGGTGCGGTCGGCGCGGCCCTCGTCGTCCTCGCCGCCGTCGTCGAGAGCTTCCCGCTGCTCATGATCGGCATGGCCGCCTTCGGCGCCGCCTCCTCCGCCAATCTCGGGGCCCGGTTCGCCGCCGCCGACCTCGCCGCCCCGGACCACCGGGCCCGGGCGATCTCGGTCGTCGTGTGGTCCTCCACCCTCGGCGCGGTGCTCGGCCCGAACCTCTCCGCCCCCGCCAGCCGCAGCTTCGCCGGCACCTCCATACCCGAGACGGCGGGCCCCTTCGTGTGGGCCGGCGCCGTCTTCGTACTGACCGCCGCGCTGATAGCCGTGCTCCTGCGACCCGATCCGCTGCTGACGGCCCGGGAGCTGGCCTCGCCGGAGGAGCGGTCCCGCGAGGGTCGCTCGCTGCGTGCCGGGTTCGCTGCCGTCAAGGCCTCCCCGCGGGCGCGGCTCGCGCTCGTCACCGTCGCGGTGTCGCACACCGTCATGGTCTCGATCATGGTGATGACCCCGATGGACCTGGGTCACCACGGCGCCGGCCTGGAGCTCGTCGGGCTGGTGATCAGCGGCCACATCGCCGGCATGTTCGCCTTCTCGCCCGTCATGGGCTGGCTCGCCGACCGCCTCGGCCGGCTCGCCGTGATCGGCCTCGCGGCCGGGCTCCTGTCGACCGCCGCACTGCTCGCCGGTACCGCCGGGCCCAGTCACGCCCAGAGCGCGCTCGGCCTCTTCCTGCTCGGCCTGGGCTGGTCCGCCGGCATGGTGTCCGGCTCGGCGCTGCTGACCGACTCGGTCCCGCAGCCCGCGCGGGCCGCCGTACAGGGCCTGAGCGACCTCACGATGAACGCCTCCGCGGGCCTGGGCGGCGCGGCCGCCGGCCTGGTCATGTCTCAGGCCGGCTACGGCTGGCTGAACGCCATCGGGGCCGCGCTGTTGCTGCCGTTGGCGGCGCTCGCCCTGTTCACCGCGCGCCGCCACCCCGTTCCCGCGAAGGGCGTTCGGCAGCCTCAGTAGCTGATGTGGTAGGCCTTGCGGAGCGTCTCGTGCACGGTCCAGGTGGTCTTGTCACCCTCCCGCAGGACGCAGGCCGACCCAGGGCCCACCTCCAGGGTCGCGCCGCCCTCGACCTCGATGGTGGCGCGGCCGCTGACCACCACGAACAGCTCGTTGGCCTCGACGTCGGTGACCACGCCGGGGGTGATCTGCCAGATCCCGCGCAGCTGCTTGCCGTCCGGCGACTCCCACAGCACCTTGCCCGTCACGACGGGGTCCCCGGAGACGATCTGGTCGGGGTCGAGGTCATCGGCCTCCAGTTCGGCGTCCGGTACGTCGGGAACGGAGACGGCGAAGGAGGCGGGGGCTGCGGAGTGGTCACTGGTGCTCATGGCGCGCCAGCGTAGTCCGGGCCACCGGCACGACACGGTGAGCGGAGCGTCCAGGAACGACCCCGCCGACGAGTCACCCTGTCCAGTGGGGACGCTGTTCGGACAGCTTGCGGCGCGAGGGGCGGGAGCGCGTTTGGGCGCGCCGATCGCGTGCCATGGATGGGGACATGTCACAGCACACAGCGGATGAGCTCCCGGTCCTGTCGGAAGAGGTACGTGAGGCACTCGCCCGGCGCAGGCCCGTCGTGGCCCTGGAGTCGACGATCCTCGCGCACGGTCTGCCCCGCCCGCGCAATCTGGCGGTGGGCCTGGAACTGGAGGCTCTGGTCCGATCGGAGGGCGCCGTTCCGGCGACCATCGCGGTCGTGGACGGAGTGGCGTACGCGGGCCTGGACAAGGCTCAGTTGGAGCGGATCGCCGGCGGGGAAGGGGTCCGCAAGCTCGGCCACCGGGATCTGGCACCGGCCCTGGCCGCGGGTGCGACCGGGGCGACGACGGTGTCCGCCACGGCCTTCCTGGCCGCCCGGGCGGGCCTGCGGGTCTTCGCCACGGGCGGGCTCGGCGGCGTGCACCGCGAATGGGCGCAGACCCAGGACGAGTCCGCGGACCTGTCGCTGCTGGCGCGGACGCGGATCACGGTGGTGTGCGCGGGCGTGAAGTCGATCCTGGACGTGCCGGCCACGCTGCAGCGGCTGGAGACGCTGGGGGTGGGGGTCCTCGGGTACGGGACGGACCGCTTCCCCGGCTTCTACCTGGCCGATTCGGGCGAACCGGTGGACTGGACCGTGGAGCGGCCGGAGGAGGTGGCGGCGGTGATGGCCGCCCAGGACGCGCTGGGCGGGCCGGAGTCGGCGCTGCTGGTGGCCAACCCGGTGGCGGAGGCGCAGCAGCTGGATCCGGAGCTGCACGACCGGGTGCTGGCGGAGGCCCTCGCGGAGTGCCGGGAGCGGGGGATCACGAGGCAGGCGGTGACGCCGTTCCTGCTGGGGTACCTGGTACGGGCGACGGACGGGGCCTCGCTGGAGGCCAACCTGGCGGCGGTACGGGGCAACGTACGGCTCGGGGCCGGGATCGCGGGGGCCTGGGCGGCCCGGGCGTGACGGGCGCGACGGGCGCGACGGGCGCGTTGCTGATAGTCGGGGACGTGGTGACCGACGTGGTCGCCGTGCACACCGAGGCACTGGCCCCGGCCACCGACACGGCCGCCCGCATCCGGACCCTGCCCGGCGGCGCCGGGGCCAACGCGGCCTGCTGGGCCGCCCGTACCGGGGCGGCGGAGGTCCGGCTGCTCGCGCGGGTGGGCGCGGATTCGGCGCGCTGGCACGAGGACGCGCTGCGCGCGGCGGGGGTGCGGCCGCGGCTGGTGGTCGACCCGGACGAGCCGACCGGCACGGTGGTCGCGCTGGTCGGCAAGGACGCCGAGCGGACCTTCCTCACCGACAGCGGGGCCGCGCTGCGGCTCTGCCCCGCCGACTGGACCCCGTCCCTGCTGGACGGGGCGGCCCACCTGCACCTGTCCGGGTACCTGTTCTTCGCCGACAGCAGTCGGGAGTTGGCACTGGTCGCGCTGCGCGCGGCCCGGGCGCGCGGGGTGCCGGTGAGCGTGGACCCGGCCTCGGCCGGGTTCCTGGTCGCGCTGGGGCCGCGGCGCTTCCTCGACTCGGTGGCGGGGGTCGACGTACTGCTGCCCAACGAGGACGAGGCCCGGCTGCTGGCGGGGCTCCCTGGACCGGCGGGGGTGGCCCGGGCGGCGGTGGAGCTGAGCAGGCGGGTTCCGCTGGTGGTGGTGACCCTGGGCGCGGCGGGAGCACTGGTCGCCGAGCGGGGCCGGATCACCGCCGAGGTCCCGGCGGAGCCGGCGGAGGCGCTGGACTCCACGGGCGCCGGGGACGCCTTCACCGGCGGCTTCCTGGCGGCCCGGCTCGCGGGCGCGACCCCGGCGGACGCGGCCCGGGCGGGGTGCCGTGCCGCCGCTCGGGCCGTCGCCCGGCTGGGCGGGCGACCTTAGCGGGCAGCGGCGGGCGACTGCGCGGCCGGGCCTGCGGGCGAGCGGCCGGGCGAGCGGCCGGGCTACAGCAGGTACTCCTCCTGGCCGAGGGTGTCGATGATGCCCCTGTGGTTCGCGTTGTAGTGGAAGACCAGGCCCCTGTTCGGGTGGGACTCCAGCCATGACGTGAGCTCGTGCAGGGTGATCGGCCTGCTCACGGACGAGGACGTGATCGGACTGAAGGCGGTGATCCTCGCGTCCTCGGCGATCGGGATCACGACTTCCGCGCCGACCGTCACGAAGGGCGTCCTGCCGTCCTTGACGGCGCAGCCCCAGTTCCCGTGCTTGACGACCAGGTGGGCGGATCCGCCCTCCGGGGTCCAGCGGTAGACGGCGATCTCGTCGTCCGCGACCGGCGGCCTGCCGCAGGTGGGGGCGGGAGCGGGGCCCGGCGGCTCCGGCTTGCCGGTCGGGGCGGCGGTGGCCGGCGGCTTCGGCCCCTTCGACGGGCTCGCGGAGGCGGACGGTGTCGCCGCGCCGGCGGTGGCCGTGGGCGTGGCCGGAGGCGTGACCGTGGCGGTGGCCGACGGGTTCGCCGGGCTCGCGCCCGGGGTCGTACCCACGGCTCCCGCGTCCCCGCTTCCGTCGTCGCCGTTGCACGCCGTGAGGACCAGGGCCCCGCACACCACCAGTGCGGCACACGCCCTCAGCCGCAACCGCCGTCTCGGACCGGTGACCGCCCTGCCGCGTGCGTCCATCGCCGTCCCCCTCCGCCAAGGCGCCACCGGGTGGCGTCCGCCCAAGTCCGGCGTCAACGTAGCGTTCGGTTCCGGCCGGGACCATGGCCGGAACCGGTTCGTCGCCGCGCGCGGACGGCTCTGTTACGGATCCCGTACGTCCGGCGCGGGCGGGGTGCGCGGAGGTCAGCGAGCGGAGCGGGGCAGACCGGTCCAGGCGGGATGGCGGGGGTCGTCGGCCCGGACCACCGCGTCGGCCCCGGACCCGGGGTCGGTCTCCGCCTCGTAGCGGGCGAAGGCGGGCAGCGTCCAGCGCGCCGACTCCTCGGTGCGCCGGGCCAGCGCTCCGGCCGACAGCCTGATGTGGACGCTGAGGTCGAAGGGGAACCAGTGCCCCAGCAGCAGCGGTCCGTGCACGATCAGCACGCCGCCGGGCGGGAGTTCGACGTACGGGCTGCGGGTCGCACGGTCGGTCGCCGGGTCCCACAGGTCGGGCAGCACCCGCCCGGTGCCCCCGGGGTCCGTCGGGCCGAACACCTCCCGCCAGAGCGCCGCGGTGTCGTACCAGCCGCCGAGGTACGAGTCCACGTCCTCGCGCCCGAACTCGAAGCGCAGCGAGGCCGGCCGCAGGAACCCCTCGGCCGCCACCACCAGCGCGGGCCGGCTGCGCAGGCGCAGTTCCTCCGCGAGGTGCCCCGCGAGGACTCCGGTGTCGGCGGCGGGCGCCCCGTCGATGCCGACCCGCTGCCAACTCGTCGGGGCGGGGGTGTCGTCGAGGTGACCGGCGAGCCGCTCGGCCATCCGCTGCCAGGTGATCGCTTCGAACTGCACCGGTCCATTGTCAACGGCAGCAGGCCGCCCCGGTGACCCCCGGTGGGGGCGGGGTGGGTATGGCGAAGGGGGCGCCCGCCGGGAGTGCGGGGGTGATGTGGAGGACGACCGGTTCGGAGCCGAGGTTGTGGCCCAGGTGGATGTGGTCGATGCCGGCGGGTTCCACGAAGGCGGTTCCCGCCGGGTGTATCTCGACCGTCCCGTCGGACAGGACCCGGGTCAGGGTCCCCGCCAGGACCACGGCGTCCAGCGGGACCCGGTGGAAGTGCCAGCCGGTGCAGCCGCCCGGCGGGATGACGACCTCCCGGGCCCGGCCCGGATTCTTCGCCCTGGCCTTCGACCGCGGATTCGCCTTCGGCTTCGGCTGTGCCCTCGCCTGTGACTTCGGCTGCGGCTTCGGTTTCGGTCTGGGGGTGGTCGTACGGGGCTTCGCGGCCCTCACCTGCAGTGCACGCATGTACCCCTCCTCCGTGGACCGCTGGTGGGCCACCGCATCACGGTAGGAGGGAGCCACGGAGTCGAGGAGAGATTGCGGAAACGTCAACCGCCGCCCCTCGTCAGGTGATATGAGGACCCAACGGCGGTATCACACCTGCATGAGCCTGGTGGTGTTCGAGTCCGCGAAGCAGATCCACTGTGCGGAGTGCCGGCAGGGGCCGTTGCGGCACCTCGTCCGGGAGGCCGGCGTGCCGCGCTGCCTGGACTGCGCGGATCTCGGACACCTGGTGTACCTGCCGCGCGGGGACGCCGCGCTCACCCGCCGCTCCCGCGAGGCCAGTTCGCTCTCCGCCGTCGTCGTCCGCTTCAACAAGCGCCGCCGCCGCTACGAACGGCAGGGCCTGTTCGTCGAGGACGCCGCGCTGGCGCGCGCGGAACGCGCCTGCCTCGTGGACTCCGAGGCGCGGGCCCGGCGCCGGGAGCGTGACCGGGTGCGGCGTGCGGCCGAGGACACCCGGTTCACGGCGGCTTTCGCCGCCGAGATCGTGCGGCTGTTCCCCGGCTGCCCGGCCGACCGGGCCGTGGCGATCGCGACGCACGCCTCGCTGCGCGGTAGCGGCCGGGTGGGCCGCACCGCGGCGGGTCGGGCCCTCGACGAACTGGCGGTCACCGTCGCGGTGCGGGCCGCCGTGCGGCACACCGACACCGAGTACGACGCCCTGC
This sequence comes from Streptomyces sp. NPDC001717, assembly GCF_042892775.1. Taxonomy (NCBI): domain Bacteria; kingdom Bacillati; phylum Actinomycetota; class Actinomycetes; order Kitasatosporales; family Streptomycetaceae; genus Streptomyces; species Streptomyces sp. NPDC001717. Next base: position 203,199 of record NZ_JBIAUK010000005.1, on the reverse strand, counting down.
TGATGGCGGGGGTACCGCGGTTCGCGGCCCGGGCCCGACTGGCCCCGCGGATCGACGCGATCCTGGACGGCTGGCGGATCAGGCCTGGTTGAGGCGGAAGCGGCGGTAGAGGAGCACGCCTCCGAGGAGCAGGGCCCCGCCGCCGGGCAGCAGGTAGCCGACGCCGTCGGAGCCGGTGTGGGCGAGCGCTCCGCTGTGGCCCTGCGGGACCTGCGACACCGGCGGGACCTGCGGGGCGGGCGGAACCTGCGGGGCCGGCGGGGTCACGGGCGGCTGCGTCACGGGCGGCGGGGTGGGGACGGCTTCGCCGGGCGTCCCGCCGTTGACGGAGGTGTTCCCGTGGACGGGGTTGCCGATGCCCACGACGTTGACGGAGTTCCCGCTGACGTTCAGCGGGAGGTCGATCGGCAGCTGGATGCCGTTGCCCGAGAGCACGCCGGGCGAATCCTTTCCACGCCCATCGGCCGACGCGCCCCCTCCTGCCCCCGTTTTCGATGATGGGTGCGAGGGCCGTGGCTCCGGATTCCCGCCACCGCCACCGGGCGCGCCGTTGGCACAGCGGTTGCCGGCCGCGGAGTTGAGTACGCCGACCACGCTGACGGTGTTCCCGCACACGTTCACCGGGACGTTCACGGGCAACTGCACCAGGTTCCCGGACAGCAGCCCCGGCGAGCGTTCGGCCCGGCCCGCCGCGTCCGCATCGGCGTGGGCGAAACCGCTCACACCCGCGACCGCCAGCCCACCTCCCGCGACCACCGCCGCGATCAAACCGTTTCGACGACTGTGACGCATCAGATTTCCCTGCTTTCCGGAGGAGTTCGCGGGCGCTGCACCCACACCGGAGACAACGCTTCGAACCCATACGGGTTATAGAGCCGGTAGGCATTTCACTCCATCGTGTACTGGGTAGTGCCTACTTCATGACCGATCGACCCGTGCTCCTCCTCGATGTGGACGGCCCGCTCAACCCGTTCCGCTCGCTCAGCGCCGGCCTGCGCGGCTACACGACCCACCGGATGCGCCCGGACGTCTGGCTCGCCTACCGCGACCCCGACTCCCGCAAGGCCCGCCGCGGCGCCCGCGTCCGCCTCCACCCCTCCCACGGGGCCCGGTTGCTGGCCCTGCCCTTCGAACTCACCTGGGCCACCGCCTGGACCCACCAGGCCAACACGCTGATCGCACCGCACATCGGACTGCCCGGTGATCTGCCCGTGGTCGAATGGCCGGAACTCTTCGTGGACGATCCGGACGGCCTCTCCTGGAAGACCCGGGCCCTCGTCGACTGGGCGGCCGGTCGCCCCTTCGCCTGGGTCGACGACATGATCACCCCCCGCGACCGCGAGTGGGTCGCCGCCCACCACCCCGCCCCGGCCCTCCTCCTGCGCATCCACCCCCGCCACGGCCTGCGCGACCGCGACTTCACCACCTTGACCCGCTGGGCGGCGGGGCTCAGCCCAGCAGCGCGGTGACCGGGTCCGGGGACGGCGGGCCCATCGGCCACCAGTCCTCGCCCACGAGTCGGGACTCGTAGGGGTACCAGAGGGCGTCGCGGCCGAGGCGGAGCTGGCGGTCGTCGCGGGTGAGGCGGTTGCGCTCGGGACGGAAGGAGCCCTGGTCCGCGGCGAGGAGGGCGGGGCGGGCGCGGTCGAAGGGGCCCGCCGGAGGGTCCCAGGGCTCTTCGAGGACGGCGAGGGCGGGGCGGCCGCCCTGGCGCCAGGCCGCGGCGGCCCGTGCGAGGTCGGTGGTGGTCCGGCCGGTGGCGCGGGCCAGGTCCCGGTAGAGGGTGCGCGCGGCCCCCGTGAGGCCGGCCGTGGGGTGCACGGAGGCCAGCCGGACGGCGTCCTGCCACAGGGTGAGCCCCTCGATCGGGTCCTCCCCGGTGGTGAGCAGGGCCAGGGCGCGGGCGGCCGCATCGGAGGCGAGCTGGTCCAGAGCGAGTGGGTCCGGGCCACCGGGCTCGGCCGGGTAGGCGGGCGGCAGCCCCACGGCGGCGGGCGTGGCGAGCGGCGCGGGCAGCGGCGGCAGGCCGGTGCGCGCGAGCGCCTCCCGCGCCGGAACGCCGGGGAAGTCCGGGGCGGAGTCGGGCTGTTCACGCGCGGCGTGGGCGGCGCTGCGGCGGCCGAGCTCGTCGAGCAGCTCCCGCTCTCCCCGGCCGCGCAGGAGCAGCAGCACGAACGGGTCCGCGTCGAGGAGGCGGGCCGCCCGGTAGCAGAGCGCCGCCGCGTGCTTGCACGGCGGACGTCCGTGGTCCGGGCAGGAGCAGCGCGGGACGAGCTCGCCCGCACCGGGCAGCACGCGATCCGCGAGCGACTGCGGTACCTCCCGCTCCAACAGCGCGGCGAGCGCCGCCGGATCGGCCGCCACGGCCTCCAGGAGCTCCCTCCACCGCGCGCCGTCGAGGGCGGGCAGGGACAGCTCGGTGCGGTACGGGCGGGCCCTGCTGCCCCGCACGTACGCCACGATCCTGCCGGGGGTGACGGTGACCGCCTCGACGTGCCCGTCCTCGGCGTACGAACGGCCCCGGGCCAGGCGGGCCGCGTCGGAGGAGGTCCCTTCGAGGGCCGACACCCAGGCCCGCCCCCACCAGCTGACGGCTTCCACCCCGGCCGGCACGGTCTCGAAGGTGCGACGGCGGTCGTCGCGCGCGGTGATCATTCCGGCCTCCGGAGGGACACGAGGTCGGCGAGCTCGCGGTCGGTCAGCTCGGTCAACGCCGCCTCGCCCGAACCGAGTACGGCCTCGGCCAGCGCCCGCTTCGCCTCCAGCATTTCCGCGATCCGGTCCTCGACGGTGCCTTCGGCGATGATCCGGTGGACCTGCACGGGCTGCGTCTGGCCGATCCGGTAGGCGCGGTCGGTGGCCTGTTCCTCCACCGCCGGGTTCCACCAACGGTCGAAGTGGATGACGTGCCCGGCGCGGGTGAGGTTCAGCCCGGTGCCGGCCGCCTTGAGGGAGAGCAGGAAGACGGGGACCTCGCCCGCCTGGAACCGGTCCACGAGCTCCTCGCGGCGCGCCACCGGCGTCCCGCCGTGGAGCAGTTGGTGCGCGATCCCCCGGGCGGTCAGGTGCCGCTCGATGAGCCGGGCCATCGTCACGTACTGGGTGAAGACCAGCACCGACCCGCCCTCGGCGAGGATCGTGTCCAGCAACTCGTCCAGCAGGGCGAGCTTTCCCGAGCGGTGCGGGATCCGGGGCTGCTCCTCCCGCAGGTACTGCGCGGGGTGGTTGCAGATCTGCTTGAGCGAGGCCAGCAACTTCATGATCATGCCGCGGCGTTCCATGCCCTCGCTCGCCTCGATCACGGCCATCGCCTCGTCCACCGCGGCCCGGTACAGCGAGACCTGTTCGCGGGTGAGGGAGACCGGATGGTCGGTCTCCGTCTTCGGCGGCAGCTCGGGGGCGATGCCCGGATCGGACTTCTTGCGGCGCAGCAGGAAGGGACGCACCAGGGCCGCGAGCCGGGCGACCGCCGCCTCGTTCCCGCCGTCCTCCTCCTGCTGGTGCTCCACCGGGCGGGCGTGGCGCGCCCGGAAGGTGGTGAGCGGACCCAGCAGCCCCGGCGTCGTCCAGTCGAGCAGCGCCCACAGCTCGGACAGGTTGTTCTCCACCGGGGTACCGGTCAGCGCCACCCGGGCCGGCGCCGGAACGGTGCGCAGCGCCTTCGCCGTCGCCGAATGCGGGTTCTTGACGTGCTGGGCCTCATCGGCGACGACCATGCCCCAGCTCTGCTCGGCCAGCAACGGTGCGCTGGCACGCATCGTCCCGTACGTGGTGAGCACGAACCCGCCCTCGGGCGCCGTCAGGTCGTCGAGGCTGCGACCGCCGCCGTGGAAGCGGCGCACGGGCGTGCCGGGGGCGAACTTCTCGATCTCCCGCTGCCAGTTGCCGAGCAGCGAGGCCGGGCACACCACGAGCGTCGGCTCGGGACGGCCGCGGTGCAGGTGCAGCGCGATCAGCGTGACGGTCTTGCCCAGGCCCATGTCGTCGGCGAGGCAACCGCCCAGCCCCAGGGAGGTCATCAGGTCCAGCCAGGCCAGGCCGCGCGCCTGGTAGTCGCGCAGGGTGGCCTTGAGCGCGGCGGGCTGCGGCAGCAGGGCCGACTCCCCCGTCAGCCGCTCCCGCAGGGCGGCCAGCACCCCCACCGGGACGGCCTCCACCGGCTCTCCGTCGACCTCGGCCGTCCCCGTCAGCACGGTGGCCAGCGCGTCGACCGGGTCGAGCAGGCCGAGCTGTCGTTTGCGGGCCTTGCGCACCAGCTCCGGATCGACCCGCACCCACTGGTCCCGCAGGCGGACGACCGGTCGGTGCGCCTCGGCGAGGGCGTCCATCTCGCCCGGGGTCAGCCGGTCGCCGCCCAGCGCCAGTTCCCAGGAGAAGTCGAAGAGGTGGTCGGCGTCGAAGAATGCGGTGCCGTCGGTGGCGGATCCGGGGGCCGTGGACCGTACGACGGCGGTCGCGGACAACGTACGAGCCAGTTCGCGCGGCCAGTGGACCAGGACCCCGGCGCCCGCCAGCCGGCTCGCGGCCACCCCGAGGAGGTCTTCGAGCTCCGGGTCGGACAGGGCGAGGGCATCGGGAACGGGCTGGTCCAGCAGGCGCAGCAGCGGCGGCCAGACGCGGGCGGCCCGGCGCAGCGCGAGCACGGCGTCGATCCGGGCGCGCGGTCCGAACCCGGCGGCCGCGGTGCCCGCCCACAGCTGCGCGGCATCGGCGACCAGGGTCGGGTCGGCGAGGCTGTGCACCTGCACGACGGCGGCTCCGGCGCGGCGCGCGTCCTCTTCCGCCGCCTCGTCGAAGAGGGCGAAGGAGGACAGGTCGAGCCGGAGCGAGATCCCGACGCCCGTGTCGGCGCCGGCCGCGACCTGGGCGGCCCATTCCTCCATCCCGGCCACCTGCTGCGGCTCCCGGGCGGCGAACGGCCGGCCGGCGGCCACGGCGGCCGCCGGGGTGCGGGGCAGGCTGTCGGCGACGGCGTCGAGGAAGGCCCGGACCAGCGCCTCCGGCTCGGGCAGCAGGAGCGGGCGGCTGCCCGCCAGCGGTGTCGCGTACCCCTCGTACGGCAGCGCTGCCGCGACCGCGCGGAGGTGGTCGACATCGGCGGCGTCGAGCGGCCCGGCACGCCAGGCGTCGACGCCCTCGGGGGTGAGACCGGGCAGCAGGCGGCCGCGCGCCGCCAGCGAGAGGGCCTGCACGGCGGCGGTGCCCCAGGCCCGCGTGGCGGGATGCGCGGCCCGACTCCGGGCCGCCCGCGCCAGCAACGGCAGGGCCGAGGCCACGGAGAAGGTCACCGCGGGCACCGTCCGACCGCGGACGCCGTCACCGTGCGGACGCACGACGCAGAGCGGTGTCGGCGTACCCATCGCGGGCAGGGGGTCGCCGTCGGGTGCCCAGAAGGCGACCCGGCCCTCGCGGGGGACGGCGGCGGGCAGGAAGACGGCGGCGTGCCGCAGCAGAGCCTGCGCGGACGTCTGTGACGTCATGCGTCCCCCTCCCCCGGTCGATGTCTGACGGAAACCCTCTGCCGTCGAGTCTAGGCAAGACCACTGACAACGCCTCTGACCTGCGGATCACCGAGGGAGAGCAGGCGTCGGGGAGGGGAGGCGCCGCACCTGCCGCGCCTCTGGTGGGACCATGGAACCGAGAGGCGATGAGCGATGGTCGTGCGTTCCGGAAACGAGCCGGTGACCGCCCGCAGTCCGCTGCGGCTGCGGTTCTGGCTGAGCCTGTGGGGGCTGGTCTGGAGCGCCGCCGGGGCCACCGCCTTCTCGCTGGTCGGCCGTGTCGGATGGGCGGCGGCCTGCGCGGTGGTCTTCGTACTGGCGGCGGTGGACATGATCGTCGTCATCCGGCACATCCACCAGGGCCCGCACTACCAGCCGGGCCGGAACATCCCCCCGTACGAACCGCCGAGCGGCCGCTGAGGCTCGACCCTCGCAGCGGGGCGCGGCGTTCGAAACGGGGCGCGGCCTTCGAAGCGGGGCCCGACCTTCGAAGCGGGGCGCGGCCTTCGAAGCGGAGGCTCAGTCCTCGAAGCGGGCCGCTTCCAGGTACTCGGGCTGCGGGTCGAGCGCCGCCGCCAGCCGGAAGTGCTTGCGGGCCTGGTCGTGGCGGCCGGAGCGCTCATGGGTGCGGGCCAGCGCGAAGTGCGCGAAGGCGTTGTCCGGCTCCCGCTCCAGCACGAGCTCGAACTCCAGCTCCGCCGGCCTCAGTTGGGCCGCCGCGAAGAAGGCGCGGGCCCGCAGCAGTCGGGCCGCCGTGTTCTCCGGGTGGGCGGCTATGACCGAGTCGAGCAGCTTGACCGCGCCGCGCGGGTCGCGGGCGGCGAGGAGTTGCTCGGCGGCCCGGTAGTCGATGACGTGGGTCTCGGGGCTGCTGGGCGGCGTGGGGCGCGTGGACTCGGACACGGATGGATCCTTCCCTCTACGGGCGCGTTCAACGCCCCCGCCCCGACCGCTATTCCATGCACACGTCAGCCGATGCGGGCCGGCGCCGACTCGGGCGGCTCCTACCTCGTCGCCGCCGCCCGCTCCGTGAGTTCCTCCCACACCTTGCGCACCTGCGGTTCGAGCGCCTCCAGCGGCCCGTCGTTGTCGATGACGAGGGTCGCCACCGCCAACCGCTGCTCTCGGCCGGCCTGTGCGGCCATCCGGGCCTTCGCCTCGGCTTCCGGCATTCCGCGCAGTGCGGTGAGCCGCGCCAGCTGGGTCTCCGGCGCCGCGTCCACCACGATCACCAGGTCGTAGAGCGGCGCCAGGCCGTTCTCCGTGAGCAGGGGTACGTCGTGCACCACGATCGCGTCCGCTCCCGCGGCGGCCTCCAGCTCGGCCGACCGGGTCCCGACCAGCGGGTGCACGATCGCGTTCAGCGTCTGGAGCTTCGCCGGGTCCGCGAAGACAACGGAACCGAGCTTCGGCCGGTCCAGCGTGCCCTCCGGGGTCAACACCGACTCCCCGAACGCCGCCACGACGGCCGCGAGCCCGGGCGTGCCCGGCTCCACGACCTCCCGTGCGATGCGGTCGGCGTCCACGACGACCGCCCCGTACCCCGCCAGCAGTCGAGAGACCTCGCTCTTGCCGGCACCGATTCCGCCCGTCAGGCCCACCTTCAGCATGCCCGCAGCCTAGCCCCCGCCCGTGCCGGGCCCACAGCCCCCTGCACCGCCGGCTCCTGCACCGCCGCCCCTCGGCGGCCCGCTCAGCCCTCGCCCTCGCGCTCCGCCAGGAACCGCTCGAACTCGCGGCCGATCTCGTCCGCCGACGGGATCTCGGCCGGTTCGGCGATCATGTTGCCCCTGGTCTCGGCGCCGGCGGCCGCGTCGAACTGGTGCTCCAGCCCCTGCACCAGGTTGACGAGCTCCTCGTCGCCCTCGCGGATCTGCCGGTCGATCTCCGTCTGCGTACGGTGCGCCTCGGTCCGCAGCGCGTGCGCCACCGCCGGCAGGACCAGCCCGGTCGCCGCCGTGATCGCCTCCAGCGCCGTCAGCGCCGCGTCCGGGTAGGAGGAACGGGCCACGTAGTGCGGAACGTGCGCGGCGACGCCCAGCACGTCGTGCCCGGCCTGGGCCAGCCGGAACTCGACGAGCGACTCGGCGCTGCCCGGGACCTGCGCCTCGTCGAAGGGGCTGCGGTGGCCCGGCATGAGGTCGGTCCGGTTGCCGTGCGGGGTGATGCCGACGGGACGGGTGTGCGGGACGCCCATCGGGATGCCGTGGAAGTTGACCGAGAGGCGCACGCCGAGGCGCTCGACGATCTGCCGGACGGCGACGGCGAAGCGCTCCCACTCCACGTCCGGCTCCGGGCCGGAGAGCAGCAGGAAGGGGGCTCCGGTGGCGTCCTGGACGAGCCGGACCTCCAGCCGGGGCTCCTCGAACTCGGTCCAGTGGTCGCGCTTGAAGGTCAGCAGGGGGCGGCGGGCCCGGTAGTCCACCAGCCGGTCGGCGTCGAAGCGGGCCACCACCTGGTGGGGCAGGGTGTCCAGGAGCCGCTCGACGATCTGCTCGCCGGTCTCACCGGCGTCGATGTACCCCTCGAAGTGGTACAGCATGACCAACCCGGCCGAGTCCTGGGCGAGCGCCAGGTCGGCCACCGCCAGGCCCTTGGCGTCCCATTCGTACAACCCCTGTGGATCGAGCACCGTCACCACTCCTCCCTCGCTGCGTTCTCTGGAAAGAACGTCCAAGAGGGCCCCGCCATTCCCCAGTTGGCAACGAAGTGAGGCCCGCCCCCCGAAGGGGACGGGCCTCACCTTTCAACTCAACCAGCTCGGCTCACGCCCGGGGGCGTGGTGCGCGCTGCGATCAGCTCTGGCCGCCGGCCAGCTTCTCGCGGAGCGCGGCCAGGGCCTCGTCCGACGCCAGGGCGCCGGAGGTCTCGTCCGACTCCGAGGAGTACGAACCACCCGAGATGCCCGCACCGGCGTTGCCACCGGCGGCCGGGGCGGCAGCGCCCTCGGCGGCAGCGGCCTCGTCGGCCTCGCGGCTCTTGATGACCTGGGCCTGGTGCTGCTCGAAGCGCTGCTGCGCCTCGGCGTACTGGGTCTCCCAGGCCTCGCGCTGCTTCTCGTAGCCCTCGAGCCAGTCGTTGGTCTCGGGGTCGAAGCCCTCGGGGTAGATGTAGTTGCCCTGGTCGTCGTAGGACGCGGCCATGCCGTACAGGGTCGGGTCGAACTCGACCGACGCCGGGTCGGCACCGAAGGACTCGTTGGCCTGCTTCAGCGACAGCGAGATCCGGCGACGCTCGAGGTCGATGTCGATGACCTTGACGAAGATCTCGTCGTTGACCTGGACGACCTGCTCCGGGATCTCCACGTGGCGCTCGGCCAGCTCGGAGATGTGGACCAGACCCTCGATGCCCTCGTCCACGCGGACGAACGCACCGAACGGAACCAGCTTGGTGACCTTACCCGGGACGACCTGACCGATCTGGTGGGTCCGGGCGAACTGCTGCCACGGGTCTTCCTGCGTCGCCTTCAGCGACAGGGAGACGCGCTCGCGGTCCATGTCGACGTCGAGGACCTCGACGGTGACTTCCTGGCCGACCTCGACAACCTCGGACGGGTGGTCGATGTGCTTCCAGGACAGCTCGGAGACGTGGACGAGACCGTCGACGCCACCCAGGTCCACGAAGGCACCGAAGTTGACGATCGAGGAAACGACGCCGGAGCGGACCTGACCCTTCTGCAGGGTGGTGAGGAACGTCTGGCGAACCTCGGACTGGGTCTGCTCGAGCCAGGCACGGCGGGACAGGACCACGTTGTTGCGGTTCTTGTCCAGCTCGATGATCTTCGCCTCGAGCTCCTTGCCCACGTAGGGCTGGAGGTCGCGGACACGGCGCATCTCGACGAGAGAGGCCGGGAGGAAGCCGCGGAGGCCGATGTCGAGGATGAGACCACCCTTGACGACCTCGATGACGGTACCGGTGACGATGCCGTCTTCTTCCTTGATCTTCTCGATCGTGCCCCAGGCACGCTCGTACTGAGCGCGCTTCTTGGACAGGATCAGACGGCCTTCCTTGTCCTCCTTCTGGAGAACCAGGGCCTCGATCTCGTCGCCGACCTTGACGACCTCGTTCGGGTCGACGTCGTGCTTGATCGAGAGCTCGCGGCTCGGGATCACGCCTTCGGTCTTGTAACCGATGTCGAGCAGGACCTCGTCCCGGTCGACCTTCACGATGACGCCGTCGACGATGTCGCCGTCGTTGAAGTACTTGATCGTCTCGTCGATCGCGGCGAGGAAGGCTTCCTCGTTACCGATGTCGTTGACCGCTACCTGCGGGGTGGTAGAGGTGGTCTCGGTGCTGCTCGTCATGTGGGAAAGGGCTCCGGTTACGGACAGAAAGTCGTAGGTACTGCTACGCCGGGAGCCCTTATCGGCATCTGCCGATGAAGCCGGACAGCCAAGGAAGCCCTTGATCCGCGCGAAGCGGGGAGGGCCTCGAAAACCGAGGGGACATCAACAGATGCAAGCGCAGCCTGCTAGGTCTGAGGAGCACAGGCTCGCAGCGCAACTTGTAGCATACGGGGGCCGCCGGACAGGGTCAATGCGCGAAGGCGCACACCCCCGGCGGATCGCCGCATATCCGGCACAATTCGTGTGCTGGGAGGGCGTGATGACTCTCCCGACACGTTTGCAGCAGCCACCCGGCGACGTCCGCCGCATACCACGGACGTGCACCGACATCCGCACACTACGACGACGGGCCCCATGAACCAAGAGGACTACGCCCCCGAAGACGCGTACGAGGCCGATCCGGGCTCCGCCCCCGACCCCGCCGACGCCTTCGACGACGCTTTCGACGACGCCGAGGCCACGCGCCGTGAGGCAGGCGAAGCGGAGAGCAGCCGGGCCAGCCGGGGCTGGTGGGACCGCAACGCGGACGAGTACCAGAGCGAGCACGGCGCCTTCCTCGGCGACGACCGCTTCGTGTGGGGGCCGGAGGGCCTGGACGAGGCGGACGCCGCCCTGCTCGGCCCGGCCGCCTCCCTCAAGGGCAAGGACGTCCTGGAGATCGGCGCCGGCGCGGCCCAGTGCTCGCGCTGGCTCGCCGCCCAGGGCGCCCGCCCGGTGGCCCTCGACCTCTCCCACCGCCAGCTCCAGCACGCCCTGCGCATCGGCGACGACGTCCCCCTCGTGGAGGCCGACGCCGGAAACCTGCCCTTCCGCGACGGCTCCTTCGACCTCGCCTGCTCCGCGTACGGGGCCGTCCCCTTCGTCGCCGACCCCGTGAACGTCATGCGCGAGGTCCACCGCGTCCTGCGCCCCGGGGGCCGCTGGGTCTTCTCCGTCACCCATCCCATCCGCTGGGCCTTCCCCGACGAGCCGGGGCCCGAGGGGCTGTCCGTCGCCGCCTCCTACTTCGACCGGACCCCTTACGTCGAGCAGGACGAGCAGGGCCGCGCCGTGTACGTGGAGCACCACCGCACCCTCGGCGACCGGGTCCGCGACGTGGTGGCGGGCGGTTTCCGCCTCCTCGACCTGGTCGAGCCGGAGTGGCCCGCCTGGAACGGCCAGGAGTGGGGCGGCTGGTCCCCGCTGCGCGGGAACCTGATCCCCGGTACGGCGATCTTCGTGTGCGAGAGGGCCTGATCCCTTGACCCGCCGGCCCTCCCGGCTCCGCCGGTCCGCGCTCGACTCCCTTCCCGTACGGGAGGCCGTGCCCGCGCTCGCCTCCGCCCTGGACGGGCACGGCGCGGCCGTGCTCTGCGCCCCGCCCGGCACCGGCAAGACCACGCTGGTCCCGCTGGCGCTGGCGGGCCTGGCCGGCGACGGGCCGCGGCGGCGGGTCGTGGTCGCCGAACCCCGGCGGATCGCCGCCCGGGCGGCGGCCCGGCGGATGGCGTGGCTGCTGGGCGAGTCCGTCGGCGGGTCCGTGGGCTTCACGGTGCGCGGGGAGCGGGTCGTGGGCCGCGACACCGTGGTCGAGGTGGTCACCACCGGTGTGCTGCTCCAGCGGCTCCAGCGGGACCAGGAGCTGGCCGGCGTGGACGTGGTCGTCCTGGACGAGTGCCACGAGCGGCACCTGGACGCCGACACCGTCGCCGCGTTCCTCGTCGACGTACGGGAGACCCTGCGGCCTGAGCTGCGGCTCGTGGCTGCGTCGGCGACCACGGACGCGGCCGGGTGGGCGCGCGTGCTCGGCGGGGCTCCGGTGGTGGAGGCGGCCGGGGTCTCGTACCCGGTGGAGACCGTGTGGGCGCCGCCGGCCCGGCCGGTGCGGCCGCCGCACGGGATGCGGGTGGATCCCGCGCTGCTGACGCACGTGGCGTCGGTGGTGCGGCGGGCGCTGGCGGAACGTTCCGGGGACGTGCTGTGCTTCCTGCCCGGGGTCGGGGAGATCTCCCGGGTCGCCGGCCTGCTGGGCGGGGTGGACGCGGAGGTGCTGCAGCTCCACGGCCGGGCCCCGGCGGCGGTGCAGGAGGCGGCGCTGACCGCCTCGGAGCGGCGCCGGGTGATCCTCTCCACGGCGGTGGCCGAGTCGAGCCTGACCGTTCCGGGGGTGCGGGTGGTCGTGGACTGCGGGCTGGCCCGCGAGCCCCGCGTGGACCACGCGCGGGGGCTGGGCGCGCTGGCGACCGTACGGGCTTCGCGCGCGGCGGGCCGCCAGCGGGCCGGGCGGGCGGGGCGTGAGGCGCCGGGCGCGGTGTACCGGTGCTGGGCCGAGGCGGAGGACGGGCGGCTGCCGGCCTTCCCCTCCCCGGAGATCCAGATCGCGGACCTGGCGCAGTTCGCCTTGCAGGCGGCGTGCTGGGGTGACCCGGACGCCTCGGGGTTGGCACTGCCCGACCCGCCGCCGGCCGGGGCGATGGCGGCCGCGCGGGAGGTTCTGGTGGCCGTCGGCGCGGTGGACCCCGCGGGGCGGCCGACCGGGCGGGGGCTGCGGATGGCGCGGCTCGGGCTGCACCCGCGGCTGGCGCGTGCGCTGCTGGACGGCGCCGAGGCGGTGGGGGCGCGGCGGGCGGCGGAGGTGGTGGCGCTGCTGAGCGAGGAGCCGCCGCGGGAGTACGGGGACGATCTGGCGGCCGCGTGGCGCGCGGCCCGTCGGGGCGGCGACGGCTACGCCCCGCGCTGGCGGGCGGAGGCCCGCCGCCTGGAGCGCGCCGCCCCGGACCCGGCGGGGGCTCCGCCCCCGAACCCCCGCTCCTCAAACGCCGGCGGGGCTGGATTTGCCGACGGCGGCGGGCAAGATCCAGCCCCTCCGGCGTTCGAGGAGCGGGGTCCGGGGCAGCGCCCCGGCAGCGGCGCCGCAGCCGACGACCTCGTCGCCGGGCTCGTCGCCGCGCTCGCGTTCCCCGAGCGGGTGGCCCGCGCCAAGAACGAGACGGCCTTCCTCATGGCCAACGGCACCGCCGCCGAGGTCGCGGAGGGATCCGCGCTGCGCACGATGCCCTGGCTGGCCGTGGCCGTCGCCGACCGGCCCCCGCATGCCGCCTCCGCGCGGATCCGGCTCGCCGCCGTCGTCGACGAGGCGACCGCCCGGGCCGCGGCCGGGCATCTGCTGACGGAGGGCGAGGAGGTCCGGTGGGAGGGAGGGGAGCTCGTCGCGCGGGCCGCCGAGCGGCTCGGGGCGATCGAGCTGGCCGTGCGTCCGCTGCGCGAGCCCGACCCGGCGCTCGTCCGGGCCGCCCTGCTCGACGGCCTGCGCGCCGAGGGGCTCGGGCTGCTGCGCTGGTCCGCGGACGCGCACGCGCTGCGGGCCCGGCTGGCCTTCCTGCACCGCACGCTCGGCGGCGCCTGGCCCGACGTACAGGACGACGACGCCCTGCTGGAGCGGGCCGACGACTGGCTGGAGCCCGAGCTGTCCCGTGCCCGGCGCCGCGCCGACCTGGGGCGGATCGACGCCGGGCAGGCCCTGAACCGGCTGCTGCCCTGGGCCACCGGCGAGGCCGCCCGCCTCGACGAGCTGGCCCCGGAGCGGCTGGAGGTGCCCAGCGGGTCCCGGATCCGGCTGGACTACGCGGCGGAGCACGGGCAGCCGGTGCTCGCGGTGAAGCTCCAGGAGCTGTTCGGGCTGGCCGAGACCCCGAAGGTGGCCGGCGTGCCGGTGCTCGTGCACCTGCTGTCGCCCGCCGGACGCCCCGCCGCCGTCACCGCCGACCTGGCCTCGTTCTGGCAGGGCGGCTACAAGGCCGTACGCGCCGAGCTGCGCGGCCGCTACCCCAAGCACCCGTGGCCGGAGGACCCGGCGACCGCCGAGCCCACCCGCCACACCAACGCCCGGCTCAGGCGCTGAGCCCGGGCGCCGGGTCCCGCAGCCGCCGGCCGCGGGCCTCCAGCCACAGGGCGAGGCCGAGCAGCACGAGCCCGCCGGCCGCCAGGCCGATCGGCGCGTACGTGTGGAGCGCGAGGACCTTCGTGCGGTTGGCGGCGACCAGGTCGAGCGTGTACGCGGCGTAGTCCTCGCGCATGGTCACGTGCCCGGCGAAGGCGGTGAGCTTGCCGTCGGGGCCACTGGCGGCGATGCCGCCGCGCATCTCCTGCTGGATGTCCTGCTCGGCGTTGACCGGCGCCCCGGTGACCGGGTCCACCCAGAACCGGGCCTTGACCGTGTACCAGAGGGTGGTGCCGGTGGCGGCCTCGATCGTGGAGGGGTCGATGCCCTCGATCGGCATCTTCTTGGGCATGGGGACCTTGGTCCACGGGACGGTCTGCTCGAAGAGGTAGACCTCCATGCCCCGGTAGGTGCGGGGGCCGACGTAGTGCATGGGCGACGAGGTGCGGGTCTGCGCGTCGAAGTACAGGTAGTCGCGCGGCTCGGTGAAGAACGGCCACTTGAACTCGATGCCCTCGCGCTTGACGGGGTCCCCGTCGACCATCTCGCCGGTGGCGTGCACCGGGGCCTGGGTGTGCGCGTCGAAGATGTAGCGCTCGGGGATCTGGGAGACCATCTTCCCGTCCGGGCCGATGATGTAGGACAGCGTGTCCCAGACGACCACGTCCTTGCCCGCGCCGGCCTCGATCTCCTTGGAGGCCTCGACGTTGCCCTTGAGGGTCTGGACGATGGTGACCTTGTCGACCTTCTTCGGCTGCATCCCGCCCGTGTAGTCGAGCAGGGTGGCGTCCTTCGCCTCCAGGACCATCTCCTGGTACTGCTCGGGCGGGATCTTGGCGAGCCGCGGGTACGCGTACCAGCGCAGCAGCGGCGCGAGGGCCGCGAAGAAGACCGCCAGGGCCAACAGGACAAGGCTCGCTCTGCGTCGCACGGCCGGGCCCTCCTCTTTACTTTCCGGGCGCGGCGGGCGCGGTGGTGAGCAGGGGTTTGGGTGAGGTCTTTCCTTCGGGCGCCCCGAACGCCGTGACGGCGAGGACGAGGAGCACCGCGAGGACGAGCCCGCTGGCGGCGGCGATGACTGCGCGCATGCCGGGCCTCCGGAATCTGATAGGGCGTCAGGGCGGAGGCACCGTAGCAACGCGGGCGCGAGATGAGAACCGTCCGACCGGACGGGCCGCGAATGTGACGTGGCCCATGACGCTCCCGGGAGCCCGCGGGGCCGCGTACGCGTCCTTTCCGATGTCACGGACGGGTCGCCGCATACTGACCGGGCACTACTCACCGAGGAGACGCGCCATGCCGTTCACCCTGAGCCACGCGGCCGCCGTGCTGCCGGCCGTCCGCCGCACCGGGCGTGCGCGCGGTCCCCTCGTCGGCTCCGCGCTGGTCCTCGGATCCTTCGCCCCGGACACCTTCTACTTCGCGGCCACCCTCGTCGCGAGCCTCAAGCCGTACGGGGTCTTCGCGCACTCGCTGCCCGGGATCGTGACCGTCGACGCCGCGCTCACCGCCGCCCTCGCGGCGTGCTGGCTGCTGCTGCGCGAACCGCTGCTCGCGCTGCTCCCGCGCGGCCGGCGCGGCCAGGTCCACGCCTTCGTACGGGGTGAGGACTGGCGCGGCCGTCGACTCCCCTCGCTGGCGCTGTGGTTCTACCTCTCGGCGGTCATCGGCTCCTGCACGCACGTGGTGTGGGACAGCTTCACGCACCTCGACCGGTGGGGCACCAACGCGCTGGACCTGGGCAGGCCCCTCGCGTTCGGCTTCCCCCTCTACCTGTACCTGCAGTACGGAGGTTCGGCGATCGCGGCCTGCGTCCTGCTGTGGTTCACGGCGACGGCGCTGCGGCGGCTGCCGGCCTCCCCGCAGCCGGCTTCCGTCCCCGTGCTCGGCCGGGCCGAACTGTGGGGCGCGCTCGGGCTGGTCCTCGTGTGCACGGCCGTCGGGATCACGATGCGCGTGCTGCGCTTCTTCACCTTCTTCGACGCGATCCACACCCCGCTCGACATCATCCCCACCATCTGCTTCGGCGCGGGCGGCGGCCTCACCGTGGGCCTGCTCCTGTACGGGACCCTCGTACGGCTGCGCCACCGCCCGACCCGGGACCGGTCGGACTCGGACTCGGACTCGGACTCGGATGAGGAAACGCGAACGCCCGTCCCCACCGCGTAGGCGGGGACGGGCGTCGGCGGGCCGTACGACGATCAGTGCGCGGCGGACTCCCAGTCGGAGCCGACGCCCACGGACACGTCCAGCGGCGCCCGGAGCTCGACGGCGGCGCCCATCTCGCGGCGCACCAGCTCCTCCACCCGCTCCCGCTCGCCCGGGGCGATCTCCAGCACGATTTCGTCGTGGACCTGGAGCAGCATCCGCGACGCCAGCCCCGCCTCGACGATCGCCTTGTCCACGCGCAGCATCGCGACCTTGACGATGTCCGCCGCGGTGCCCTGGATCGGGGCGTTGAGCGCCATCCGCTCGGCGGCCTCTCGGCGCTGGCGGTTGTCGCTGTTGAGGTCCGGCAGGTACCGGCGACGGCCGAAGATCGTGGCCGTGTAGCCGGTGGCACGGGCCTCGTCGACCACGCGCTGGAGGTACTCGCGGACCCCGCCGAACCGCTCGAAGAAGGTCTCCATCAGACCGCGCGCCTCGGCGGGCTCGATGTTCAGCTGCTGCGCGAGACCGAACGCGGACAGCCCGTACGCCAGACCGTACGACATCGCCTTGATCTTGCGGCGCATCTCGGCGTCGACCTGCGAGCGCTCCACGCCGAACACCTGGGAGGCGACGGTGGTGTGCAGGTCCTCACCGGAGGCGAACGCCTCGATCAGGCCCTCGTCCTCGGAGAGGTGCGCCATCACGCGCAGCTCGATCTGGCTGTAGTCGGCCGTCATGAGGGTCTCGAAGCCCTCGCCGACGACGAACCCTCGGCGGATCGCCCGGCCCTCGTCCGTGCGCACCGGCACGTTCTGCAGGTTCGGGTCCGTGGACGACAGCCGGCCGGTCGCGGCGACCGTCTGGCTGAAGCTCGTGTGCACCCGACCGTCGGCGGCGATCGTCTTGACCAGGCCCTCGACGGTGACCCGCAGCTTGGCCTGCTCCCGGTGCCGCAGCATGATCACGGGCAGTTCGTGGTCGGTCTGCGTGGCCAGCCAGGCCAGCGCGTCCGCGTCCGTGGTGTAGCCGGTCTTCGTCTTCTTCGTCTTCGGCAGGTCCAGCTCGCCGAAGAACACCTCCTGGAGCTGCTTGGGCGAGCCGAGGTTGAACTCGTGCCCGACCGCCGCGTGCGCCTCCTTCACGGCCTGCTGCACGGCGCCCGCGAACTGCTGCTCCATGGCCTCCAGGTGATCGCGGTCGGCGGCGATGCCGGCCCGCTCCATCCGCGCCAGCAGCTCGGACGTCGGCAGCTCCATGTCGTGGAGCAGCTCCGCCGCGCCGACCTCGTCGAGCTTGTCGGTGAAGGCGTCGCCGAGGTCCAGGACCGCGCGGGCCTGCGCCATCAGCGCCTCCGCCTCGGCCGTGTCGTCGGCGCCGAACGCCAACTGCCCGTCGGCGGCGGCCGGCGCCAGCTCGCGGTGCAGGTACTCGTTGGACAGCACGTCCAGCGCGAAGGACCGGCGGCCCGGCTTGACCAGGTACGCGGCGAGCGCGGTGTCCATGGTGACGCCGTCCAGCGACCAGCCGTGCTCGGGGAACACCCGCATCAGGCCCTTGGCGTTGTGCACGACCTTCGGCTTCGCCACATCGGCGGCCCAGGCCGCGAACGCCCGCTCGTCCGCCTCGTCCAGGCCGGACGGCTCGAACCAGGCGGCCGCGCCCCCGGCGGCGGCCAGCGCGATCTCGGCGACGTTGCCCTGGCCCAGCGCCCAGCTGTCGACCGTCGCCACACCGAGCGGACCGCCCGCGTGCGCCTCCAGCCACGGAGCCAGCTCGCCCGCGCCCAGCACGGAGCCGTCGAGTTCCACGCCCGCGGCCGTCGGCGCCGGCGCCTGCTCCTCCTGCGCGCCCGGGTCCACCGCGAGCAGCCGCTCGCGCAGCGAGGCGTTGCGGATCTCCAGCACGTCCAGCACACCGGTCACCGCGGACCGGTCGTAGGGCGCGCGGGCCAGGTCGGCCGGCGTCTTGGGCAGCTCGACGTCCTTGACCATCTCGGTCAGGACCCGGTTCAGCTTGACGGCCTCCAGGTGGTCCCGGAAGTTCTGCCCGGCCTTGCCCTTGACCTCCTCCGCACGCTCCACGAGCTCCGCGAACGACCCGAACTGGGTGATCCACTTGGCGGCGGTCTTCTCGCCGACGCCGGGGATGCCCGGCAGGTTGTCGGACGGGTCACCGCGCAGCGCCGCGAAGTCCGGGTACTGCTGCGGGGTGAGGCCGTACTTCTCCTCCACCTTCTCCGGCGTGAACCGGGTCAGCTCGGAGACGCCCTTGGTCGGGTACAGCACGGTGGTGTGCTCGGAGACGAGCTGGAAGGAATCCCGGTCGCCGGTGACGATCAGCACGTCGAAGCCGAGGGCCTCCGCCTGCGTCGCCAGCGTCGCGATCACGTCGTCGGCCTCGAAGCCGTCGACCGCGAACCGCGGCACCTTCATCGCGTCGAGGAGCTCGCCGATCAGCTCGACCTGCCCCTTGAACTCGTCCGGCGTCTTGGAACGGTTCGCCTTGTACTCGGGGAACTCCGTCGAACGCCACGTCTTGCGGGACACGTCGAACGCCACCGCGAAGTGCGTGGGCGCCTCGTCGCGCAGCGTGTTCGCCAGCATCGACGCGAAGCCGTAGATGGCGTTGGTCGGCTGCCCCGTCGCGGTCGTGAAGTTCTCCGCGGGCAGCGCGAAGAACGCCCGGTACGCCAGGGAGTGCCCGTCCATGAGCATCAGGCGGGGGCGGTCCGCTGCGGTCGTCTGGTCGGTCTTCTTCGATGCTGAATCTGCCACGCCCCCGATCCTAGGCGCCCCCACCGACAATTCCGGCCCGCAACCTCCCCCGGCGCATCCGCCCCACCGGACGCCCCCGGCGCACCCGACCGGAGCCCGCCGAGCACCGAACCGCCCTCCCCGATCCCCGTGCGGCGTGCAAGGATCGACGGACGCGGCCACACGTGCTGCGCCCGTACGTACGCTCGAAGGGGAGCGCGATGGCGACCAAGCCGCCCACAGGTGATCCGGTACAGGACGCACCGCAGGTCACACCGCCCAAGCACGCGGCAGCAGGCCTGCCCGCCATCGGGCACACCCTGAAGATCGCGCAGCAGCAGATGGGCCTGGCCCGCACCGCCCGCACCCTGCTCAAGGTCAACCAGAAGGACGGCTTCGACTGTCCCGGCTGCGCCTGGCCCGAGGGCGACAAGCGCCACACCGCCGAATTCTGCGAGAACGGCGCCAAGGCCGTCGCCGAGGAAGCCACGCTGCGCCGCGTCACCCCCGCCTTCTTCGCCGCGCACCCCCTCCCCGACCTCGCCACGCGCTCCGGGTACTGGCTCGGCCAGCAGGGCCGCATCACCGAACCCGTGTACCTCGCCGAGGGCTCCGACCGGTACGAGGCCGTCACCTGGGAACGGGCCTTCGCGATCATCGCGGAGGAGCTGACCGCCCTCGACTCCCCCGACGAGGCCCTCTTCTACACCTCGGGCCGCACCAGCAACGAGGCCGCGTTCCTCTTCCAGCTCTTCGCCCGCGAGTTCGGCACCAACAACCTGCCCGACTGCTCCAACATGTGCCACGAGTCCTCGGGCTCCGCACTGACGGAGACCATAGGGATCGGCAAGGGCAGCGTCTCCCTCGAAGACCTCCACCAGGCCGACCTGATCATCGTCGCCGGACAGAACCCGGGCACCAACCACCCGCGCATGCTCTCCGCCCTGGAGAAGGCCAAAACGGCCGGCGCGAAGATCATCTCGGTGAACCCGCTGCCCGAGGCCGGCATGGAGCGGTTCAAGAACCCCCAGACCCCCGTCGGCATGCTCAAGGGCACCGCCCTCAACGACCTCTTCCTCCAGATCCGCATCGGCGGCGACCAGGCCCTCTTCCGCCTCCTCAACAAGCTCGTCATCGAGACCGAGGGCGCCACCGACGAGACCTTCATCCGCGAGCACACCCACGGCTACGAGGAACTCGTCGCCGCAGCCGCGGAAGCGGACTGGGCCGAAACCCTCACCGCCACCGGCCTGACCCGCCCCGAGATCGAACGCGCCCTCGCCATGATCCTGGCCTCCGAGCGCACCATCGTCTGCTGGGCCATGGGCCTCACCCAGCACAAGCACGGCGTCGCCACCATCCGCGAGGTCGTCAACCTCCTCCTCCTGCGCGGCAACATCGGCCGCCCCGGCGCCGGCGTCTGCCCCGTCCGCGGCCACTCCAACGTCCAGGGCGACCGCACCATGGGCATCTTCGAACGCCCCGCCCCCGCCTTCCTCGACGCCCTCGACCTCGAATTCGGCATCACCTCGCCGCGCGCACACGGCTACGACGTCGTCCGCTCCATCCAGGCCCTGCGCGACGGCCGGGCCAAGGTCCTCTTCGCCATGGGCGGCAACTTCGTCGGCGCCACCCCCGACACCGACGTCACCGAAGCCGCGATCCGCCGCGCCTCCCTGACCGTCCACGTCTCCACCAAGCTCAACCGCTCCCACGCCGTCACCGGCAGGCGCGCCCTGATCCTGCCGACCCTCGGCCGCACCGACAAGGACGTCCAGGCCTCCGGCAAGCAGTTCGTCACCGTCGAGGACTCCATGGGCATGGTCCACGCCTCCCGCGGCAACCTCGCCCCCGCGAGCCCCCACCTGCTCTCCGAACCCGCGATCGTCGCCCGCATGGCCCGCGCCGTCCTCGGCGACACCTCCAAGACCCCGTGGGAGGAGTTCGAGAAGGACTACGCCTCCATCCGCGACCGGATCGCCCGCGTCATCGCCGGCTTCGAGGACTTCAACACCCGCATCGCCCACCCCGGCGGCTTCCGGCTCCCCCACGCCCCCCGCGACGAACGCCGCTTCCCCACCAAGACCGGCAAGGCCAACTTCACCGCCGCACCCGTCGAATACCCCCGCGTCCCCGAGGGCCGACTGCTCCTGCAGACCCTGCGCAGCCACGACCAGTACAACACCACCGTCTACGGCCTCGACGACCGCTACCGCGGCATCACCGGAGGCCGCCGCGTCGTCATGGTCCACCCCGCCGACGCCGCCGCACTCGGACTCGCCGACGGCTCCTACACCGACCTCGTCGGCGAATGGAAGGACGGCGTCGAACGGCGCGCACCCGGCTTCCGCGTCGTGCACTACCCCACCGCCCGCGGCTGCGCCGCCGCCTACTACCCCGAGACGAACGTACTGGTCCCCCTCGACTCCACCGCGGACACCAGCAACACCCCCGCGAGCAAGTCCGTCGTCATCCGCTTCGAACCGGCCCGATCCACCCCTGACCCGGCCTGATAGAACGACCCCAGGACCATCAGGTTAACGAGCGTTGACGAACGGAGCCGGCCCATGGGTCACGACCACGCAGTGAAGTTCCCCCAGGACGTACTCGACCAGTACGCCGCCAAGGGCATCGACCTGCCCGCACTGTTCTCCGCGGGCGCCCTCGGCCAACGCATGGAGATCCGCATCCTGGAGGCCTCCGCCGAACGCGTCGTGGCCACCATGCCCGTCAAGGGCAACACCCAGCCCTACGGACTCCTCCACGGCGGCGCCTCCGCCGTCCTCGCCGAGACCCTCGGCTCCGTCGGCGCCATGATGCACGGCGGCATCGACAAGATCGCCGTCGGCGTCGACCTCAACTGCACCCACCACCGCGGAGTGCGCTCCGGCACCGTCACCGGCGTCGCCACCCCCATCCACCGCGGCCGCTCCACCACCACCTACGAGATCGTCATCAGCGACGAGGAGGACCGCCGGGTCTGCACCGCCCGCCTCACCTGCCTGCTGCGCGACACGGACTCTTAACAACCCGGCCGATACGAGCAGTTGTGCAGCCACCGGCGCCGGTCTAGCGTTCCCGCATGGGATCGGGACCGGCGCCGCGGCGCGGCACGACCGCCTGCGCGGCGACGACGCTCCTGGCCGCCGCGCTCCTTTCGTGCGGACCGAGCCCCTCCGCCTCCGAGACCCCCACCGCGCACACCACCTCCCCCCAGGACCTGTGCACCGCCCTGATCACCCACTGGGCCGGAGTGATCCTCGACGCCGACCAAGGCCGGGACACCGTCGGCCTCGACTACCAGGCCATGGGCCTGTCCGGCGGCCAGAACGAGATCCTGCGCACCGTCCTCGACGGAGCCAGGGCCGAGCAGCGCACCAACGGCCCCGCCGCCGCGGCCGAGTTCACCGCCCGCGAGGCCGCGAGCCGCTGCGCCGACCGCTACCGCACGGGCACCCCGACCGGCGGCCCCTGGTGAGCGGCGGCATAGGGCCCGTCGAGCCCGGCGACGGCACCGAGGGCCTCGAACGCCCGCCCGCGTCGCCCCGTACGCCCGCCACCCGCGGATCAGCCTGGCTCGGCGAGCGGTACGCCCGCCACCGCCGGGCCTTTCTCGCCGCGGCGGCCGCGGCCGTGCTGGCCGCCGGCGCGGCCCGCTGGTACGCCACGAGGCCGGCGCCGGTCGCGGCCCCGCCGCCGCCCGCCCCGTCGCAATCCGTGGCCCTCACCTACATGGAGCCACT
Organism: Streptomyces sp. NPDC001717; assembly: GCF_042892775.1. Classification (NCBI taxonomy): domain Bacteria; kingdom Bacillati; phylum Actinomycetota; class Actinomycetes; order Kitasatosporales; family Streptomycetaceae; genus Streptomyces; species Streptomyces sp. NPDC001717. The sequence goes on along the minus strand of NZ_JBIAUK010000005.1, from coordinate 180,786 downwards.
GGAACCGACCCCCGACGGCAGCGCGTTCGCGCTCACCGTCCGTGTACGGAACAGGGCCGGCAACCCCGTCACGGTGGATCGGATCGGCCAGCCGTCACGAGCGCTGAGCGTGACGATCCGGCCACCGCTGCCGGTCACGGTCGGTCCCGGAGAGGCGCGCGACCTCGCGGTGCTCTTCCGAACGGAAGACTGCGTGCATGTGGCACGGAATTCCGGACTCCCTTTCCTTGAAGTAACCCTCAGTAATGGATTCCAGAAAGAGGATCACAGTTACATCCCCGGTGACCGTTATGCCAGGGATCTTTCCGCGGCTCTGACCAGGGCGTGTCCCGAAGATCGAGACGAGACCCCCACCCCGTCGTCATGACCAAAAACCGCCAGAGTCCTGGCAAGACAGCAGCTAAACCGAGGTTTGATCCTCACCTGTCTCAGAATGTGGACAAGACGAAACGGCCTGAATTCCCCCGTTCCACCCGCAGACATCCGCTATGCATTACGCCGTGGCATAACAAGAGAGTCACATCATTGGCCTCAGCCCTCCATAACCCGCGATCCGCCGCCTAGAGTCACCGCCAGTTACCGCGACCGCCGGATTTCCTTCAGTTCGGTTCCCCGCGTTCGACTCGACGCGTCCCACGGGGGACGCGGCGCCAGGAAAGGACTGATCGTGCGTCATCGTCAGCTCATCGCCGTGACCGCCGCCCTCGCTGCGGGCGCCCTCACTCTCACCGCCTGCGGCTCCCGCGACGCCAAGGGCGGAGCCACCGCCGACGGCGGCGGCACCACGGTCGTCATCGGCGTCGACGCCCCCCTGACGGGCGACCTCTCGGCCCTCGGCCTCGGCATCAAGAACTCCGCCGACCTCGCGGCCAAGCAGGCCAACGAGAAGGGCTACGTCAAGGGCATCACCTTCAAGATCGAAGCCCTCGACGACCAGGCGCAGGCCTCCTCCGGCCAGCAGAACGCCACCAAGCTCACGGCCAACAAGGACGTCCTCGGCGTCGTCGGCCCGCTGAACTCCTCGGTCTCCGAGTCCATGCAGAAGGTCTTCGACGACGCCAAGCTGGCCCAGATCTCCCCGGCCAACACCAGCCCGTCCCTGACCCAGGGCCCCAAGTGGGCCGAGGGCACCAAGGTCCGCACCTACAAGAGCTACTTCCGCACCGCCACCACGGACGCCATCCAGGGCCCGTTCGCGGCGCAGTACCTCTTCAACAAGGCGGGCAAGAAGAAGGTCTTCATCATCGATGACAAGAAGACCTACGGCGCCGGCCTCGCCGGAACCTTCAAGGGCGAGTTCACCAAGCTCGGCGGCGCCGTCGCCGGCGAGGGCCACATCGACCCCGAGTCCAAGGACTTCTCGGCGATCGTGACCCAGGTCAAGAGCTCCGGCGCCGACGTCGTCTACTACGGCGGCGAGTACCCCGCGGCCGGCCCGCTCAGCAAGCAGATCAAGGCCAGCGGCGCCAACATCCCGCTCGTCGGCGGCGACGGCATCTACGACAAGAAGTACGTCGAGCTCGCGGGCGGCGACAGCGCCGCGGGCGACCTCGCCACCTCCGTCGGCGCCCCCGTCGAGAGCCTGCCCTCCGCCAAGGACTTCGTCGACAACTACAAGAAGGCCGGCTACAAGGACCCGTTCGCGGCCTACGGCGGCTACTCCTACGACTCCGCCTGGGCCGTCATCGAGGCCGTCAAGAAGGTCGTCGACGCCAACAACGGCAAGCTCCCCAGCGACGCCCGCGCCAAGGTCCTCGAAGCCGTCCAGGGCGTCTCCTTCGAGGGCGTGACCGGCAAGGTCTCCTTCGACGAGTACGGCGACGCCACCAACAAGCAGCTCACCGTCTACAAGGTCGAGGGCACCGACTGGAAGTCCGTCGAGTCCGGCACCTTCGGCGGCTGACCATCACCGGCGGCTAGCTCGCTGACTCGCTAGCCCCACCCCTCATTGCCGCGCGGGGCGCGCACAATGCGCCCCGCGCGGTGTCACATCCGTCGAAAGACTCGGAGGACCTGCGGTGCACGAACTGCCGCAACAGCTGGTCAACGGCCTGCTACTGGGATCCATGTACGGGCTCGTCGCCATCGGCTACACGATGGTCTATGGCATCGTCCAGCTCATCAACTTCGCCCACGGCGAGATCTTCATGACCGGCGGGTTCGGAGCCCTCACGGTCTGGCTGATGCTCCCCGGTGGCACCACCATGTGGATCGCCCTGCCCCTCATGCTCATAGGCGCGATCCTCGTCGCCACCCTCATAGCCGTAGGCGCCGAACGCTTCGCCTACCGGCCACTGCGCTCAGCCCCCCGCCTCGCCCCGCTCATCACCGCCATCGGCCTCTCCCTCGCCCTCCAGCAGGCGGTGTGGGCCTGGTACCCCGACGCGAAGTCCTCCATCGTCTTCCCCGAGATCCCCGGCGGACCGTTCCACATCGGCAGCATCACCATCCAGACCGGTGACGTCTTCCTCCTCCTCGCCGCCCCCGTCTCCATGGCCTTCCTCGGCTTCTTCGTCAAGAAGACCCGCACCGGCCGCGGCATGCAGGCCACCGCGCAGGACCCGGACACCGCCAAGCTCATGGGCATCAACACCGACCGCATCATCACGGTCGCGTTCGCCCTCGGCGCCGCCTTCGCCGCCATCGGAGCCGTCGCCTACGGCCTCAAGTACGGCGAAGTCAACTTCAAGATGGGCTTCCTCCTCGGCCTCAAGGCCTTCACCGCAGCCGTCCTCGGCGGCATCGGAAACATCTACGGCGCCATGATCGGCGGCATCGTCCTCGGCCTCGCCGAAACGCTGACCACCGCCTACGTCGCCGACGTACCCGGCATGCAGCAGCTCGGCGGCCAGTCCTGGGGCAACACCTGGGCGTTCGTACTCCTCATCCTCGTGCTCCTCTTCCGGCCACAGGGCCTGCTGGGCGAGCGCGTGGCGGACAGGGCGTGAGAAAGATGACGACCACCACCGCAGACACCACGTCCAACGTGACCACCACCCCCGTCCGAGGCCTCATAGCCCTCCCCGAGAAGACGGCCCGCGCCCTCGCCACCGCAGGCGGCGCCCTCACCGTCATCTCCTGCTTCCTCTCCTGGACCTGGACCGCCGCCTACCCCGGCAACCTCACCGTCGTCGGTTACCCCGGCGGCCTCCAGTGGCTCGTCTTCATCGGCGGCGTCCTCACCACCCTCTTCGGCCTCGCCTCCTACGGAGTCAAGGGCCTCGGCTGGCTCGCCCCCGCCGGCACCGACGCGGCCATCAAGCTCGCCGCGCTCGCCGCCTTCGCCACCGCCTGGTACACGGTCATCTCGATCACCACCACCCTCGGCGGCGTCGTCAACCTCGAGCCCGGCGGCTTCGCCGTCGCGGCCACCTCCCTCCTCGCCCTCGTCGGCGCCCTCGCACTCCCCTTCGAGCACCCCGTCCTCGAAGGCCCCGACCCCGACGACAGCGCCTGGGAACAGCGCAAGCACCACCTCGGCAACCGCTGGACGACCGTCAAGGCCGCCCTCGCCGCCGACACCCCCCGGCCCGCCAAGCCCCTCCCGGCCTGGACCGAGATCCTCCTGATCGCCGCCGTCCTCGCCCTCACCCTCGGCGTCTTCACCTACGGCATCACCACCCCGTACCAGGAACTCTTCATCGGCTTCCTGATCACCGCCTGCTTCGGCTTCGCCGCCCTCAACAAGGCCGGCCTGGTGGCCCGCTTCACCGCGCTCACCGCCAAGCACCGCAACGTCGCCCTCGTCGGCGCCTTCGCCGCGGCCGCCGCCTTCCCGCTCACCCAGACCGACGACCAGTACGCGACCCTCGGCGTCAACATCCTCGTCTTCGCCACCGTCGCCCTCGGCCTGAACATCGTCGTCGGCCTCACCGGCCTCCTCGACCTCGGCTACGTCGCCTTCCTCGGAGTCGGCGCCTACACCGCGGCCATGGTCTCCGGCTCCCCCAACTCCCCCTTCGGCGTGCACCTCCCCTTCTGGGCCGCACTCCTCATCGGCGCCGGCGCATCCATGATCTTCGGCGTCCTCATCGGCGCCCCCACCCTGCGACTGCGCGGCGACTACCTCGCCATCGTCACCCTGGGCTTCGGAGAGATCTTCCGCATCTCGATGAACAACCTCGACGGCACCTCCGGCCCCGACATCACCAACGGCCCCAACGGCATCGCCGGCATCCCCAACGTCGACCTCTTCGGATTCGACTTCGGCGCCAGCCACACCATCGCCGGATTCACCATCGGCCGCTTCGCCAACTACTTCCTGCTGATGCTCCTGGTCACCCTCATCGTGATCATGGTCTTCCGCCGCAGCGCCGAATCCCGCATCGGCCGCGCCTGGGTCGCCATCCGCGAAGACGAGACCGCCGCCGAAGCCATGGGCATCAACGGCTTCCGCGTCAAGCTCATCGCCTTCGCCCTCGGCGCCACCCTCGCCGGCCTCGCCGGAGCCGTCCAGGCACACGTCAACTACACGGTCACCCCCGACCAGTACGTGTTCGCCAACGCCGTCCCCCCGAACTCCGCCTTCCTCCTCGCCGCGGTCGTCCTCGGCGGCATGGGCACCATCAGCGGACCCCTCGTCGGCGGCTCACTGCTCTTCCTCATCCCGAACAAGATGCAGTTCCTCGGCGACTACCAGCTCCTCGCCTTCGGCGTCGCTCTCATCATCCTGATGCGCCTGCGCCCCGAAGGCATCATCCCCAACCGGCGCAACCAGCTCGAGCTCCACAAGGACCTCGAAGCGCCCACAGTCCTCAGCAAGGCAGGGGCCTGACCCATGACGACCACCACCACCGCCGTCGCGGCGGAGACCGTCCTGGACGCACGCGGCGTCACGATGCGCTTCGGCGGCCTCACCGCCGTCAAGAACGTCGACCTGACCGTCCGCAGCGGCGAGATCGTCGGCCTCATCGGCCCCAACGGCGCCGGCAAGACCACCTTCTTCAACTGCCTCACCGGCCTCTACATCCCCACCGAGGGCGAAGTCCGGTACAAGGGCACGGTCCTGCCCCCCAAGTCCTTCAAGGTCACCGCGGCCGGCATCGCCCGCACCTTCCAGAACATCCGTCTCTTCAACAACATGACGGTCCTGGAAAACGTCCTCGTCGGCCGCCACACGCGCACCAAGGAAGGCCTCTGGTCGGCCCTCCTGCGCCTCCCCGGCTTCAAGCGCGCCGAAGAGGCCAGCCGCGAGAAGGCCATGGAACTCCTCGCCTTCATCGGCCTGGACCACAAGGCCGACCACCTCGCGCGCAACCTCCCCTACGGCGAACAGCGCAAGCTGGAGATCGCCCGCGCCCTCGCCAGCGACCCCGGCCTCATCCTCCTGGACGAGCCCACCGCCGGCATGAACCCGCAGGAGACCCGGGCCGCCGAAGAACTCATCTTCGCCATCCGGGACAAGGGCATCGCCGTCCTCGTCATCGAGCACGACATGCGCTTCATCTTCAACCTCTGCGACCGCGTCGCCTGCCTCGTCCAGGGCGAAAAGCTCATCGAAGGCACCGCCGCCGAAGTCCAGGGCGACGAGCGCGTCATCGCCGCCTACCTCGGCGAACCCTTCGAAGGCGCCCCCGGCGCCGAAGAAGCCGCAGTGGTCGAGGCCGCCGAAGCCGCAGCCGCGGATGCCGTCGAGGCCACCGAGGCGGAGGTCGAGGCCACCTCCGACGAGGCCACCGCCGACGAGGCCGAGGCAGACGAGGCCACCGAGGCCGAGCCCGCCGCCGACACCGCCGAGGCGGACAGCACCACCAGCACGGACGGAGAAGCCAAGTGACCGCACTCCTCGAGGTCGAAGACCTCCGCGTCGCCTACGGCAAGATCGAAGCCGTCAAGGGCATCTCCTTCACCGTCAACGAGGGCGAGATCGTCACCCTCATCGGCACCAACGGCGCCGGCAAGACCACCACCCTGCGCACCCTGTCCGGCCTGATCAAGCCCAAGGGCGGCCAGATCAAGTTCCAGGGCAAGTCGCTCAAGAAGGTCGCCGCGCACGACATCGTCCAGCTCGGACTCGCCCACTCCCCCGAGGGGCGGCACATCTTCCCGCGCATGACGATCGAGGACAACCTCCTCCTCGGCGCCTTCCTCCGCAGCGACAAGGACGGCATCCAGAAGGACGTCCAGCGCGCCTACGACCTCTTCCCCATCCTGGGAGAGCGTCGCAAGCAGGCCGCCGGCACCCTCTCGGGCGGCGAGCAGCAGATGCTCGCCATGGGCCGCGCGCTCATGTCCCAGCCCAAGCTGCTCATGCTCGACGAGCCCTCCATGGGCCTCTCGCCGCTCATGATGCAGAAGATCATGGCGACGATCGCCGAGCTCAAGGCCACCGGCACGACCATCCTCCTGGTCGAGCAGAACGCCCAGGCCGCGCTGTCCCTGGCCGACCAGGGTCACGTCATGGAGATCGGCAAGGTCGTCCTGACCGGCGAAGGCCGCGACCTCCTCGTCAACGAGGACGTCCGCAAGGCCTACCTCGGCGAGGACTGACCCTCCCCGCTCGGATACGCGTGAGGCCCGTCTCCCCTCGGGGGGAGACGGGCCTCACGTCTTGGTACCGCTTCCTTCAGCTCCCGCTGTCCTTCTTCTTCGCCTCGGCGTCCTCGATGACCACCTCGGCGACCTGCTGCATCGACATGCGACGGTCCATGGAGGACTTCTGGATCCACCGGAACGCGGCGGGCTCCGTCAGGCCGTACTGGGTCTGCAGGATGCTCTTGGCGCGGTCGACGAGCTTGCGGGTCTCCAGGCGCTGCGAGAGGTCCGCGACCTCCTTCTCCAGCGCCTTCAGCTCCGCGAAGCGGGACACGGCCATCTCGATGGCGGGCACGACGTCGCTCTTGCTGAACGGCTTCACGAGGTACGCCATCGCACCGGCGTCCCGGGCCCGCTCGACGAGGTCGCGCTGCGAGAACGCGGTGAGCATCAGCACGGGGGCGATGGACTCCTCCGCGATCTTCTCTGCTGCGGAGATGCCGTCCAGTACGGGCATCTTCACGTCGAGGATCACGAGGTCGGGGCGGTGCTCGCGGGCGAGTTCGACGGCCGTCTGTCCGTCACCGGCCTCGCCGACCACGGCGTAGCCCTCTTCTTCGAGCATCTCCTTGAGGTCGAGACGGATGAGCGCCTCGTCCTCGGCGATGACGACGCGGGTCGTCAGCGGAGGGACGTGCGACTGGTCGGCGTCGGGGGCGGGCGTCGACTCGTGCTCGGCGGTCACGGGGGCTCCTTGATGCGGGGCGTTACTGCTCCCCCGAGCCTACCTAGCTACGGTAAGGTGGACTCGCAGCGGGTCGGGGTTAACCTTCGATTCGCGGGGCCCCGGTAGCCCAATTGGCAGCAGGCGATGGATTCAAAACCCATTCAGTGTCGGTTCGAGTCCGACCCGGGGCACTTTTCCTTCTTTTCCAAGGTCACGCAGGAATGCGTGACCTTCACTCATTTCGGGGACGTGCGTCGAAATGGGAGACACGCCCGGAAGGCATGCTCCAACGTCGATCGCATGTACGACGTCGATGTCCGTAAGCGGACCCTCGCACTCCTGGTCGACGGCCGGAGCTTGAACTCGGTCAGCAAGGAAACGGGGATATCCCGAGCTGCCATCCGGGCCTGGCAGGTCCGCATCGACCCGCTCCCCCGCCTCAACCAGGAGTCAGTCTGCTCGCGCCCGGTCGACACGGCCGCCTACTCCTACCTTCTCGGCCTATATCTCGGTGACGGATGCATCAGTCCGCACCCGCGCGGCGGCCACCACCTCCGCATCGCGTGCGCCGACGCCTATCCAAACCTCATCGAACAGTGCCGCGCAGCGATCCTGGCGGTGCGGCCTACCGACAAGGTCTACCTGCTGCAGAAGCAGGGCTGTGTCGCCGTCACCAGCTACGGACGGCACTGGACCTGCATGTTCCCGCAGCACGGGCCCGGCACGAAGCACGAACGAAAGATCGCGCTGGAACCTTGGCAACAGGAGATCGTCGATGCCCACCCCTGGGAGTTCATCGGAGGGCTGATCCACTCCGACGGGTGTCGGATCATCAACTGGACCGTCCGCAACGGCAAGCGCTACGAGTACCCGCGGTACTTCTTCACCAACAAGTCCGACGACATCCGGAAGCTCTGCACCGACACCCTCACCAAGGTCGGCGTGGAGTGGACCGTCACCGCCCGCGGCAGCGATCCGTACAACGTGTCAGTCGCCCGCAAGGCATCCGTCGCCCTTATGGACGAACACGTCGGGCCGAAGCACTAGAGACGCTCACCCGCGCCCTACGGTCGGCGCATGAACCGACCACGTCTCGCCGTGACCGCCGCCCTGCTCGCCGCCGTGTGGGCCGGGAGCATTCCGACCGCCTACGCAGCCGACACCTCCCCCGTGACACAGGCCCTGCAAGCCGCGATGACCGCCGGCGCCCCCGGGGCCATGGCACGGTTCAGTGAGCCCGGTGGGGTGCGGACCGAGGTGGTCGGGGTGCGGGACCGGCGTACGGGGGCGGCCATGGATCCTCGGGCGCGGTTCCGGATCGGCAGCGTCACCAAGACGTTCTCCGCCGTCGTCGTGCTGCAGCTGGTCGGCGAGGGGAAGGTGCGGCTGGACGAGCCGGTGGTGACGTATCTGCCGGGGGTGCTGCCCGACCGGCGGATCACGGTGCGGCACCTGCTGAGCCACCGCAGTGGGCTGGCCGACTACACGGACGCGATGTTCGAGAAGACCGTGCCGGGATTCGAGGCGGTGCGGAAGCGGGTGTTCGGGTACCGGGAGCTGGTGGAGCTGTCGCTGCGGGAGCCGCGGACGACCGAGCCGGGGGTGGCGTACGCGTACTCGAACACCAATTTCGTCGTGCTCGGGATGTTGATCGAGAAGGTGACCGGGCGGCCGGTGGGCGAGGCGTACGCCGCGCGGGTGTTCAGGCCGCTGGGGCTGCGCGACACCTCGTACGTGCATCCGGGGACGAAGATCGCGGGGCGGCACGTGCGGGGTTATCTGCATCCGGACGAGGAGGGCGGGGCCCTGGTGGATTCGACGGAGCAGACGGTTTCGTGGGCGCAGTCGGCGGGGGCGGTGATCTCGACGGTTGCGGACCTGAACGCGTTCACGTCGGCGTTGTTGGGTGGGCGGCTGTTGCCGGCTCGGATGTTGGACCTGATGGTGACGGTGACGCCGGTGGATGCGGCGGGGACCCGGTTCTACGGGCTGGGGCTGCGTCGGTACGACCTGTCGTGCGGGACGTCGGTGTACGGGCACACGGGGACGGTGCAGGGGTTCTACACGTACGCGTTCTCCACGCGGGACGGTCGGCGGAGTCTGGCGGCGATGGCGAACACGTCGAACCGGGGTGCGGCGAACACGGCGCTGGGCGGGACGCTGGAGGCGGCGTTCTGTGGTGTGGCGCCGGCGGCGGCTCGGGCGGAGACGGTGCGGGGGTTCTCGGCCGGGCCTGCGGATGTGGATCTGCGGGAGCGTGGGGCGGGGTTCTAGTCGTCGGCGGCGACGATCAGGGTGAGGTGTCCGGCGGTTCGGTCGATGACGACGAATTCGTGGAAGTACTCGTGGATGCGGCCCCAGTCGTGGGTGTTCTCGTCGCCGAGTTCGCCGAGGTGGTAGACGCGGTCGGCCGCCGTCATGGGGTCGAAGATCTCTCGTTGGAGGTCGGATTCGAGTGCGGGCGATTCGGTGCAGGCGGGGACCGACCAGTCCCTGATGATGCGCTCGCAGGTGTGCGCGGGGAGCGGTTCGTACTGGTCGGGGGTGATGGCGGTGATCCAGTACGGGCCGTGTCGGGGTTCTTCGGGTATGACTCCGGCGCCGATGTAGGTGTCGCGGAACTGTTCGTGTGCGATGAGGGCGGTGAGGAGTTCCCGGTCGGTGGCGGGGGTGGGTGGGAGTCGGAAGTGTTTGTGGTCGACCCATCGGTATCCGTGGTGCCACCCGGAGGTGAGGTGGTCGCGGAAGTTGATGAGGGCGTCGCGCTCGTGTGTGAGTTCGTTCGGCGTGGGGGCTGTGTTCACGGGACTGAGGTTAGGTTGAGGTGATGGCCGGTTCGGAAGGGGATGCGTGATGAGTGAGAAGGCCCGGAAGCTGTTCGATGCGCTGGATCTGAATCATGACGGGGAGCTGACCCGTGTGGAGGTGATCACGGCGTTGCGGTCGAAGGGGCCGACGTTGGCGGCGCAGGGGGATCTGCCGTTGTGGGCGGTGGGGGATGCGGATGCGTCGTCGGCGTTGTTCGATGCGGCGGATGCGAATGGGGATGCGGTGTTGAGTTTCGAGGAGTTCGAGGCGGTGGTGGACCGGCGGTTCGGCTGGTAGGGCCGGCTGTCAGATGGTGCGGCCGATGTGGATCATCAGCCATATGAGGCCGGTCGTGGCGCCCCACAGGAGCAGGGACGAGAGGGCGACGAGTACGCGTACGGGGACGGGGTGGACGCCGACGTTGGTGTCGGGGTCGTCGGGGTCGTAGCTGATCTCGATCTCTCGGGCGTATGCCTGCCGGTGGCGGAGGTGGGATGCGCCGCTGTGGTCCGTGAACCGGTACGTCCCTGATGTGCCGCCGGGCCTGGTGCGCACCGCCGTCACGGTGATGCCGTGTCGTGGGAGGCGCCACATCAGGTAGCCGCGCTCCGTCGTGTAGGTGCTGATGATGTTGAGGATCAGCGCCGTGACGCCCATCAGGGCGGCGAGGACGAGTGCTGCCGGTTGCCCGTTGGTGACGACGAGCACGCTCATGGTGACGAGTGCGGTGAGGCCCGGGCCGAGGGCGACCGCAGCCCAGGCCAGGCCTCTGGCTTTCCGGCCGTTGCCGGCGAGGGGGCCGTCTTTGTGGCGTGGTGCGGCTCCACCTCGGCCTTGCGGGAGGGGAGTTGGGGAGGGTGTGGTCGGCATGGGCTCGATCGTAGGACGTGATCGGGCCTTCGGGCGGGTGCCTGCCGCGTCGGGCCGTGTTGCCCGACGCGGTGCGTGTCGTGCCGTGTCGTTCGTGGCGTGTCGTTCGTGCCGTCGGGTCAGCGGACGGGGTCGCCGATGTGGTGGATGCGGACCATGTTGGTGGAGCCGCTGACGCCGGGGGGTGAGCCGGCGGTGATGACGACGGTGTCTCCGGGGGCGCAGCGGCCGATGCGGAGGAGTTCTTCTTCGACTTGGGCGACCATGGCGTCGGTGGAGTCGACGTGGGGGCCGAGGAAGGTTTCGACGCCCCAGGTGAGGTTGAGTTGGGAGCGGGTGGCGGGGTCGGGGGTGAAGGCGAGGAGGGGGATGGGTGAGCGGTAGCGGGAGAGTCGGCGGACGGTGTCGCCGCTCTGGGTGAAGGCGACGAGGAATTTGGCGTCGAGGAAGTCGCCCATTTCGGCGGCGGCTCGGGCGACGGCTCCGCCTTGGGTGCGGGGCTTGTTGCGGTCGGTGAGGGGCGGGAGGCCCTTGGCGAGGATGTCCTCTTCGGCGGCTTCGACGATGCGGGACATGGTCTTGACGGTTTCGATGGGGTATTTGCCGACGCTGGTTTCGCCGGAGAGCATGACGGCGTCGGTGCCGTCGATGATGGCGTTGGCGACGTCGGAGGCTTCGGCGCGGGTGGGTCGGGAGTTGTCGATCATCGAGTCGAGCATCTGGGTGGCGACGATGACGGGTTTGGCGTTGCGCTTGGCGAGTTTGACGGCGCGCTTTTGGACGATGGGGACTTGTTCCAGGGGCATTTCGACGCCGAGGTCGCCGCGGGCGACCATGATGCCGTCGAAGGCGGCGACGATGTCGTCGATGTTGTCGACGGCCTGGGGCTTTTCGATCTTGGCGATGACGGGGAGGCGGCGGTCTTCTTCGTCCATGATGCGGTGGACGTCTTCGATGTCGCGGCCGCTGCGGACGAAGGAGAGGGCGATGACGTCGGCGCCGATGCGCAGGGCCCAGCGGAGGTCTTCGATGTCCTTGTCGGAGAGGGCGGGGACGGAGACGGCTACGCCGGGGAGGTTGAGGCCTTTGTGGTCGGAGACCATGCCGCCTTCGATGACGGTGGTGTGGACGCGGGGGCCGTCGACTGCGGTGACTTCGAGGGTGACGCGGCCGTCGTCGACGAGGATGCGTTCGCCGGTGGTGACGTCTGCGGCGAGGCCTTTGTAGGTGGTGCCGCAGGTGTGGCGGTCGCCTTGGTGGTCTTCGACGGTGATCGTGAAGTTGTCGCCGCGTTCAAGGAGTACGGGGCCTTCGTGGAAGCGGCCGAGGCGGATCTTCGGGCCTTGAAGGTCGGCGAGGATGCCGACGCTGCGGCCGGTCTCGTCGGAGGCCTTGCGTACGCGCTGGTAGCGCTCCTCGTGTTCGGCGTAGGTGCCGTGGCTGAGGTTGAAGCGGGCGATGTCCATTCCGGCTTCGACCAGGGCTTTGATCTGGTCGTATGAGTCGGTTGCGGGGCCCAGGGTACATACGATTTTCGCTCGGCGCATGGGGCGAGCGTATTCCCCTACTTAGGAGTAGGTAATCGCTTCCGGGTGGACACTCAACAACCTTTGGGCAAAAGGTTGTTGACATTTGTTGAATGTGCATGGGGGTGCTCTGATGAGCACCCCCACGGGGTGTTTTCCGGTGGTTTCGGGGCGGTGGCTTCAGAGTTGTGGCGGGGTCATGGTGAAGCGGGCGTTGACCTGTGCGTGGACGGTCTGGCGCTGGGGTTCGAGGTCGAGGGGTGGGGGGCCGGCGTCTTCGGCGGCGCTGAAGGCCATGGTGCGCATGCCGGTTCCGGGGGCGGCCTGGTAGGGGGTGGCGTTCTCGGCGCCGAGGTCGGCGAGTTCGACGAGGGCGGCGAGGCGGGCGCCGAGGGCTTCGGCGTATTCGCGGGCGCGTTGGACGGCTTCGAGCACGGCTTGGCGGCGGGCTTCGCCGTGGGCGGGTGAGGTGGGGCGCAGGGCCCACCAGGGGCCGTCGATCTGGGTGAGTTCGAGGTCGGCGAGGCGGGTGGTGAGTTCGCCGAGGGTGGTGAAGTCGCTGAGTTCCGCGGTGATGTGGACGCGGCCGTGGTAGGCGCGGATGCGTTCGGCGCGGCCGTGGCGGGTGAGTTCGGGGGTGATGGAGAAGGAGCCGGTTTCGAGTTTTTCGACGGGGTCGCCGTAGCTCTTGATGAGGTCGAGGACGGTGTTGTTGCGGCGGGTGAGGTCTTCGAGGGCGGTGCGTCGGTCGGTGCCGCGGGCGCTGACGGTGATGCCGATGCGGGCGATTTCGGGGTCGACTTCGAGGTGGGCTTCGCCGCGGACGGCCACGCGGGGGACTTCGGGGGTTCCGTAGGGCTGGTGGGGTGCGTCCTGGGTCATGGTTTCACTGTCGCACCGTGGCCCGTGGGGGTGTGGTCATCGGATCGAAACCTGGTGGGGGTGTTGCGGCTTGTTACCTGTGGGTCAGAATCTACGCGCGTTGTTCACGCCTCAAAAGGGGAGATGGCATGGCGTTCGACCGCAGGACTTTTCTGGGGACCACGGCTGCGACGGGTGCGGCCGTGGCGTTGGCGGGGGCCACGAGCTCCCCTGCCGCCGCTGCCGAGTCGGCTGCGCCGGCGGGTTCGGCCGGTGCGCGTACGTACGCGTTCACGGTGATGGGCACGACCGACTTGCACGGGAATGTCTTCAACTGGGACTACTTCACGGACAAGGAGTTCGACGACAAGGCGCACAACGACGTCGGTCTGGCGAAGATCTCGACGCTGGTGGAGCAGGTGCGTGCGGAGAAGGGGCGCTGCAACACGCTGCTGATCGACGCGGGTGACACGATCCAGGGCACGCAGTTGTCGTACTACTACGCGAAGGTGGATCCGATCACGGCGCGGCGGGGTCCGGTGCACCCGATGGCGCAGGCGATGAACGCGATCGGGTACGACGCGGCGGCGCTGGGGAACCACGAGTTCAATTACGGGATTCCGGTGCTGCGGAAGTTCGAGGAGCAGTGTCGTTTCCCGCTGTTGGGGGCGAACGCGCTGGATGCGAAGACGTTGCGGCCGGCGTTCGCGCCGTACAGCATGCACCGGTTGCGGACGCCGCACGGGCGGGACGTGAAGGTGGCGGTGCTGGGGTTGACGAATCCGGGGATCGCGATCTGGGACAAGGCGAACGTGCAGGGGAAGATGACGTTCCCGGGTCTGGAGGAGCAGGCGGCGAAGTACGTGCCGCGGCTGCGGTCGATGGGTGCGGACGTGGTGATCGTGTCGGCGCATTCGGGGTCCAGCGGGACGTCTTCGTACGGTGACCAGTTGCCGTACGTCGAGAACGCGGCGGGTCTGGTGGCGGAGCAGGTGCCGGGGATCGACGCGATCCTGGTGGGGCACGCGCACACGGAGATTCCCGAGTACCGGGTGAAGAACAAGGCGACCGGCAAGGACGTGGTGCTGTCGGAGCCGCTGAAGTGGGGGCAGCGGCTGACGCTGTTCGACTTCGAGCTGTCGTGGTCGCGGGGCCGCTGGTCGGTGGAGAAGGTCTCGGCGAAGGTGCTGAACTCGAACACGGTCGCGGAGGACCCGAAGATCACGGGGCTGCTGGAGGACGAGCACCGCAAGGTCGTGGCGTACGTGAATCAGGTGATCGGTACGTCGACGGCGGCGATGTCGTCGGCGGAGGGCCCGTTCAAGGACGTCCCGATCATCGATCTGATCAACCACGTGCAGGCGGAGACGGTGAAGGCGGCGCTGGCCGGCGGGGAGTACGCGGCGCTGCCGGTGCTGTCGCAGGCGTCGTGCTTCTCGCGGACGGCTTCGATTCCGGCCGGGCAGGTGACGATCAAGGATGCTGCCGGCCTGTACCCGTTCGAGAACACGCTGGAGGCGCGTCTGATGACGGGTGCGCAGCTGAAGGACTATCTGGAGTACTCGGCCAAGTACTACGTCCAGACGGCGCCGGGTGATGTGGTGGATCCGGCGAAGCTGACCAATGCCGAGGCGACTCCGGACTACAACTATGACGCGGTGTACGGGCTGTCGTACGACATCGACATCGCGCAGCCGAAGGGTTCGCGGATCGTGAACCTGACGTTCGGTGGGAAGCCGTTGGATCCGGCGGCGCGGTTCGTGCTGGCGGTGAACAACTATCGGGCTTCGGGTGGTGGGAACTTCCCGCACGTGCCGGGTGCGAAGCAGTTGTGGGCGAACTCGGACGAGATCCGGAACACGATCATCGGGTGGGTGAAGGCGAAGGGGACGGTGGATCCGGCGCAGTTCGCGTCGGTGGACTGGCGGCTGACGCGGGCCGGTGTGCCGGTCTTCTAGTCGCGGGTGGCATCTGTACGGGGTCGGGGTTCGCTGTGGCGGGCTCCGGCCCCGTGCGGTTTCAGCCGGTGGTGTGGACGAGGTGGGCGGGGACGGCGGCGTCGAGGGCGGCGATGAGGCGTTGGCCGTGTGTGACCTGGTCGGGGTGGAGGTGCATCTGGCAGCCGCAGCCGGTGAGGACGGTGCGGCCGGGGCCTTCGTGGCGTACGAGGGCTGTCTCGTCGAAGCGGATGTCGTGTTCGTCGCGGTGGGCGTCGCGGATGACGATGCCCCAGGGGGTGAGGACGTACTCGCCCTGGTGGCTGCGGCGGGTGACGGCGCGGCGCAGGGGGTTCATGCGGTGGCGGGTGCCGGGGGTCGGGGGGTGCTGTCCGTGGGGGCGCCAACAGTCCGAGTTGGGCAGGAGTGAGCCGTTGGGGGTCCGTAGGTGGAGTTGGGTCTGCTGGGGGACGACGAGGACGGAGTCGGGGAGGGCGTGCTCCAGGTAGGTGCGGACGGCTTGTGGGGTGACGGTGGCGTGGCTCTTGATGAGGGTGTCGTCGTCGAGGTAGGGGATGGCGAAGTGTTCGGCGAGGACGGCTCGTTCGAAGGGGCGTCTGCTGCCCCAGAGGGGTCCGGCTTCGGAGCGGATGGCGTCGGTGAGGGCGTCGAGTTCGGCTTGTGCGGGGCCTTTGCGGGTGAGTCTGAGGGTTTCCTGCCAGAGCGTCACGGCGGTCTCCCGGGCCCTGCCGGGGCGGGGGTGGACGGCGAGGACGAGGTCGAGGGTGTTCTGGTCGCGGAGGAACCAGTGGGCGCCGGTGTGGGCGGTGCGGTGCACGGCGCGGTCGACGCGTCTGCGCAGGACGAGTTGGGCCATGGTGGCGGCGGCGTCGGAGGCGTCGCAGGTCAGCAGGAGGGAGACGGTGTCGAGGGGCCGGCGTTGCCAGGTCCCGGATACGTGGGGGCGGGTGCGGGGGGTGGTTCGCCGGGGTGGTGGGCCGTCGGGCAGGGGCAGGGCGAGTCCCGGGGGCGGGGGGCCGTCGAGGGCCAGGACGGCGTTGCCGCGGGTGAGGTGGGCGGCGGCGTGGGCGCGGACCGTTTCGGGGGTGAGGGTCGCGTACGAGCCGGGGTGCTCGTAGGTGATGAGGCCGGCGGCGTGGGGGCCGTAGCGGGCGCGCAGGGGGGCGGCCGGGTGGTTGGCGGCGTTTTGGGCGGGGAGGCCGGCGAGGGCGGCGGTGACGTGTTCGGTGTGGTGCAGGGGGAGGTCGGAGAGGGCGTGGCAGATGGTGAGCAGGAAGCCGGTGACGTCCTCGGGGGTGCCCTTGGCGGTGAACTCGATGACGTCGTCGCGGAGGTTGCTGCCGTACGGGTGCGGTCGGTTGCCGGCCTCGGACATGACGAGGCCTTCGATGACGCGGGTGACGCCGAGGGTGGGGGCGGTTTCGTCTCGGACGCCGGTGCCGAAGGAGAGCTGTGCGGTGAGGGGACCGGGGGTGGGGGCGGGTGTCCACAGGACGGTGACCCCGTCGGCACTGGTTCGCTGCATGCGTCGACCCTAGGGCCCTGTCGTCGAACTCCCGTCGTCGTCCGCGGACGACGGTTCGACGACGGGCTCTGGTGCCGGGCGGTGGGCGGGCCGGTGGTCAGGGGTGGTCGACCAGGGGGAGGAGTTCGACGGTGGGGCGGGGGCGGCTGTGTTCGCGTTGTTCGAGGCCGAAGGTGGTGAAGGCGGTGCGGGTGGGTTGGGGGTAGGGCTCTTTGCCGGTGAGGGTGTTGAGGATGGCGGCGCTGCGCCATGCGGCGAGGCCGAGGTCGGGGGCGCCGACGCCGTGGGTGTGGCGTTCGCCGTTCTGTACGAAGACGCTGCCGGTGACGCTGGGGTCGAGGACCATGCGGTGGCGTTCGTCGATGCGGGGGCGGCCGGAGGAGTCCTTGCGCAGGTAGGGGTCGAGGCCTGCGAGGAGCGCGGTGAGGGGGCGTTCCCGGTAGCCGGTGGCGAGGACGACGGCGTCGGTGGTGAGGCGTGAGCGGCTGCCCTGTTCGATGTGTTCGAGGTGGAGTTCGACCTTGGTGGTGGCGACGCGGCCGGCGGTGCGGACGCTGACTCCGGGGGTGAGGACGGCGTCGGGCCAGCCGCCGTGGAGGGTGCGGCGGTAGAGCTCTTCGTGGATGGCGGCGATGGTGGCGGCGTCGATGCCCTTGTGGAGTTGCCATTGGGCGGGGACGAGGTGGTCGCGTACGGGTTCGGGGAGGGCGTGGAAGTAGCGGGTGTAGTCGGGGGTGAAGTGTTCGAGGCCGAGTTTGGAGTACTCCATGGGGGCGAAGGAGGGGGTGCGGGCGAGCCAGGTGAGGCGTTCGCGGCCGGTGGGGCGGGCGCGGAGGAGGTCGAGGAAGACTTCGGCGCCGGACTGGCCGGATCCGATGACGGTGACGTGGTCGGCGCCGAGGATGCGTTGGCGGTTGTCGAGGTAGTCGGCGCTGTGGATGACGGGGACGGTGGGGGCGTCGACGAGGGGGCGCAGGGGTTCGGGGACGTAGGGGGCGGTGCCGATGCCGAGGGCGAGGTTGCGGGTGTGGGTGCGGCCGAGTGCTTCGGCTTCGCCGTCGGCGTCGAGTTGGGTGAAGTCGACTTCGAAGAGGTCGCGTTCGGGGTTCCAGCGGACGGCGTCGACCTGGTGGCCGAAGTGGAGGCCGGGGATGCGTTCGGCGACCCAGCGGCAGTAGGCGTCGTATTCGGCGCGCTGGGTGTGGAACTGCTCGGCGAAGTAGAAGGGGAAGAGACGTTCCTTGTGCTTGAGGTAGTTGAGGAAGGTCCAGGGGCTGGTGGGGTCGGCGAGGGTGACGAGGTCGGCGAGGAAGGGGACTTGGAGGGTGGCTCCGTCGATGAGGAGTCCGGGGTGCCAGCGGAAGTCTCGGCGTTGGTCGTAGAAGACGGTGGAGAGTTCGCCCGCTCCTTGGTGCGGGAGGCCGTGGGCGAGGGCGGCGAGGGAGAGGTTGAAGGGTCCGATGCCGATTCCGACGAGGTCGTGGGGTGCATCGAGCTGGGCGGTCATCGGTGGGTGCTGCCTTCCAGGAGGGTGATGAGGGTGTCCAGGTCCCTCGCCGTGGTGTGGGGGTTGAGCAGGGTCGCTTTGAGCCAGAGGCGTCCGCCCGTGTGGGTGCGGCCGAGGACGGCGCGGCCTTCGTGGAGGAGGGTGCGGCGCAGTGCGGCGACGTCGTCGTCGGTGGTGTGGGCGGGTCTGAAGAGGACGGTGGTGATGGTGGGGGGTGCGTGGAGTTCGAAGCCGGGGTGGGCGTCGAGGCGTTCGGCGAGTCGGTGGGCGAGTTCGCAGGTGTGGTCGATGAGGTCGACGAGGCCGTCGCGGCCCAGGGCGCGCAGGGTGGTGGCGATCTTGAGGGCGTCGGGGCGGCGGGTGGTGCGCAGGGAGCGGCCGAGGAGGTCGGGGAGGCCCGCTTCGGTGTCGTCGGTGGCGTTGAGGTAGTCGGCCTGGTGGGCGAGGGGGGTGAGCAGGGCGGTGTCGGGGACGAGGAGGAGTCCTGCGGCGACGGGCTGCCAGCCGAGTTTGTGGAGGTCGACGGTGAGGGAGTGGGCGCGGTCGATTCCGGCGAGTTTGTGGCGGTGGCGGGGGCTGAGGGCGAGGGGGCCGCCGTAGGCGGCGTCGATGTGGAGGTCGGCGCCGTGGTGGTCGCAGAGGTCGGCGATGCGGTGGAGGGGGTCGATGAGTCCGGCGTCGGTGGTGCCGGCGGTGGCGGTGACGAGGGTGGGGCCGGTGGTGGTGGCGAGGGCCTCGGCGAGGTGGTCGGGGTCGAGGGTGCCGGTGGGGGTGGGGATGGCGACGGCGGGTGGGAGGCCGAGGAGCCAGGCGGCGCGGGGGACGGAGTGGTGGGCGTTGGCGCCGTGCAGGACGGTGAGGGCGGGGCCGTGGCGTTCGCGGGCGAGGAGGATGCCGAGCTGGTTGGCTTCGGTGCCGCCGGTGGTGACGAGGGCGTCGGCGTGGGGGGTGTCGTAGAACTCTGCGGCGAGGGTGCGGGTGAGGAGGGCTTCGATCGCGGAGGCGGCGGGGGCCTGGTCCCAGGAGTCGAGGGAGGGGTTGAGGGCGGCGGCGGCGAGGTCGGCGGCGGCCGCGACGGCGAGGGGCGGGCAGTGCAGGTGGGCTGCGCAGAGGGGGTCGGCGGGGTCGGCGGCGCCGGCGGCGAGGGCGTGGACGAGGGTGGCGAGGGCTTCGTGGGGGCCGGTTCCCTTGTCGGGCAGTACGTCGCGTGCGTCGCCCGCGGTGCCGAGGGCGGCTTGGACGCGGGCGGTGACGGTGTCGGGGCCGCCGGGTGGGAGGGGGCCGCCGCGGTCGCGGGCGCCGGTGTGGAGGGCGGTGAGGACGGTGTCGAGGAGGGGGCGCAGTGACTCGGCGCCGGTGGCTCCGCCGGCGAGCGGTGGGGTTCCGGGTCGTCGTGCGGGTGGCGGCGCGGTCATGTCGGTGTCCTCACGGGAGTGGAACGGGGCGGCGGCTGGGGGGCCGGCCCTTCGTGGGGGCACGTGGCGCGGGGCGGTGCCGCGGTGGCGGCGGGTGCCCGGTGGGTACAACGATCAGACCCGAATGGGGTAACCCTGCCGGGGTTTTTCCGGGTTTTGTGCGCGTTCGGGGGGCGGGGGGCGGGGGGCCGCTGCGCGGAGCTGCTCCCCGCCCCGCCCTTTCTCCGTTTCCCGGGGCTCCGTGGGTCAGGCGCCGCGGACGCGGAGGGCGCGGGCCAGGTCGTCCAGTTGGTCGATCAGTTTGCGGCGGAGGAGGGGGAGGATGTCCGGGTCCGTCAGGCAGGTGTGGCCGGACGTGAGGTTGGCTTCGTCGATGGCGTAGACGGGGAAGGCCCAGCGGCCGGCGGCTTCGGCGATGGCGGGGCCGCGGCGGGCTCCGAGGGCTACCGCCTCGGGGTAGAAGCGGGGGACGTAGTCCCGTACGAGGTCGACCTGTTCGGGCTGCCAGAAGCCTTGGGCGGTGGCGCTGAAGAGGTAGTTGGACAGGGTGTCGTCGTGGAAGAGGCGCTGCCAGGCGGCGGCCTTCGCCTCGGGGGTGGGCAGGGCGGCGCGGCAGCGGGCGGCGCCTTCCTCGCCGGTGGCGCTGGGGTCGGCGGCCAGCGCGGCGTCGATGGCGGATTCGTCGACGGCGCCGAGTACGCAGAGTCGGGCGAGGATGCGCCAGCGCAGTTCGGGGTCGAGTTCGGGGCCGCCGGGGACGGTGTCGTCGGCCAGCCAGGCGGCGATGGTGTCGGGCTGGGTGGCGCTGTCGACGAGGGAGCGTACGGCGGTCAGTCGCAGGCCCGGCGCGGAGCCGTCCTCGGTGCGGCGCAGCAGGTCGCGGGCGATGTCGGTGAGGGTGTTGAGGGCCGCGGTGCGCTGTTCGGGCGGGAGGTAGCGGACGGCGATCTGGGTGCGGGCGAAGGTGAGGACGCCTTGGACGATGGCGAGGTCGTGTTCCTCGGGCAGGTGTGCTTCGGCGGTGGTGAGGTAGTCCTGCGGGTCGAGTTCGCCGTCGCGGACCATGTCGCGCAGGGAGTTCCAGACGACGGCGCGGGTGAGTGGGCCGGGGATGCCGGAGAGGCCGCGCAGGACGGTTTCGACGGAGGTTTCGTCGAGGCGGACCTTGGCGTAGGTGAGGTCGTTGTCGTTGACGACGAGGAGTGCGGGGCGTGGGCCGCTGACGGAGAGGACTTCGTCGGAGGGGACGTCGAGGTGGAGGAGTTCGGTGCGGTCGAGGAGGCGGCCGTCGGCGGGGTCGCGGTCGTAGACGCCGACGGCGACGTGGTGGGGGCGGGTGCCGTCGCGGTCGATGGTGAGGGTCCAGCCGGGGGCGCCGGTGCCGCGGGGGTCTTCCTGGATCTGGGGGGTGAGGGTGTCGATGCCGGTGGTGCGCAGCCAGATGTCGGCCCAGGCGTGGACGTCGCGTTCGGTGTGGGCTGCGAGGGAGTCGACGAAGTCGGCGAGGGAGGCGTTGGCGAACTTGTGGCGGGTGAAGTGGGTGTTGATGCCGGCGAGGAAGTCCTTCTCGCCGAGCCAGGCGACGAGTTGGCGCAGGGCGGAGGCGCCCTTGGCGTAGGAGATGCCGTCGAAGTTGAGGAGGGCGGAGGCGGTGTCGGGGACGTCGTCGGGGGTGGGGGCGACGGGGTGGGTGGAGGGGCGCTGGTCGGCGTCGTAGCCCCAGGGTTTGCGGGTGACGCCGAATTCGGTCCAGGTGTCGGTGAAGCGGGTCGCTTCGGTGAGGGTCTGGTAGCCCATGTATTCGGCGAAGGATTCGTTGAGCCAGATGTCGTCGAACCAGGCGAGGGTGACGAGGTCGCCGAACCACATGTGGGCCATCTCGTGGGCGATGACCATGGCGCGGGACTGGCGCTCGGTGTCGGTGACGGCCGAGCGGTAGATGAACTCGTCGCGGAAGGTGACGAGTCCGGGGTTCTCCATGGCTCCGGCGTTGAACTCGGGTACGAAGGCCTGGTCGTAGGAGTCGAAGGGGTAGGGCTCGGTGAACTTCTCCTGGTAGCGGTCGAAGCAGGCCGTGGTGACGGAGAGGATCTCGTCGGCGTCGGCGTCGAGGTGGGGGGCGAGGGAGCGGCGGCAGTGGATGCCGAAGGGCAGGCCGGCGTGCCGGGTGTGGACGCTGTGCCAGGGGCCGGCGGCGACGGCGGCGAGGTAGGTGGAGATGAGGGGGGTGGGGGCGGAGTGCCAGGTGGCGGTGGCGGCTTCCGTTTCGGTGTCGCTGCCGTCGCGTTCGGTGGTGCGGGTGGTGATTCCGTTGGCGAGGACCGTCCAGTGGGCGGGGGCGGTGACGGTGAACTCGAAGACGGCCTTGAGGTCGGGCTGGTCGAAGGCCGGGAAGACGCGTTGGACGTCGTCCATGAACATCTGGCTGTAGACGTACGTCTCGCCGTCGGCGGGGTCGGTGAAGCGGTGGAGGCCTTCGCCGGTGCGGGAGTAGCGCATGCGGGTGTCGATGCGCAGTTCGTGGGGGCCTTCGGTGAGGCCGTCGAGGGGGAGCCGATTGTCCTGGAGCGCGGTGACGGGGAGGGGTTCGCCGTCCAGGAGGGCGGATGTGAGGGTTTCCGGCTTGAGCTCGACGAAGGTGTCGCCCGCGGTGCGTGCGGTGAAGCGGATGTGGACGCTGGAGTCGAAGGTTTCGTCGCCGACCGTGAGGTCGAGGGCGACGGCGTAGTGGTGGACGTCGAGGAGCCGGGCTCGGAGTTGCGCTTCGTTGCGCGTCAGTGCGGACATGGGGCCCATGCTGCCGCAGTGGGCAGTCGGACCCCAGTCGGTTGCTCGTCGGTTGTGCTGCGGCCTGGTCCGAAAGACGGGCCCTACGCCTCGTCCTCGCCGGCGGCGATGGTCTCGTGGTGGCGGATGACCTCGGCGATGATGAAGTTGAGGAGCTTCTCGGCGAAGGCCGGGTCCAGTTTGGCGTTCTCGGCGAGCTGGCGCAGGCGGGCGATCTGGGCGGATTCGCGGCCCGGGTCGGCCGGGGGCAGCTGGTGGCGGGCCTTGAGGTGGCCGACCTGCTGGGTGCACTTGAAACGCTCGGCGAGCATGTGGACCACGGCCGCGTCGATGTTGTCGATGCTGTCCCGCAGGCGGGCGAGTTCGGCGGCGACGCTCTCGTCGATGGCACTGTTGTTCATGGTTCCCGAGAATACGTGCCGGGGGCGGCCGCGGCCCCGGGCAGCCGGGTTGTGAGACGCGGTCGTGATCTTGGTGTCACAGTGGCAGGAGTGCGGTGACGCTCCAGCCGCCCTCGGGGGTGGGTCCGGCGGTGAGGGTGCCGCCGAGGGCTTGGGCGCGTTCGGCCATTCCGGCGAGTCCGTAGCCTCCGCCGCGGGCGTTTTCGGACAGTTTGGCGGGGTGGCCGCCGTCGTCGGCGATCCGTACTTCCAGGCCTCCGGGGACGCTGCGCAGGGCGACGCGGACGGCGGTGGCGGTGGCGGCGTGCTTGCCGGTGTTGGTGAGGGCTTCCAGGACGATGCGGTGGGCGGTGGCGGCGACGTGGCCGGGGAGGCGGTTTTCCAGTCCTTCCTCGATGGAGAGGGTGACGGGCGGGCCGGTGGCGGAGAAGCGTTCGGTGAGTTCGCGGATGTCGGCGAGGCCGGCGACGGGGCTGGTGGTGGCCGTCGTGCCGGCTTTGGGGGTGTCGTTCTCGCGGAGGACCTTGACGACGCGGCGCATGGAGCCGAGGGCTGCGTCGCCGGCGGTCTCGATGCGGCCGAAGATCTCGGCGGCGCGTTCGGCGGAGACGTGGGTGAAGCGGGCGGCCCGGGCCTCGACGACGATGCCGGTGACGTGGTGGGCGACGAGGTCGTGGAGCTCGCGGGCGAGCTCCAGGCGTTCGGCGGTGCGGACGGCCTGGAGGTCGCGCAGGCGCTGGACGGACTGGAGGCGCAGGAGGAGCGAGTAGGTGCTGATGACGACGGTCAGGACGGAGAAGAGGAGGGTGAAGCGGCCGGGGTCGGTGTCCCGTACGGGTACGGCCATGCAGCCGAGGCCGAGGAGGGGGCCGAGGACGGCGGCGGTGCGGGCGGGGGCGCGGCGCAGGACCTGGGAGAGGAGGACGAGGAGGGCGAGGGCCTCGCCGCCGCCCCAGACGACGAGGGGGTGGTTGCCGAACATCAGGGCGAGGGTGGCGGTCCAGGTGACGGCGGCGGCGAACCAGGCGCGGGTGAGGAGGGGGATGCGGGGCCAGGGCGCGGCGCTGAGGCAGACGAGGATGCCGGACACCCAGACGGTGGCGTGCGGGAGGCTGGGTTGGCGGGCGAGTACGACGCCCTCGAAGGTGACGAGGGCGAGGAGGACGAGGGAGAGGGTGAGGCGGGCCGTGGTGGCGGCTTGCGGGTGGCGGCGGGCCCATCCGCTGAGCGGGCTCACGGGTGGCCCCCTGCCCCGGGGACTCCGTCCGGGATGCGGGTGGCGGTGCGGGGGGCCGTGGGGGTGGGCGCGTGCGGGTGCGTTGCGGCTGCGCCGCGGCTTCCCGGGGCTCCGCCCCGTGCCCCGCGCCTCAAGCGCCGGCGGGGCTGGATGTGGCCGGTGTCGCGTGCCGCGTGCGGCTCAAGGATCGGGGCTCCGCCCCGGACCCCGCTCCTCAAACGCCGGAGGGGCTGGATTTCGCGCCGCGGCGTCATGGCGTAGGGGTGGCCAGGCCGGATTCCCAGGCCCAGGCGGCGATTTCGACGCGGTTGCGGGCGTCGAGTTTGGCCTGGACGTTGGCGAGGTGGGTCTTGACCGTGGACAGGGAGACGTAGAGCTCGCCTGCGATCTCCGCGTTGGTCAGGCCGCGGGCGAGGCAGCGTACGACGTCGCGTTCCCGTTCGGTGAGGGGTTCCGCGGGGCGGCGGGCCTGGTGGGCGGGGGTGCGGGGGGCCATGTCCCGTAGGAGGCGGACGGTGATGGCGGGTGAGACGAGGGAGTCGCCGACCGCTGCCGCGCGGACCGCTTCAACCAGCATGGCCGGGCTCGCGTCTTTCAGGAGGAAGCCGGATGCTCCGCCGTGGAGCGCCGCGTGGACGTATTCGTCGAGGTCGAAGGTGGTGACGATGACGATGCGTGGCCGGTCGCGGCCGGAGAGGCGCCGGGTGACTTCGAGGCCGTCGAGCTTCGGCATGCGGATGTCGAGGAGGAGGACGTCCGGCCGGTGTTCCTCGACGGCTGTGAGGGCGGCCTCGCCGTCGACGACGTCGGCGAGGACCTCGATGTCGGGTTGGCTTTCGAGGATCATCCGGAAGCCGGTCCTGACCATCTCCTGGTCGTCCGCGATGACCACGCTGATCGCCATGAGCCGCCTGCCCCACTGTCTCTGTCGCCCGCTGCCGATGGATCCGATGGATCTTTCCCATGGGAACGGGGGCGGTGGCGGGGCGCAAGCGGGGTTTCGTCCTTCCGGCCCTATGGGGACGGGCCGGAAGGACGGGGTCCTGCTGCTAGAGGGTGGCTGCTGCGGCCTTGATGGCGGCCGCGAAGGTGGAGACCTCGGTGTAGACGCCGGGGTAGCCGGCGCGGGCGCAGCCTTCGCCCCAGCTGACGATGCCGACCTGGATCCAGGCGTTGTTGTTGTCGCGGCGGAACATGGGGCCGCCGGAGTCGCCCTGGCAGGTGTCGACGCCGCCCTGGTCGAAGCCGGCGCAGATCTCCTCGGCGGGGACGAGGGAGCTGCCGTACGCGGCCTGGCAGGAGGCGTCGGAGACGAAGGGGACGGTGGCCTTCATGAGGTAGCGCTGCTGGCCGCCGCCTTCGCGGGTGGCGCCCCAGCCGGCGACGGTGAAGGTGCCGTTGTCGAAGGCCTTGGTCTCGGCGATCTTGAGGGTGGGCTGGTTGATGGGCTTGGCGAGCTTGATGAGGGCCCAGTCCTTGCCCTGGCCGTTGTAGCCGGGGGCCTGGAGGACCTTGGTGGACTTGACCTTGATGGCGCTGCCGCTCTGGAGGTCGACGACGCCGGCGGTGGCGGTGATGGAGGTGTTGTTGCCGGATCCGTTCACGCAGTGGGCGGCGGTGAGGACGATCTGCTGGGTGTAGAGGGCGCCGCCGCAGCCCATGGAGAGGCGGACCATGAAGGGGAATTCGCCTTGTGCGGCGCGGGTGCCGCCGACGACGGGGGTCGGGGAGGCGGTGGCGGTGCCGGGCTGGAGGCTGACGGCGGCGAGGGCGACGGCTCCGGCGGCGAGGGTGCGCTTGAGGAATCGCGCAAGGGTGGTCATTGTCAACACATCGCCTTTCGTGGGGGGTTGGGCGGTGCGGGCCATCAAAGGGATGACGGGGTCATGACACACCCGTCGCCCGGCGGGCATCAAGAAGGGGTTTTCGGCCAACCGGGGGCGGTGGCCGGAGGGCTTGCGGCGGAGGGTGTCCGATGACGCACGACCGGAGGCCGGACAGTCCGGTCGAGCACGGATTTCCGCACCTGCCCGTGGTGCGCGCCTCGATCGCCGCGCTGTTCCGGAGGCTTTCGGCCGACGGGATCCGCGCCTACGCGACGAGCTTCTCCCCCGCCGACGCTGCCTTCGACGCCTCCGAGGACCTGCACCTGGGCGCACACCGGGTGGCCTCGGCGATGGTGCGCGCGCTGCGGCTGCCGGACGCGCGCATGGTGGTGGGCTTCCGGCCGATGCGGGACGCGGCGACGGTGGAACTGGCGGCCGGTCCGGAGTACTTCGTCGAGGTCAACGACCGGTTCCGCACGCATCGGCGGGACTTGGCGGCGGCGCTCTCCCACGAGGTGGCGCACGTACTGCTGCACCGGCTGGGCCTGCGCTTCGCGGACACCGCGGAGAACGAGATCCTGACCGACACCGCCGCCGCCTTCCTCGGGGCGGGCTGGCTGCTGCTGGACGCCTACCGCGAGGACGCGTTGACGTGGCAGCGGTTCGGCTACCTCACGCCGGAGGAGTTCGGGTTCGTCCTGGCCAAGCGGGCGGCCCTGTTCGGCGAGGACCCCTCGTCGTGGTTCACCAGCCCGCAGGCGTACGAGGCGTACGTGCGCGGTCGCGCCGTGGCCGAGCGGGACCGCCGCCGGGCACCCCTGTCCACGGCGGGGCCGGTGGCCCGGCTGCGCTACGCCAGGGACCGCCGCGCCGGGGCGGTTTCGGTGCCGGGCGCGGGTGCGGCGTACCGCTTCGAGGGGGCGGTGGACGGCGGCGGGTTGCGGGTGAGCTTCCCGTGCCCGGTGTGCGAGCAGCGGGTGAGGGTGCCGGTGCGGGGGCGACTCCGCGCGCGGTGCGGGCTGTGCCGGACGGTGCTGGACTGCGAGACCTAGCGACCGGGTCGGGCGGGGGTCGAAAGGTCCTCGGATTCACCGGGCGGCCACGAAAAGTTTCCTACCGACCAGTAGACATGGGGCAGG
Organism: Streptomyces sp. NPDC001717; assembly: GCF_042892775.1. NCBI lineage: Bacteria > Bacillati > Actinomycetota > Actinomycetes > Kitasatosporales > Streptomycetaceae > Streptomyces > Streptomyces sp. NPDC001717. The sequence goes on along the minus strand of NZ_JBIAUK010000005.1, from coordinate 153,725 downwards.
ATCCGGTCAAGGCTGGGCACGTACATGCCAATGCGTGACCGAGGAGCGTCCCCCACATGCGCAGCACCCGTACCGCCGCCACCACCGCCGCCCTGGCCGCGGCCGCCGCCGTCATGGCCCTGGTTCCGGCCGGCGCCGCCCAGGCCGCGCCCGCGCCCGCCGCGGTGACGAGCCGTACCGCGTCCGCGCCCGGCGGGAACGCGGCGATCCTCGGCATCGACTACGCCACCTGGCAGCGGGACGTGGCGGGCGTCATCGACGCGGTCCGCCCGGCGATCGAGCAGCGCATCGCGGCCTCCCCGGCCGGCGAGAAGCCCGCGATCGTCCTCGACATCGACAACAGCTCGCTGGAGACGGACTTCCACTGGTTCTGGACGTTCCCGACCCCGGCGATCGCCAAGGTCCGCGAGCTGACCCGGTACGCGAACGACCGCGGGGTGGCCATCTTCTTCGTCACCGCCCGCCCGGGGATCGTGTACTCCCTCACCGAGCGCAACCTGCGGGCCGTCGGCTACCCCGTCTCGGGCCTCTACGTCCGTGACCTGCCCGCCCTGTTCGACGAGGTCAGCGCCTACAAGACGGGCAAGCGCGCGGAGATCGAGGCCCGTGGCTACACGATCATCGCCAACATCGGCAACAACACGAGCGACCTCGTCGGCGGGCACGCCGAACTGACCGTCAAGCTCCCGGACTACGGCGGCAAGCTCTCCTAGTCCTGCCGCCGCCCTGCCCGGCCCGCCGCACGTCAGCGGGTCGGGTCCGGCCGCTCCCCCGAGATGGCGTTGACCGCCGCCCAGCTGAACGCCATGGCGGGGCCGATCGTCGCGCCCGGGCCGGGGTAGGTCTCGCCCATCACCGCCGCCGAGCAGTTCCCGGAGGCGTACAGGCCCGCGATGGCGGTGCCGTCCTCGCGCAGCACACGGCCGTCGCCGTCGGTGACCAGGCCGCCCTTGGTGCCGATGTCGCCGGGGTGGACGGGGACGGCGTAGAAGGGGCCCTTGTCGATCGGTGCCAGGTTGGGGTTCGGCAGGGTCGGGTCGCCGTAGTAGCGGTCGTAGACGCTGTCCCCGCGCCCGAAGTCCTCGTCGACGCCCCGCTCGGCGAAGCCGTTGAAGCGGCGGATCGCGGCGGGCAGCCCGGGCGCCGAGATCTGCCGGGCCAGTTCGTCCACGGTGTCGGCCCGCTTCAGGAAGCCGCTCGCCGACCACTTCTTGGGGAAGGGCTGCCCGGGGAAGAGGCCGGCGAAGATGTACCGGGCCTTGGAGCGGGCGTCCAGGACCAGCCAGGAGGGCACGGTCCTGGCCTCCGGGCGGTCGGCGGCGTACATCCGGTCCACGAACGCGTGGTAGGGCGCGGCCTCGTTCGCGTACCGCTCCCCCGCCTCGTTGACGATGACCATCCCCGGGATGCCCCGGTCGGCGACGAGGAAGAACGGCTTCTCGCCGGGCGGGCACACCGAGGGCGCGCCCCACACCTTGTCGAGCAGGTCGGTGGCGGCGCCCAGTTCCTCGCCGAGCCGCAGCGCGTCGCCGGTCTGACCCTCGGAGGCGTGCGTCCAGGCCGTGGAGGTGGGGTGCGGCAGGTGCTTGTCGCGCAGCTGTTGGTCGTGGGAGAAGCCGCCGGAGGCGAGCACCACCCCGCCCCGGGCCCGTACGGTCGTCTCGCGCCCGTCGCGGGTGATCCGTACGCCCGTCACCCGGCCGGAGGCGTCGGTGACCAGGCCGGTCAGGGGCGCCGACAGCCACAGGTCGCCGCCGAGCCGGTGCAGGGACAGCCGCATGCGGGCGACGAGCGCCTCGCCGAGGGAGAGCAGGCTGCGGCCGGTGAGCAGGGCCTTCACGGCGCGCGCCCCGACCTTGAGGGAGACCTTCTTGCCGGCCCGGGTGCGGCTGACCATGTTGAGGAAGCGGAAGTCGTACGAGGTCATGGTCAGCCCGTACGTGGGCAGGCCGGCGCGGCGCATGTCGTGGCGCAGCGCGCCCAGCTGCTTGAAGTCGACGATGCGCGGTTCGATGGAGCGGCCCTGTGCCATGCCGCCTTGGGCCTCGGGGAAGTAGTCCGAGTAGCCGGGGGTGTACATGAAGCGGATCGCGGTGCGCTCGTGGAACTCCTCGACCATGCGCGGCCCGTGGGCGAGGTAGGCCTCCTTGCGGGCGGCGGGGACCCGGTCGCCGACGGTGGCGTCGAGGTAGGCGCGGGCCTTGTCGTGGGTGTCGGCGAGGCCGGCCCTGTCGAGGTGGAAGTTGCCGGGGACCCAGATCGCGCCGCCGGACAGGGCGGTGGAGCCGCCGTACTTGTCGGTCTTCTCGACGACGAGGGCGCTGAGGCCGCGCAGCCGGGCGGTGACGGCGGCGGCGAGGCCGGCCGCGCCGGATCCCACCACGACCACGTCGTACTCGTGCTCGTACTCGCGCTCGCGCTCGGGCTCGCGTGCGGGCTGGTCGGTCATTCGAAGGCTCCGGTGGCGTAGTCGCTGCGGAAGTAGAGCAGGGGTGATCCGCCCTCGCGGGCGGCCGGTTCGAGGATCCGGGCGGTGACCAGCCAGTGGTCGCCGGCTTCGTGGACCTCTTCGAGGGCGCAGTCGACGGTGGCGAGCGCTCCGGTGATGCGGACGGCCCCGTGCTCGGACAGTTCCCACTCGACGCCGTCGAACTTCTCGCCGCCGCGCCGGCCGAGGGCCTGGCATACCTCGCGCTGTTCCTCGGCGAGGATGCTGACCCCGAACCGGCCGGCGGCCCGCACGGCGGGCCAGCTGGAGGAGGACTTGCCGACGCACAGCAGGACGAGCGGCGGGTCCAGGGAGAGGGAGGCGAAGGACTGGCAGGCCAGGCCCGCCGGGCGGCCGTCGTCCCCGACGGCCGCGACGACGGTGATCCCGGAGGCGAAGGTGCCGAGGACCTCGCGGAAGGAGGCCGGGTCGACGGGGGTGGTCGCGGTCAGCCGTTCCACTGGTGGCCCCAGAAGCTGTCCGCGGTGATCTCCTTCGCCGTCCAGGTGGCGGGGTCGACGATCAGCCCGTCCCAGCCGTATTCGACCTGGAAGCCGCCGGGGGCCTGGGCGTAGAAGGAGACCATGTGGTCGTTGGAGTGCCGGCCGAGGGTGGAGGCGATGGGGATGCCCGCCGCGTTCATGCGGTCCAGGCAGTAGCCGACGTCGTCGAGGCGCTCCAGTTCGACCATGAAGTGGACGATGCCGGGGGGCAGCGCGCCCGGGTAGAGGCCGAGGCTGTGGTGGCGGCGGTTGGGGCTGAGGAAGTGCATCCAGTGGAAGTCCTTGCCGGGGGCGCCGGTGGGGACCGCGACCGGGGGCAGCTTCATGGAGTCGCGCAGCTGGAAGCCGAGGAGGTTCTCGTAGAAGTCGAGGGTGGTCTCGGTGTCGGGGGCGGGGAGGACGACGTGGCCGAGGCCGAGTTCGCCGGTGACGAAGCGGTTGCCGTACGGGGAGGCGAGCGGGGTGTGGTCCTGGGCCTGGCCCCAGTAGAGCTCCAGCGGGTTGCCGCTGGGGTCCTCGCAGTGGACCAGGCCCTGGACGCGGCGGTCGGCGAGGGTGGTGGCGTCGCCGGGCTTGACGGCGTATCCGGCGGCCTCCAGCTCGGCGGCGGCCTCGGCCAGCGCCTTGGCGTTCGCGACTTCGAAGCCGGCGGCGAGGAGGCGGTCCTGGGCGCCGGCGACGAACTGGAAGCGGTGGATGCGGTCGTCGATGCGGACGTTCAGCTGCGCGTCCGTGGAGCCCTGGGCCTCGGTCATGCCGAGGACGTCGAGGACGTAGCCGCGCCAGGCGGCGAGGTCGGCGGTCTCGATGCGGAGGTATCCGAGTGCGCGGATGTCCATGTGCGGGCTCCTTTAGTACAGGAAGAAGTCGGTGGCGAGGCGGTTGAACTCGGCGGCGGCCTCGGTCTGCGCCCAGTGGCCGCAGTGCGGGAAGACGTGGAGGCGGGCGTCGGGGATGGCCTTGAGGGCGACGAAGGCCCCGTCGATGGGGTTGACGCGGTCCTCGCGGCCCCAGGTCAGGAGCACGGGGCAGGTGATGCGGTGGGCTTCGCGCCAGAGCTGGGTGTCCTGGGGCCATCTGGCGAAGGCGGCGCCCATCCGGGCGTTGCCGAGGGCGGCCTCGGGGTCCGTGGCCTGGGTGTAGCGCTCCTCGACGAGTTCGTCGGTGACGATCGCCGGGTCGTACACGAGGGTGGTGAGGAAGGCGCGCATCTGCGCGCGGGTGGGTTCGGCGCTGCCGGAGAACTCGAAGAGCCGCTTGATGCCTTCGGTCGGGTCGGCGGAGAAGAGGTTCAGGGAGATCCCGCCGGGGCCCATGAGCAGGAGCTTGTCGACCTTGCCGGGGTGGTCGAGGGCCATGCGGGTGGCGGTGCCGCCGCCGAGCGAGTTGCCGATGAAGTGGGCCTTTTCGATGCCCAGTTCGTCCGTGAGGGCGGCGATGGCGTCGGCGGCGAAGGCGAAGAAGTCCTTGTCGAGTGCGGGCTTGTCGGACTTGCCGAAGCAGGGCTGGTCGACGAGGAGGGTGCGGAAGTCCTGCGCGAAGTGGGGCAGGTTGCGGCCGAAGTTGGACCAGGCGGAGGCGCCGGGGCCGCCGCCGTGCAGGAGGATCAGGACGGGTCCGTCCTGGGGGCCGGCCTCGTGGTAGTGGAGGGTCAGGCCGCCGGCCTTGGCGGTGCGCGAGGTGTTCTCGTAGGTGATCGTCACAGCATGGTGTCCTGGATGTCGAGGCCGAGGGCGCCCTGGCCGAAGAGGACGAGGGCCCGCTCGGGGTCGTTGGCGGCGTGGCCGCGCCCGGTGTGGGCGTCGCGCCAGGCCCGTTGGACGGGGTTCGGGCCGGTGCGCATGGCGCTGCCGCCCGCGTTCTCCATGAGGAGGTCGACGGCGGCGACGCAGCGTTCGGTGGCCAGGACCTGGTCGCGGCGGGCCCGGGTGCGCAGCTCCATCGGCAGTTCCTCGCCGCGCTCGGCGAGGGCGTACAGGTCGGCGATGTTGCGCCGCAGCTGGAGCCAGGAGGCGTCGATGTCGCTCGCGGCGCGGGCGATGCGGACCTGTGCGAAGGGGTCCTCGGCGACCTGCTGGCCGTAGGAGATGCGGAACCGCTCGCGGGTGGCGGCGACGTACGCCTCGTACGCGCCTTCGGCGATGCCGACGATCGGGGTGGAGATGGTGGTGGTGAAGACGGAGGCGTACGGGAGCCGGTAGAGGGGCTCGGGGTTGGCGGCGTGGCCGGGGACCTTCAGCGCGGTGACGGGGCCGAAGCTGAGCGCGCGGTGTTCGGGGACGAACACCTGGTCCAGGGTGATGTCGTTGGAGCCGGAGCCGCGCAGGCCGACGGTGTCCCAGACGTCGTCGATGCGGTACTGGGAGCGCGGGACGAGGAAGGTGCGCATGTCCACGGGCCGGCCGTCGGCGTCGGTGACGAGCCCGCCGAGGAGGGCCCAGTCGGCGTGGTCGCAGCCGGAGGAGAAGTGCCAGCGGCCGCTGACGGCGAAGCCTCCGTCGACGGGGGTGACCTTGCCGGTGGGGGCGTAGGAGGAGCAGATGCGGGTGTCGGGGTCGGTGCCCCAGACCTCTTCCTGAGCGCGGGGGTCGTAGAGGGCGACGTGCCAGGGGTGGACGCCGACGACGGAGGCGACCCAGCCGGTGGAACCGCAGGCCTTGGCGATCTCCTTGACCGCGTCGTAGAAGACAGCGGGGTTCGCGGCGCGGCCTCCGTGGGCCCTGGGCTGGAGGAGGCGGAAGAAGCCGGTGTCGGCGAGCTCCTTGATGCTCGCCTCGGGGACCTTGCGCTGGGCCTCCGCTTCGGCGGCGCGTTCGCGCAGGGCCGGGGCGAGGGCGCGGACTGCGTCGAGGACGTCTTCGTCGCTCATGGTGTCCCTTTCTCGGGGTCGACCGCTCAAGGTCGACTTCTCGGGGTCGACGCGGGGGCCGACGGGGGGTCGACAGCGTCGACGGCTTCGAGGTGCGGTGAACGTACGCCCGGGGGTCGGGGGCGTGGAACGGGCGGTTCCCGGTGAGTGGGAAGCCGGGTCCCCTCGCCGGGGTGCCGCCCTGGAACCACCCCGGATGCCGTCCGGGTGCGCCTGGGATCGCCCGTGGGACGGCCCGGGATCGCCCGTGGCTCGCCCGGGATCGCCCGTGGGTCGCCCGGGATCGCCCGTGGGTCGCCCGTAGGTCGCTCGGGTGCCGCCCGGGGACGCCCGTGGGTCGGGGCCGGCCGGCTCCGGGGGTTCTCCCCGGGTTCTTCTGGAGCTCCTATCTGGCTACCCGAAGTATTACTGAATGAAATACATCGCTCCGGGTCCTTCCCTCCGCCCGGGGGCCCGTGGCAGGGTCGGCCCAACGCCTCACGCAGGGGGTTTCTCGTGCTCGACCAGGTCATGGAGACCGAGCTCGCACCGCTGTCGCTGCTGGAGAAGGCCGCGAGGGTGCTGGGCGCCTTCGAAGGCCCGCAGCCGCGGCTCTCGCTCACCGAGGTCGTCCGCCGCTCCGGGCTCCCACGCTCCTCCGCCCACCGGATCCTCGACCAGCTGGTGCGGCTGCGCTGGCTGGACCGCGAGGGCCGCGACTACCGGATGGGCATGCGCATGCTGGAACTCGGCGCGCTCGCCTCCCACCACAACCGGCTGCGCCGGGCCGCCCTCCCGCTGCTGCACGCGCTGCACGAGCAGACCGGGCAGGTGGTGCACCTGTCGGTGCTGGACGGGGCCGAGGTGGTCTGCCTGGAGCGGATCGGCGGCTCCGAGGCCACGGCCGTGCCCTCCCGGGTCGGCGGCCGGATGCCCGCGTACTGCACCGCCGCCGGCAAGGCGATCCTCGCCTTCAGCGACCCGACGGAGCTGGAGAACGTCCTCGGGCACGGGCTGCGACCGCGTACGCCCCGGACCCTGATCCGGCCCCTCGCGCTGCGCGCCGAGCTGGCCGCGACGCGTGAGCGCGGGGTGGCGTACGACCGGGAGGAGAGCTTCCGCGGCATTTCGTGCGTGGCGGTGCCGCTGCGGGGCGCGGGACGCGCGGTGGCCGCCGTTTCGGTCTCCACCGGCCGCGGGGAGCGCGAGCTGGCCCGGCTGGCGCCGGCGGTGAGCGCCTGCGCGCGGGCGGTGTGGCGGGAGCTGTACGGGCCCGGGCGGGCGGGGCGGGCGGCCGCGGGGCCGCGGCCGGAGGCGGAGCCGGCCGTCTCGGCGCAGGCGATGGACAACATGATGGGCTGGCTGCGGTTCAGCGAGTGGATGTAGCGGGTAGTCATATCCCATCGCACGAACAAGGACCCGGACCCGACCCCTCGCCAGGGGGCCGGGCCCGTTCCTTTTCCGGGCCCCTCACGTCTCGTAGGTGACCCGGACCCGGTCGCCCTCCGGCAGGGCCTGGCAGGCCAGGACGTAGCCCTCGGCCAGGTCCTCCGCGTCCAGGACCTCGTTGCGGGCCATGGTGACCTTCCCTTCGACGACTCGGCAGCAGCAGGCGCTGCACGCCCCTTCCCGGCACGAGTACGGCGCGGGGACGCCTGCGGCGAGCAGCGCGTCGAGCAGCACGGTCCCCTCGGGCCAGGGCACGGTGTGCGTGGTGCCGTCGAGCTCCACCTCGGCGGTGGCGGCGCCCTCCCCCGCATCCGGGGTCCGCGGCCGCGGGCCGAAGACGTCGCCGCTCAGCGAGAAGTACCGCTCCCGGTGTATCGCGCGCGGGAGCGCACCGGCGGCGCGCAGCGCGCTCTCGGCGGCGTCCATCAGCGGGCCCGGCCCGCACAGGTAGGCGTCGCGGTCGGCGTACGGGGCCACGAGCGGGCCGAGCCGGACGGCGGTCGGCAGTCCCTGCAGGCACTCCAGCCAGTGGACGACGGTCAGCCTGCCGGGGTGCGCCTCGGCCAGCCCCCACAGCTCGTCGCGGAAGATCACCGACTCGGGGTCCCGGTTGGCGTACACCAGGGTGATCCGGGCCCGGCCGGTGGCGAGGGCCGATTTGGCGAGGGAGAGCACCGGGGTGATCCCGCTGCCGCCGGCGAGCAGCAGCAGGTCCCGGTCCAGGCCGCCGGGGCCGGGGGTGAAGGTACCGGCGGGCGGCAGGACCTCCAGTTCGTCCCCGGCGGCGACCTCCTGGCAGATCCAGCCGGAGCCGAGTCCGCCGGGGACCCGCTTGGCGGTGATCCGCATCGGTTCACCGGTGTGCGGGGAGCTGGCCAGCGAGTAGCAGCGGGCCGCGCCGCCGGGTATCCGCACGGTGAGGAACTGGCCGGGGGCGTAGGGCAGGTCGCAGTCGAGCACCAGGGACACCGCGTCCGCGGTCTCCCGCACCCGCTCGCGCACCCGGACCCGCACGGGGCCGCCGGCTCCCGGCGGGGCATCGTCATCGGACATCGGCGGGCACCTCCAGGCGGCCCTCGCGGACGGCCGTCTCGATGCTCGCGCGCAGCGCCGTACAGGAGCGGACGCGGGCGCTGAGTTCCCCGGCGGCCACCCGGGCGGCGATGCGGGGGCAGGTGGCGGCGGCCTCGTCGGTCCACTGGACCTGGGTGTGCGCGGGGCTGAACTTCTCGCACAGGACGGCGGTGCCGCACTCCCCGCACGTGACGGGGCGCATCAGCCGGCCTCGGCCGCGCGGCGGGCCAGGTTCTCGGCGACCTCGGCCTTCCAGGCGGCGGTCGCGCGGGTGGTGTCGATCTCGAACTCGAAGCGGCGCACCATCTCGTCCTTGACGTCGGCGGCGTCCACGTAGAACTGCTCGTACCAGCGGCGCAGCTGGTAGACCGGACCGTCCTCCTCCGTCAGGAGGGGGTTGTCGATGCGGGCCTTGTTCTTCCAGATCTCGACGTCCTGCTCGAAGCCGACCGCGAGGCCTTCGGAGGTGAGGCGGGCGGCGTCGGCGGCCTGTTCGTCGGTCATGCCGGGGAGCTTCTTGACGATCGCCCCGTACATGAGCATGAAGCTGTTCTCGTCGATCGGGTAGTGGCAGTTGATCAGGACGGATTCCAGCTCGACTCCCCCGCCGACGTCGCTCCACAGCTTGTCGATCATGTACGAGGGGCCGTGGTAGGAGGCGTCGGAGCGCAGGCCGCCGCCGGTGGAGAGGGTGCCGAGGTCGACGTCTCCGCGCGGGGTGGACTCCATGTACTGGGTGGCGACGTGCCCGTCGAAGACGTTCTTGAAGTAGTGCGGGAAGGCGTAGTGCACGTAGTAGAAGTGCGCCATGTCGACGACGTTGTCGACGATCTCCCGGCAGTTGGAGTTCTCCACGCGCAGGGAGTTCCAGCTCCACTCGCTCCATTCGGGGTTGCCGACGCCCTCGATCTCGGGGATGGTGACGCCCTCGGGCGGCGGGTTGCCCTCCGGGTCGTTCCAGACGTAGAGCTGGGCGTTGCGCTCCAGGGTGGCCCACGCGCGGGTCCGGGCGCGGGCCGGGACGCGACGGGCGTACGGGATGTCGGCGCAGCGGCCGTTGCCGGACCAGCGCCAGTCGTGGAAGGGGCAGGCGAGGGTGTCGCCCTTGATGGTGCCGTGGGCGAGGTTGCCGCCCATGTGGGGGCAGTGGGCGTTCAGGACGTGCAGTTCGCCGGTGCCCTGGCTCTGGAAGACGACGAGCTTGGTGCCGAACGCCTCGACCTCGTGGGGCTTTCCGTCCCGGAACGAGGCGGCGAGTCCGAGGCAGTGCCAGCCGCGGGCGAAGCGGGTCGGCACGGCCGCCGCCTCTATCACTCGGGGCGCGTCTTCGATTGAGGTCATGGGGCTCTCCACTTCGTCGGGGTAAGCGAGGCGTTCGAGGTACGGAGGGGGCGGAGGGGCGGAGGGGGCGGAGGGCGGAGGGGGGGAGGGCGGAGGGGGGGCGGAGGGGGGAGCGGTGCGAGGTCGGCTGGAGCGCCGTCTCGGGGGGGGGGGGGGCGGCCCCCCCCGCCCCGCCCCCCCCCGCGGGGGGGGGCGCCCCCCCCCCCCGCGGGGGCCCCCCCGGGGGGGGGGGGGGCGGGCCCCGGGCCCCGGGGGGGGCGGGGGGGGGGGGGGGGGCGGCGGGGGCGCGGGGGGCGGGGGGGGGGGGGGGGGGGGGGGGGGGGCCCGCGGTGCGAGGTCGGCTGGAGCGCCGTCTCCTGGGGCTCCGCCCCAGACCCCGCGCCTCAAACGCCGGCGGGGCTGGATTCCGCCCGGCCGCGCATGCCATGAGCGGCGGCGGGGCTGAATGACGACAGGCCCTAGCGCTCGGCGAGTTCGACGGCGATGTCGATCAGCTGGTCCTCCTGGCCGCCCACCAGGCGGCGTTCACCGGCGCGCAGCAGGATCTCGGCGCCGGAGACGCCGTAGCGCTCGGCCTGCCGGTAGGCGTGCTTGAGGAAGCTGGAGTAGACGCCGGCGTGCCCCATGAGCAGGGCCATCCGGTCGAGTCGGCATTCGTCGTCCATGACGGGCCGGACCACGTCCTCGGCCGCGTCGATGATCTTCAGTACGTCGATGCCGGTGCGGATGCCCATCTTCCGGCAGACGGCGGCGAAGGCCTCGACGGGTGTGTTCCCGGCACCCGCGCCGAGCCGACGGGTCGAGCCGTCGATCTGGAGCGCCCCGGCGCGCACGGCGGCGACCGAGTTGCCGACGCCGAGGCCCAGGTTCTCGTGGCCGTGGAAGCCCACCTGCGCGTCGGCTCCGAGTTCGGCGACGAGGGCGGCGACCCGGTCGGTGACCTCGTCCATGACCATGGCTCCGGCGGAGTCGACGACGTACACGCACTGGCAGCCGGCGTCGGCCATGATCCGGGCCTGGCGGGCGAGGTCCTCGGGGGTGGTGGAGTGGGCCATCATCAGGAACCCGACGGTCTCCAGGCCCATCTCGCGGGCGAGACCGAAGTGCTGGACGGAGATGTCGGCCTCGGTGCAGTGGGTGGCGATCCGGCAGATCTCCCCGCCGCCGGCGTGGGCGGCGCGGATGTCGTCCTTCACGCCCAGCCCCGGCAGCATCAGGAAGGCGATCTTCGCGTTCCGCGCCGTCTCGGCCGCGATCCTGATCAGTTCCTGCTCGGGGGTCTTGGAGAAGCCGTAGTTGAAGGAGGAGCCGCCCAGCCCGTCCCCGTGGGTGACCTCGATGACGGGGACGCCCGCGCCGTCGAGGGCGGTGACGATCGACCGTACGTCCTCGCCCGTGAACTGGTGGCGCTTGGCGTGGGAGCCGTCGCGCAGGGAGGAGTCGGTGATCCGGATGTCAAGGCTGTCGGAGTACGTGTTCACGCGGTGATCCCCTTCGCGAACTCCTCGCCGACCTTGGTGGCGGCGGCGGTCATGATGTCGAGGTTCCCGGCGTACGGCGGCAGGTAGTCGCCCGCGCCCTCCACCTCCAGGAAGATCGCGACGCGGGCCATGTGGCCGTTCATCGCGGAGGCCTCGTCGAACTGCGGCTCGGTGCGCAGCCGGTAGCCGGGTACGTACGTGGCGACCTCGGCGGCGATCTGTTTGACGGAGGCGGCGATGGCGGCCCGGTCGGCGTCGGGCGGGATCGCGCAGAAGACGGTGTCGCGCATCATCACGGGGGGCTCGGCGGGGTTGAGGATGATGATGGCCTTGCCGCGGGCGGCGCCGCCGATCTCCTCGATGCCGCGGGCGGTGGTGCGGGTGAACTCGTCGATGTTGGCGCGGGTTCCGGGGCCTGCCGATACGGAGGCGACCGAGGCGACGATCTCCGCGTAGGCGACGGGCACCACGCGCGAGACGGCGTACACCATGGGGATGGTGGCCTGCCCGCCACAGGTGATCATGTTGACGTTGGGCCGGTCCAGGTGCGCGGTGAGGTTCGCGGGCGGGACGACGGCGGGGCCGATGGCGGCGGGGGTCAGGTCGATCGCCTTGATGCCGAGTTCGGCGTAGCGCGGGGCGTTGGCGCGGTGCACGTAGGCGGAGGTGGCCTCGAAGACGAGGTCGGGGAGTTCGTCCTGGGCCAGGAGCCGGTCGACGCCCTCGTGGGTGGCTTCGATTCCGGCGCGCCGGGCGCGGGCGAGGCCTTCGCTGTCGGGGTCGACTCCGACCATCCAGCGGGGCTCGATGTGCGGGGAGCGCAGGAGTTTGTGGAGCAGGTCGGTTCCGATGTTGCCGGAGCCGACGATGGCGGCGGTCGCTTTCGTCTTGGTCACGGTCACCTCAGGAGCTCAGGAGAAGGAGAGGGACACCGAGCCGAGCCCGGTGAAATCGGCGGTGTAGGTGCGTCCGGCGGTCACGTCCACGGCGCGCGTGCAGGAGCCGGGCAGGATGAGGTGGCCCTTGCGCAGGGGGACGCCGAAGCGGGCGACGGTGCGGGCCAGCCAGGCGACGGCGGTGGCGGGGTCGCCGAGCACGGCGTCGGAGCGGCCGGTGGCGAGGGTGTCGCCGTGGCTGGTGAGGCGGGCCTCGACGGCCTTCAGGTCGAGTTCGCGCGGGTCGCGGCCCTCGCCGATGACGTATCCGGCGGAGGAGGCGTTGTCGGCGATGGTGTCCGCGATGGAGATCCGCCAGTCCGCGATGCGGCTGTCGATCAGCTCCAGGGCGGGGACGACGCGTTCGGTGGCGGCCAGGACGTCGGCCTCGGTGCAGCCCTCGCCGGGCAGGTCGGCGCCGAGGACGAAGCCGACCTCGACCTCGATGCGCGGCGCGCAGTAGGCGGCGATGGGCACGGGGGTGTCCTCGCGCAGTTCCATGGCGTCGAGGAGGTGGCCGTAGTCGGGTTCGTCGACGCCCATCATGGCCTGCATGACGGGGGATGAGAGGCCGACCTTGTGCCCGGTGATCCGGGCACCCTCGTTCTCGGTGCGGTGGCGGATGCCCAGGAGCTGGATCTCGTAGGCGTCCTGCGCGTCGATGCCTTCGTACAGCTCGGTCAGCGGCCGGACGGGGGCCCGCCGCCGCTCCGCCGCGCGCAGCACCTCGGCGGCTTCGCGCCGGTGCCGGTCGTTGAGCATGGGGTCCTCCCGGCTGCGGTGGTGTGTGGTGCGGCAGACGGTAGGCGGGGGGCGGGGGCGGGTGGGAGGCCGTGTTCCCGCTGAGCGGGATAGCCGCTCCGCTGCCGCCGGGCTCCGCGGGCGGGTGCGGCGCCGCAGCCGGGGCTCCGCCCCGGGCCCCGCGCCTCAAACGCCGGCGGGGCTGGGGGGTGCGGTTCGGGAGCCCGGGGCACGGCGGAACATCCCCGCAGGACGAGGAGACGCCCCGCCGGGACGCCGCGCAGGACCTGAGGATTCGAGGCCCCGACCGGGCAAACCCCCAGCCCCGCCGGCGTCTGAGGCGCGGGGGCACGGGGCAGCGCCCCCGGGAGCGGCCCCGGGAGCGGCCCCGCAGGGACTAGCCCGCCGCCCCGTACACCGGCAACGGAACCTCCGCCGCAGCCAGCAGCTTCGCCGCCGCCTCGCCCGCCTCGGCGGGAGTCCACCGCCCGCCCCGGTCCACGGCGGGACCGCGGCGCCAGCCCTCCATCACCGTGATGCGGCCCCCCTCCGCCTCGAAGACCCGCCCCGTCACACCGGCCGAGGCATCGGAACCCAGCCACACCACCAGCGGGGACACGTTCTCGGGAGCCATCGCGTCGAAGGAGCCGGCGCCCGGCGCGGCCATGGTGTCCGCGAAGGTCTGCTCCGTCATCCGGGTCCGCGCCGCCGGGGCGATCGCGTTGACCTGGACCCCGTACCGGCCCATCTCCGCCGCCGCGACCATCGTCAGGCCCAGGATCCCCGCCTTCGCCGCGCTGTAGTTGCCCTGGCCGACCGAGCCCAGCAGCCCGGCCCCCGAGGAGGTGTTGACCACCCGCGCCGCCACCGGACGGCCGGCCTTGGCCTCCGCCCGCCACCACGCCGCCGCCGACCGCAGCGGCAGGAAGTGCCCCTTCAGGTGCACCCGCATGACCGCGTCCCAGTCGTCCTCGTCCAGGTTGACGAGCATCCGGTCGCGCAGGAACCCGGCGTTGTTGACCAGGGTGTCGAGCCGCCCGAAGGTGTCGACCGCCGCCGCCACCAGCGAGGCCGCGCCCTCGCCGGTCGCGATGTCCCCGCCGTGTGCCACCGCCTCGCCGCCGAGGGCGCGGATCTCCTCGACGACCTGCGCCGCCGGGGAGTCCGGCCCCGGCACCCCGTCCAGCCCCACCCCGAGGTCGTTGACGACGACCTTCGCCCCTTCCGCCGCGAAGGCCAGGGCGTGGGCGCGACCCAGCCCCCGCCCGGCGCCCGTCACGATGACCACTCGACCTTCGGCAAGACCCGTCATGTCAGCTCTCCTTGTTCACAGTTGCCGCATCCAAGAACGCGGGGCGCTCCCCGCCCCCGTGCACCAGCAGGCTCGCCCCGCTCACGTATCCGGCCCGGTCCGAGGCCAGGAACACCGCGGCCTCCCCCACGTCGGAGGGTTCCGCCAGTCGTCCCAGCGGTACGGTCGCGCCGACCGCCGCGATCCCGGCCTCGTCGCCGTAGTGCACGTGGGACAGCTCGGTCCGCACCATGCCCAGGACCAGCGAGTTCACCCGAACCTCGGGCGCCCACTCGACGGCCATGGAACGGGCCAGGTTCTCCAGGCCCGCCTTGGCCGCGCCGTACGCCGCCGTGCCCGGTGAGGGTCTGGTCCCGCTGACGCTGCCGATCATCACGACCGAGCCCCTCGTACGCCGCAGCCACGGGTGGGCGGCGATCGAGGCCGTCATCGGGGCGATCAGGTTGAGTTCGACGACCCGGGCGTGGCGCTCGGCCCCGCCCTCCTCCAGCAGTCGGTACGGGGTCCCGCCGGCGTTGTTGACCAGGCAGTCGAGCCGTCCGTGGCGGTCGGCGACCCCGGCGAAGAACTCCTCGACGGCGGCGGGATCGCGCAGGTCCAGCGGTACGAACGTCGCCTCACGGCCGCCCGCCGCCACGGGTTCCTCCGGCGGACGCCGGGCGCAGACCACGACCTGTGCGCCGGCCGCGAGGAACGACCGGGTGATTCCGGCGCCGACGCCCCTGGTTCCGCCGGTGACGACGACAACCCTCCCGTCGAGCTCCATAGGCTGCTACCTTCCTCACCTAACAAATGTTTGGTGGAAAGGTAGCTGATCCGCTCATGGGTGTCTCCACCTCCAGCCCGGACAAGGGCATCGCACTCGTCACAGTCGACTTCCCGCCCGTCAACGCACTGCCCGTGCAGGGCTGGTACGACCTCGCCGACGCCCTGCGCGCCGCCGGCCGCGACCCCGAGATCCGGTGCGTGGTCCTGGCCGCCGAGGGCCGCGGCTTCAACGCCGGCGTCGACATCAAGGAGATGCAGCGCGACACCGGCCACGCCGCCCTCATCGGCGCCAACCGGGGCTGCTACGAGGCCTTCGCCGCCGTGTACGAGTGCGAGGTGCCGGTCGTCGCGGCCGTGAACGGGTTCTGCCTGGGCGGCGGCATCGGCCTCGTCGGCAACGCGGACGCGATCGTGGCGAGCGACGACGCCACCTTCGGCCTGCCCGAACTGGACCGGGGCGCGCTCGGCGCCGCCACGCACCTGGCCCGGCTCGTCCCGCAGCACCTGATGCGCGCCCTGTACTACACCTCGCGCACCGCGACCGCCGCCGAACTGCACGCGCACGGCTCGGTCTGGAAGGTGGTCCCCCCGGGCGAACTGCGCGCGACCGCCCTGGAACTGGCCGCCGAGATCGCGAAGAAGGACGGCTACCTCATCCGGCTGGCCAAGGCCGCCATCAACGGGATCGACCCGGTGGACGTGCGCCGCAGCTACCGCTTCGAGCAGGGCTTCACCTTCGAGGCCAACCTCAGCGGGGTCGCCGACCGGGTGCGGGACACCTTCGGGAAGGAAGAGGGGAAGAGCGCATGACCGACAAGACCATGAGCCCGGACGAGGTCGTCGGGCGGCTCCGCAGCGGGATGACCATCGGCATCGGCGGCTGGGGGTCGCGGCGCAAGCCCATGGCCCTGGTGCGGGCACTGCTCCGCTCCGAGATCACCGATCTCACCGTGATCTCGTACGGGGGGCCCGACGTCGGGCTGCTGGCCGCCGCCGGCCGGATCCGCAAACTCGTCGCCCCCTTCGCCACCCTCGACTCCATTCCCCTGGAGCCCCACTTCCGGGCCGCCCGCGAGCGCGGCGCCTTCGCCCTCACCGAGCTCGACGAGGCCATGTTCATGTGGGGCCTGCACGCCGCCGCGAACCGGCTGCCCTTCCTCCCCGTCCGGGCCGGCCTCGGCTCCGACGTGATGCGGGTCAACCCGGAGCTGCGCACCGTCACCTCCCCCTACGCCGACGGCGAGGAGCTCGTCGCCGTCCCCGCCCTGCGGATGGACGCCGCCCTCGTCCACCTCAACCGCGCCGACCGCCTCGGCAACGCCCAGTACCTGGGGCCGGACCCGTACTTCGACGACCTCTTCTGCGAGGCCGCGGACGCCGCGTATGTCTCCTGCGAGCAGATCGTGGAGAGCGCCGAACTCGCCAAGTCCGGCCCCCCGCAGTCCCTCCTCGTCAGCCGCCACTGCGTCACCGGGGTCGTGGAGACGCCGAACGGAGCGCACTTCACCTCCTGCGTCCCCGACTACGACCGCGACGAGGCCTTCCAGAAGCTGTACGCGACCACCCCCTGGCCCGAGTTCGCCGACCGCTTCCTGTCCGGGGCGAGCGAGCACGACTACCAGTCCGCCGTCCGGACCTGGCACGAGGAGCAGAAGTGACCACTCGTTCCCCCCTTCTCCCGCCCACCCGGCCCGAGTACTGCGTGATCGCCTGCGCCGAGGCCTGGCGCGGCAACGGCGAGGTGCTCGCCAGCCCGATGGGGCTGATCCCCTCCTTCGGCGCCCGCCTCGCGAAGCGGACCTTCTCCCCCGACCTGCTGCTGACCGACGGCGAGGCCATGCTCGTCGGGCTCGACGGCACGGCCGAGGGCTGGCTCCCGTACCGGCGGCACCTGACGATGGTCACCGGCGGCAAGCGGCACGTGATGATGGGCGCCAGCCAGATCGACCGCTTCGGCAACCAGAACATCTCCTGCATCGGCGACTGGGCGCAGCCGGCCCGCCAGCTCCTCGGAGTGCGCGGGGCGCCGGTCAACACCCTCAACAACCCGGTGAGCTACTGGGTGCCCAAGCATTCCACCCGGGTCTTCGTGGAGCGCGTCGACATGGTCAGCGGCGTCGGCTACGACCGTGCCGAGGCGGCCGGTCCGTCGGCCACCCGCTACCACCGGCTGCCGCGTGTGGTCAGCGACCTCGGCGTCTTCGACTTCACCGGCCCCGGCCATTCGATGCGCCTGGCCTCGGTGCACCCGGGGGTCACCGTCGACCAGGTGCGGGAGGCCACCGGCTTCGACTTGGCCGTCGCCGACGACGTCCCCTTCACCCGGGAGCCGACCGACGAGGAGCTGCGGCTGATCCGCGAGGTCATCGACCCCAAGGGGTTGCGGGACCGGGAAGTCCGGGGCTGATCCGATGGGTTCGATCGAAACGGCATTCACCAAGCTCGTCGGCGTCGAGCACCCGATCGTGCAGACGGGCATGGGCTGGGTGGCCGGCCCCCGCCTGGTGTCGGGTGCGGCGAACGCGGGGGCCCTGGGCGTGCTGGCCTCGGCGACGATGACCATCGAGCAGCTGCGCTCGGCGATCCACGAGGTCAAGTCCCGTGTCCCGGAGGGGACTCCGTTCGGGGTGAACCTGCGGGCGGACGCCGGGGACGCGGCCGAGCGGGCGCAGCTGATCATCGACGAGGGCGTACGGGTCGCCTCGTTCGCCCTCGCGCCCTCCAAGGAGCTGATCGCGCGGCTGAAGGACGCGGGCGTCGTCGTCATCCCGTCGATCGGTGCCCGCCGGCACGCCGAGAAGGTGGCCGCCTGGGGCGCCGACGCGGTGATCGTGCAGGGCGGGGAGGGCGGCGGTCACACCGGGGACGTGGCGACGACGGTGCTCCTCCCGCAGGTGGTGTCCGCCGTGGACATCCCGGTGGTCGCGGCGGGCGGGTTCCGTGACGGGCGCGGCCTGGTCGCGGCGCTGGCCTTCGGGGCGGCGGGCATCGCGATGGGCACCCGGTTCCTGTTGACCTCCGATTCCACCGTCCCGGACGCGGTGAAGGCCGAGTACCTGAAGGCCACGGTCAAGGACGTCACCGTCACCACGGCCGTCGACGGGCTGCCGCACCGGATGCTGCGGACCGAGCTGGTCGACTCCCTGGAGCGGGCGGGCCGCACCCGGGCGCTGGCCCGGGCCGTCCGGCACGCCGCCGGCTTCAAGAAGCTGTCCGGCCTGAGCTGGTCGCAGATGGTGCGCGACGGTCTGGCGATGAAACACGGCAAGGACCTGTCCTGGAGCCAGGTCCTGCTCGCCGCGAACACCCCGATGCTCCTCAAGGCGTCCATGGTCGAGGGCCGTACGGACCTCGGAGTCATGGCATCGGGCCAGGTCGCGGGGGTGATCGACGATCTGCCGTCCTGTGCGGAGCTCGTCTCCCGCGTCATGGCCGAAGCACGACAGGCACTCGAAGAACTGCACTCGCTCCACACCCTGCCACCACCAGGGTGATCCCCCTTCTCCGTCACAGGAGTCGCACACATGAGCCGTGCCCGAATCCGCCTGGCGACCGCGGCGACCGCCGCCGCACTCGTCATCGGGACCCTGCCCGCCTCCGCGTACGCGGCGGCGGCGCCCGGAGCCGGGCCCAGTGCCCGGCACCACCACCAGCAGGACGAAACGATCCGTCAGATCACCCTCCAGGGCGCGGTCAACTTCCGCGACCTGGGGGGCTACCGCACCTGGACCGGCGGTCAGGTCCGCCAGGGCCTGGTCTACCGCTCCGACGCACTGGGCAAGCTGACGGCCGCCGACGTCACCACCGTCTCCGGTCTCGGCCTCACGAAGGCCGTCGATTTCCGCATCCCCATGGAGCTCCAGTACGACGGCGCCGACAGGCTGCCCGCCGGGCTCTCCCCCACCTCGCGCCCGGTCAGCGACCTGGGCCTCTACGGCACCCTGATGGGTGCGATCGGCAGCGGGGACCCGGTCAGGCAGGAGCAGATCCTCGGCGGCGGACGCGCCGAGGCCTACATGCGCGACATCTACCGCAGCTTCGTGACGAACCCCGAGAACCGGGCGCAGTTCGCGCAGACCGTGCGGGAGATCGCGGACGGCAAGCAGGGGCCGCTCCTCTACCACTGCACCTCCGGCAAGGACCGGACCGGCTGGATGAGTTACGTCCTGCTGCGCGCCCTGGCCGTCCCCGAGGCCACCGCCGAGCGCGACTACCTGGCGTCGAACACCTTCCGCGCCGCGTACGACGCGCAGGTGCGGGCGGGCATCAAGCAGTCCGGCCGGATGCAGAACCCCGATCTGCTGATCCCGCTCCAGGAGGTCCGCCAGGACTACCTGGACGCGGCGACGGCGCAGATGGAGGCCGATTACGGCGGCTTCTACGGCTATCTGAAGGACGGGCTCGGCCTGGACCTGCGGACGCTGGCGAAGCTGCAGAACAAGATGGTCCGCTGACGGAGCGCGACAGCACGATGCCGGGCGGTGCTCCACGCACCGCCCGGCATCGTTCGTTCCTTCGTACGCGTGCGTACGGTCAGACCGCGCGGCGGCGGCCCTGCCCGCCCGTGCCGACCCGGCTGCGCGCGGACGCGGCGGCCGCGCCGCCCGAGGCGGCACCGCCGGAGCGCCGGCCGCGCTCGCCCGAGCCGGTGGCCGCGCCGCCGGCGCCGCCCTGTCCGCGGCGGGCCTGACCCGAACCGGAGGCCGCCGGGGCCTGCCCGGAGCCGGCGCCGGAGGAGCGGCGGCCACGACCGCCGGCCGCCGGGGCGGAACCCGTGGCGGAGCCGTTGCGCGGCCCGCCCGAGCGGCGGCGCGAACCGGAGCCGGACCCGGAGCCCGTGCGCGCCTTGGGCGCGGCGGGCTGCTGCGGGACCTCCAGCACCACGGGGACGCCCGAGGGCTCCTTGGCGCCGGTCAGGCGGGCGAGCTCCTCGTCGGAGGACTTGATCTGCGCGGTGCGCGGGGAGATCCCGGCGTCCGACATCAGGCGGGTCATGTCCCGCTTCTGGTCGGGCAGGACCAGGGTGACCACGCTGCCGGACTCGCCGGCGCGGGCGGTACGGCCGCCGCGGTGCAGGTAGTCCTTGTGGTCGGTCGGCGGGTCCACGTTGACGACGAGGTCGAGGTCGTCGATGTGGATGCCGCGGGCGGCCACGTTGGTGGCGATCAGCGCGGTGACCTCGCCCGTCTTGAACCAGTCGAGGGTGCGGTTGCGCTGCGGCTGCGAGCGGCCGCCGTGCAGGCCGGAGGCCCGTACGCCCTCCGCGAGGAGCTTCTTGACCATGCGGTCGACACCGCGCTTGGTGTCCACGAACATGATCACCCGGCCGTCGCGGGCGGCTATGCGCGTCGCCACGGCCTTCTTGTCGGTCTCGTCCATCACGTAGAGGACGTGGTGCTCCATCGTCGTGACGGCACCGGCCGACGGGTCGACGGAGTGGCCGACGGGGTCGGTCAGGAACATCTTGACGAGCTTGTCGATGTTCTTGTCGAGGGTCGCCGAGAACAGCATGGTCTGGCCGCCCTCCTCGACCTGCTTGAGCAGCGCGGTGACCTGCGGCATGAAGCCCATGTCGGTCATCTGGTCGGCCTCGTCGAGGACGGTGATCGACACCTGCGAGAGGTCGGCGTCACCGCGGTCGATGAGGTCCTTCAGGCGGCCGGGGGTGGCGACGAGCACCTCGGCGCCGCGGCGCAGCGCGCCCGACTGCCGGTTGATCGACATGCCGCCGACGACGGTCGCGATGCGCAGGTTGACGGCCGTGGCGTAGGGGGCCAGGGAGTCGGTCACCTGCTGGGCGAGCTCGCGGGTCGGTACGAGGACCATCGCGAGCGGCGCCTTGGGCTGCGCGCGGCGGCCCGCGGTCCGGGCCAGCAGCGCCAGGCCGAAGGCCAGGGTCTTGCCGGAGCCGGTACGGCCGCGGCCGAGCAGGTCGCGGCCGGCGAGCGAGTTCGGCAGCGTCGCGGCCTGGATCGGGAACGGCTCGGTGACGCCCTGGGCGGCGAGGGTCTTCAGCAGCGCCTCGGGCATGTCCATGTCCTCGAACGCGGCGACCGGCGGCAGCGCCGGGGCGATCGGCTCGGGCATGGTGAATTCCTGGGGCCGGGGAGCGGGGGCGGACTTCTGGCGGCCCGCACCAGCCTTCGGACGTCCCTGGGCCGCACCTCGACCCCGGGTGGGGCGGCGGCTGGGTCGTGCGGAGCTGGAGCTGGTCATGCGAGAAAGCCCTCCTGAAACCGGCACCGTCCTGGAACCGGCAGGTGCAAACAAAGGTCGAGACAGCAGACAAGCCGGGGTCCGCACCTCACGGTGCGGACCCCGGCAAGCTGAAGAAATCAGGCGGGGATGATGTTCTCCGCCTGGGGGCCCTTCTGGCCCTGGGTGACGTCGAAGGACACGCGCTGGCCCTCGGTGAGCTCACGGAAGCCCTGGGTGGCGATGTTCGAGTAGTGGGCGAACACGTCCGGACCGCCACCGTCCTGCTCGATGAAGCCGAAGCCCTTTTCCGAGTTGAACCACTTCACGGTGCCAAGTGCCATTTTGAATCTCCTGAGTAGGCGGCAAGGGCCCCACCCGGAGATTCCGGGAAAAACAATAAAAGCGCCTGAGGACATTCCCGTCAGGCGCACATAAAGTTCATGGGTACCACAACTGCAACACCCCTAAGCTAGCACACCCCGCTCGGGCCGCGTCGCCGCGAGGCTGTGACCTCCGCCCTTGACCGTCTTGCCCGGCTCCGCCGCCGGTGCGGCGCCCCGGAAAGGCGCCGCACCCGGCAACGGAGCCGCGCCCGGCGAACTACAGCCGCTCGATGATGGTGACGTTCGCCTGGCCGCCGCCCTCGCACATCGTCTGCAGGCCGAAGCGGCCACCCGTGCGCTCCAGTTCGTGCAGGAGGGTGGTCATCAGCTTGACCCCCGTCGCCCCCAGCGGGTGGCCGAGCGCGATGGCTCCGCCGTTGACGTTGACCCTCTCCGGGTCGGCTCCGGTTTCCTTCAGCCAGGCCAGGACCACCGGCGCGAACGCCTCGTTGATCTCGACGAGGTCGATGTCGGCCAGGGACATGCCGGTCTTCTTCAGCGCGTACGCCGTCGCCGGGATCGGTGCCGACAGCATGCGGATCGGGTCCTCGCCCCGCACCGAGAGGTGGTGGATCCGGGCGCGCGGCCGCAGGCCGTGCTCGCGGACCGCCCGCTCGGAGGCGATCAGCATCGCCGCCGCGCCGTCGGAGACCTGGGAGGAGACGGCCGCGGTGATGGTGCCGCCCTCGACGACCGGCTTCAGCGTCGCCATCTTCTCCAGCGTGGTGTCCCGCCGCGGACCCTCGTCCACCGTGACGTCCCCGTACGGCACGGTCTCGCGCGAGAACCGACCCTCGTCGATGGCCCGCAGCGCCCGCTGGTGGGAGCGCAGCGCGAACTCCTCCATGTCGCGGCGGGTGATGCCCCACTTCTCCGCGATCAGCTGCGCGCCGTGGAACTGGTTGACCGGCGCGTCGCCGTAGCGGGCCCGCCAGCCCTCCGAGCCCAGGTACGGGCCTTCCGTGAAGCCCAGCGGTTCCGCCGCCTGCCGCGAGGCGAAGGCGATCGGGATCATCGACATGTTCTGGGTGCCGCCCGCGACCACCAGGTCCTGGGTGCCGGACAGGACGCCCTGCGCCGCGAAGTGCACGGCCTGCTGCGAGGACCCGCACTGGCGGTCCACCGTCACGCCCGGAACCTCCTCCGGCAGGCCGGCCGCCAGCCATGCGGTCCGGGCGATGTCGCCCGCCTGCGGCCCGACGGTGTCGAGGCAGCCGAACACCACGTCCTCCACGGCGGCCGGGTCCACCCCGGACCGTTCGACCAGCGCCTTCAGGACGTGTGCGCCCAGGTCGGCGGGGTGGACGGCGGACAGGCCGCCCTTGCGACGCCCCACGGGGGTGCGTACCGCTTCGACTATGTAGGCCTCGGGCATCGGGACTCCTCTGCTGATGGGTCAGGTGCGTAGGGCGATCCCGTCCAGCACCATCGACAGGTACTGGCGGGCGATCTCCTCGGGACTGTGCTGTCCGCCCGGCCGGTACCAGGACGCCGCCACCCACACCGTGTCGCGCACGAAGCGGTAGGTGAGGCGGATGTCGAGGTCGGCGCGGAAGACCTTGGCCGCGACCCCGCGTTCCAGCGTCCCCAGCCAGGCCTTCTCGAACTTCACTTGCGAGTCGGACAGGTAGTGGAAGCGGGGCTGCGCGGAGAGGGTGCGGGATTCCTTCTGGTAGATGGCGACCGCGGCACGGTGCCGGTCGATCTCCCGGAAGGACTCGGTGACGAGGGCCTCGATGGTCTCCCTGGGTCCGAGACCGGCCGCGAGGACGGTGTCGTACCCCTCCCACAGCTCGTTCAGGAAGGCGGAGAGGATCTCGTCGAGCATCGATTCCTTGGAATCGAAGTGGTAGTAGAGGCTGCCGGCGAGCATGCCGGCGGCGTCGGCGATCTTGCGGACGGTGGTGGCGTTGTAGCCCTGCGCCGCGAAGACCTCGGCGGCGGTGTCGAGGAGTTCCCGGCGCCGCTCGGGTGAGGCGGTCACCTGCGGCTTCTTCTTGTTCGTTGGCACGGGCCCATTCTGCGGCTACGCGTGCTGGCTGCTGACCGAGACGGTCTCGCCCGTCATGTACGAGGAGTAGCCGCAGGCCAGGAAGACGATGACGTTGGCGACCTCCCAGGGCTCGGCGTACCGGCCGAAGGCCTCGCGGGAGGTGAGTTCCGCCAGGAGTTCCTCGCTGGTGACCTTCACGAGGTGCGGGTGCATGGCCAGGCTCGGGGCGACCGCGTTGATCCGTACGCCGAACTCGGCGGCCTCCAGGGCGGCGCAGCGGGTCAGGGCCATCACGCCGGCCTTGGCGGCGGCGTAGTGGGCCTGGCCGGTCTGGGCGCGCCAGCCGATGACGGAGGCGTTGTTGACGATGACCCCGCCCGCGGCGCCGGCGGCCTTGAAGGAGCGCAGGGCGGCGCGGGTGCAGCGGAAGGTGCCGTTCAGGGTGACGTCGAGAACGCGGCCCCACTGTTCGTCGGTCATGTCGACGAGGTTCGCGGTGCCGCCGAGTCCGGCGTTGTTGACGACGACGTCGAGGCCGCCGTGGGTCTGTTCGGCGAGCGCGAAGAGGGCCTGGACCTGCTCCTCGTCCGTGACGTCGCACGGGAGGGAGGTGATGCGGTCGGCGCCGAACTCGGCGGCGAGGGCGTCCTCGGTCTCCTTGAGGCGGCGGGCGTGGGCGTCGCTGATGAGGATGCGGGCGCCTTCCTCCAGGAAGCGGCGGGCGGTGGCGCCGCCGATGCCGGCTCCGGCGGCCGCGGTGATGACGGCGGTGCGGTCCTTCAGCAGGTCGTGCCCGGGGACGTAGGTGGGGGTGTTCAAGCCCGTACCTCCTTGGGAAGGCCGAGGATCCGCTCGGCGATGAGGGTGCGCTGGATCTCGTCCGAGCCCGCGTAAATGGTGTCGGCGCGGGAGAAGAGGAAGAGCCGCTGCAGGTCGTCGAGGTCGTACGGGTCCCCGTGCGCCCCGGTCGCGAGCAGCGAGGGGGCCCCGCAGATGTCCATGGCGAGTTCGCCGAGGTCGCGGTGCCAGCGGGCCCAGTACAGCTTGGCCACGGAGGGCGCCGCGGGGCGCAGGGCGGTGGCGCGCATGGTTTCCAGGCCGATCCAGGCCTGGACGAGGCGGTCGCGGATCAACGGGTCGGCGATGGCGCCGTTGGTGCGGGCGAGTTCGGCGAGGGTTTCGAGTTCGCGGCGGAAGCCGACCTGCTGGCCGAGGGTGGAGACGCCTCGTTCGTAGCCGAGGGTGGCCATGGCGATGTTCCAGCCGTCGCCGGGGGCGCCGACGACGTGGGTGGCATCGGTGCGGGCGCCGTCGAAGAAGACCTCGTTGAACTCGGAGGTTCCGGTGAGCTGGACGATGGGTCGGACCTCGACGCCGGGCTGGTCCATGGGGACCAGGAGGTAGGACAGGCCGGCGTGGCGGCGCGTGCCCGGTTCGGTGCGGGCGAGGACGAAGCACCACTGGGCCTCGTGGGCGAGGGAGGTCCAGGTCTTCTGGCCGTCCACCACCCACTGCCCGTCCTCGAGGGCGGCGCGGGTGCGGACGCCCGCGAGGTCGGAGCCGGCGTCGGGTTCGCTGTAGCCCTGGCACCACAGCTCTTCGACGGCCCGGATGGGTGGCAGGAAGCGGCGCTTCTGCTCCTCGGTGCCGTGGTCGATGAGGGTGGGGCCGAGGAGCTGTTCGCCGATGTGGTTGACGCGGGCGGGGGCGTCCGCGAGGGCGTACTCCTCGTGGAAGGCGATCTGTTCCTCGGTGCTCGCGCCGCGGCCGCCGTGTTCGACGGGCCAGCCGAGGCAGGTCCAGCCGTGGGCGGCCATGTGCCGTTCCCAGGCAAGGCGTTCGGTGAAGGCCTCGTGTTCCCGGCCCGGTCCGCCGCGGCCCTTGAGGGCGGCGAACTCGCCGGTGAGGTGGGCCCGTAGCCAACTCCGAACCTCGGTGCGGAACTCCTCGACGCTGCTCATGGCCGTACGTTAACCTACCAAACACTTGTTAGGGAAGGATCCAGGTTGATGCCCGACGACACCCTCGACACCCACCACTCCCCCGTGCTCTACGAGCGCCGCGGCCCGGTCGCGTACGTGACCATGAACCGCCCCCGTTACCGCAACGCGCAGAACAGCGCGATGACGTACGCCCTCGACGACGCCTTCTACCGGGCGGCCGACGATCCCGAGGTGAAGGCGGTCGTCCTGGGCGGGGCCGGCGAGCACTTCTCCGCGGGCCACGACATCGGCACCCCGGAACGCGACGCCCACCTGCCCTTCGACCGGCGGGCCGGGCTGTGGTGGGACCACTCGCAGCGCCGGGGCGCCGAATCCCGCTTCGCCCGCGAGTCGGAGGTGTACCTGGGGATGTGCCGGCGCTGGCGGGAGCTGCCGAAGCCGGTGATCGCCTCGGTGCAGGGGGCCTGCGTGGCGGGCGGGCTGATGCTGGCCTGGGTCTGCGACCTGATCGTCGCGAGCGAGGACGCCTTCTTCCAGGACCCGGTCGTACGGATGGGCATACCCGGCGTCGAGTACTTCGCGCACCCGTGGGCCATGCCCCCGCGGATCGCGAAGGAGTTCCTCTACACGGGCGACCGCATGCCGGCCCGCCGGGCGTACGAGATCGGCATGGTCAACCGGGTGGTGGAGCGGGCCGACCTGGCCGACGAGACCGCCCGCCTCGCCCTGCGCGTCGCCGAGATGCCCGGCTTCGGCCTGGCCCTGACCAAGCGGGCCGTCAACCAGGCCGAGGACCTCCAGGGCCTGCACACCGGCATGGACTCGGTCTTCGGCCTGCACCACCTCGCGCACGCCCACAACGCGGAGACCGCGGCGGACTCGCTCGGCGGCATGAACGTGGCCGCCATGAAGGAGGCGAACACCTGATGAACCTCGACCACGCACCCGATGTGGAGGCCTTCCGGGCCGAGGCCCGGGCCTGGCTCCGCGCCCACGTGCCCGCCGTCCCCCTGCCCTCCCTGGAGACGGAGGAGGGCTTCGCCGCGCACCGGGAGTGGGAGGCACGGCTGCACGCGGACCGATGGTCGGTGGTGTCCTGGCCGACGGAGTACGGGGGCCGGGGCGTCGACATCGTGAAGTGGTTGGTGTTCGAGGAGGAGTACTGGGCGGCGGGCGCGCCCGGCCGGGTCTCCCAGAACGGCATCAACCTCCTCGCGCCGACCCTCTTCGACCACGCGACCGCCGAGCAGCGGGCGCGGGTGCTGCCCTCCATGGCGAGCGGCGAGGTGATCTGGGCGCAGGCCTGGTCCGAGACGGAGTCGGGCTCGGACCTGGCCTCGCTGAAGTCGCGGGCGGTGCGCACGGAGGGCGGCTGGCTGTTGTCCGGGCAGAAGACCTGGTCCTCGCGGGCCGCCTTCGCCGACCGGGCCTTCGGCATCTTCCGCACCGACCCGGACGCCCCGAAGCCGCACCAGGGCCTCACGTACCTGATGTTCGACCTGCGCGCGCCGGGGGTGACGGTGCGGCCCATCGGCCGCCTCGACGGGAAGCCGGCCTTCGCGGAGCTCTTCCTGGACCGGGTCTTCGTACCGGACGAGGACGTGATCGGCGAGCCGGGGCAGGGCTGGCGGATCGCGATGTCGACCACGGGCAACGAGCGCGGCCTCACCCTGCGCTCCCCCGGCCGGTTCCTGGCGGCCGCCGGCCGGCTGCGGGAGCTGTGGGAGGCGGCCGGGGACCCCTCCGACACGGCGCTGCGGGACCGGGTCGCGGACGCGGTGGTCGGGGCGCGCGCCTACGAACTGTTCACCTGGGCCAACGCCTCCCGCTTCGCGGTGGGCGAGACCATAGGCGCCGAGTCCAGCCTGAACAAGGTGTTCTGGTCCCAGTACGACATCGCCCTGCACGAGACGGCACTGGACCTGCTCGGCGCGGACGCGGAGCTGGCGGAGGGCGAGTGGGCCGAGCCGTGGGTCTTCTCCCTGGCCGGACCGATCTACGCGGGCACGAACGAGATCCAGCGCGACATCATCGCCGAGCGGCTGCTCGGCCTCCCGAAGGGCCGCCGCTGATGCGTTTCCTGCTGACCGACGAGCAGTCCGACTTCGCCCGTACGCTGCGCTCCCTGCTGGGGGCGGCCGAGGTGCCGGCGGCGGTGCGGGCCTGGGCGGACGGCGAGCACGGCCCGGGGCGGGCGGTGTGGTCCCGGCTCGCGGAGACGGGCCTGTTCGCGCTGGCCGCGGCCGAGGAGTACGACGGCGCGGGCCTGCTGCCGCTGGAGCTGGCTCTGGGCTTCGTGGAGCTGGGCCGGGCGGGGGTGCCGGGGCCGGTGGTGGAGAGCGCGGCGGTGTCCGTACTGCTTTCCGAGCTCGGGGACGAGGGGCTCGCGAAGCGGTTCCTGCCCGGGCTGGCGGGGGGCGAGACCTCGGCGACGCTGACCCTGCCCGGCGGGAGCCCGTACGCCCTGGACGCGGACGCGGCGACGTACTGCTTCACCGTGTCCGAGGCGGGCGAACTGCGCCTGGCGCAGGGCGGGGAGCCGGTGGCCTCCCTGGACCCGGCCCGCAGGCTCTCGATCCCGGCGCCGGGCGGTGAACTGCTCGCCGCGGGACCGGCCGTCACGGCGGCGGCGCGGGCGGCCGGCCGGTGGGCGCGGCTGCTGACGGCGGCGCAGTGCCTGGGCGTCGGCGAGGCGCTGCTGGCGCGGACGGTGGAGTACGCGAAGCAGCGCACCCAGTTCGGGACCCCGATCGGCTCCTTCCAGGCGGTCAAGCACCGCCTGGCGGACACCCTGCTGGGCCTGGAGTTCGCCCGGCCGCTGCTGTGGGCGGCGGCCCTGTCCCTGTCCCCGGCGGACGTCGCGGCGGCCAAGCTGACGGCGGGCGAGGCGGGGTACGCGGCCGCCATGACCGCGCTCCAACTCCACGGCGCCGTGGGCTACACGCAGGAGCTGGACCTCTCGCTGTGGCTGCGCAAGGCCCGCCCGCTGCGGGACGCCTGGGGCACGCCGTCGGCCTGCCGGACGGAGGTCCTTCAGCCGCGGCTGCGGTAGTAGACCGCCAGGGCGTTGTTCAGCAGGACGATCCCGCCGAACCACAGGGCCCCGGTCCGCCACCCGACCGCGTACAGCGCGAGGGTGGCGGACCCGAACACCAGCACCTTGACGGCGATCTGGACGGCGAGCGGGACGTCGAAGGTGGCCTTGGGGGCGGCGAACATGCCCCAGAGCACGGCGGCGGCGAGCGGGGCCGCCACCGCGAGGCCTATGGACCAGACCCGGCCGATGTCCCGGGTCCAGCCCCACCGGGCCAGGGCGGCGAGGGCCGCGAGTTCCAGGAAGAAGGCGAGGCCCTCGTTGGCGAGGAAGAAGAGCCGCAGGATGGGATTCATGCGGCACAACCTGGCGGACCCGCACCCGGGCCGTCCACCGAATACCGGCGGCCGTCTCACATGACGGCGACGTTCAGCGTGACGACGTAACGCTCCTCGACGGTGCCGTCCGGGAACAGGGGTGCCAGCCGGGCGTGTTCGGCGTCGAGGAAGGCGCGCGTGCGCTCCTCGCCGAGCAGCAGGAAGGCGGAGTGGCTGGCGGTGTTGGCGAGGTGCATGGCGAGGGGGATCCGCCGGGACCACCGCACCTCGCGGGCGGTGACGTCCAGCCCTCCCAGGGACTCCCGGGTCGGCAGCCCGCTCACCCCGAAGAAGGCGCGGAGCCGTTCGTCCTGCTCGGCGATCCACGGGACGCCCGTGTCCAGGTCGTTCCACCAGAGCGCGAGCGCGCCGCCGGGGCGCAGCACGCGGCGGGCCTCGGGGACCGACCGGGCGGCGTCGGTCCAGTGCCAGGCCTGCGCGTACGTGAGGAAGTCGAACGCGGCGCCCGCCAGCGGCAGCCGGTCCCCGTCCCCGCGCACGACCGGGATCCCCGGGTTCGCCCGCCGGAACTCTGCCGCCATCCCGTCCCCGGGCTCCACGGCGAGCACCTCGGCCCCGCGTTCCCGCAGCAGCGCGGTGGCGATCCCGGTCCCGGCTCCCACGTCGGCCACGCGCGCCCCGGCGAGTCTGCGCCCGGCGAGTTCCTCGACGGCGTCGAAGAGGGCGGGCGGGTAGCCGGGACGGTTCGCACCGTAGAGCGCGGCGGCGGCGTCGAAGGAGCGGGCTCGTTTCGTCATGAGGCCAACGTACGGAACCGACGGTGGATGTGAGGACGTCCCTGATGAACGGACGTACGACGAACGACGCAGAACGAGGTACAGGGAACATGCGAAGCACGACCACCGGGATGATGACGCTGTGCGCGGCGGCGGCTGCGGTACTGCTCACCGGCTGTGGAAGCGACGCCCCGAAGCCGGCGGCCGACGACGGGAAGCCCGCCGCCGCCTCCACGAGTGCCGCCCCCGCGTCCTCCGCACCGGCGGCGAAGGGCGGCGGTGCGACGCACGAGGTGACCCTGGAGGTCGGCGGCACGGGCAAGACGGCGGTCATGTACAGCGGCATCGGCAGCGGTTTCGAGATGCAGACGCTGCCGTGGACGAAGTCGGGCACCGCCGAACTCACCGCCGCGGAGCGGAAGGTGGGCTACCTGGTGAACGCCGTCCCGGGCACGATCACGGGCGCCGACGGCAAGCTGCAGCAGGCGCCCTGCGTCATCAAGGTCGACGGCAAGGTCGTCGCGCAGAGCGACGGTGTGACGACCACGAAGGGCTGCTCGTACACCATCAAGGACTGACCCGGGGCTCAGCCCTCCGGGCGGAACTCGTGCACGACCTCGATGCGGCCGACGATGTGCCGGTTGAACTCGTCGAGTTCCTCCGCCGGCACCCACAGCTCCAGGATGGTCCGGCCTCCGGCCTGCTGGACCGGGTAGCGGGTGAGGAACTCCGAGTCGACCTCGAATCGGGTCACGAAGCCGACGCCGGAGTGCTTGACGTTCCAGTCGCGGGCGATGCGGATCGCGTAGTCCTCGTTCATGACCGGGTAGAAGATCGGCTGGTCGGGCAGGCGCGGTGGCCAGGCCCGCCAGTCGAGGGCGCGGACGAGGTCGAGCTCGACGGGGCCGGTGGGGCGCCAGAGGGTGGTCGTGGTGGACATGCCGCGACCCTAGGGGTCCGGTCGTGGCGTTGACCAGCGGGTTTCAGTGGCGGGGGCGGCGCAGGGAGAGCCGACCCACGAGCGCGGTCTGGAACAGGAGGAGGGCGGCCGTGGCCGCTGCCTGCCAGAGGGGCTCGGGCGGGCGGGGGCCGAGGGACCATGCCGGGCCGTCCGGGTCCGTCGTCACCTCGAGGCGGGCCCCGACGGCGAGGTCCAGGGACACCGGGCCGGACAGGTCGCGGCCGGCCTCCGTGCGCAGGCGCAGGGACGGCGAGTAGCCGGAGCCGTCCTCCACCATGGTCCGCGAGGCCACCACCGCCGTTTCCTCCCGGCCCCGGTCGTGGAGGGTGTGGTGGTCCCAGGTGACCCCGCCCATCACCGCGATCGCCACCGCTGTGAAGGCGACCGCGGTGCGGGCCACGAACTCCGCGTCCGTGCCGTGCGGTACGGCGGCTCCGATGACGAAGACGGCCAGCAGGACCGGGACCCACGCTCCCTCGGGGCCCTGCAGCAGCCAGATCGCCGCGAACTCCGTTGCCAGGAGCAGGCAGTTGCGCAGCAGCGCCCCCGGCAGTCTTCGTATCGCTTCAGCCATGGACACATCATGCCCGGGATAATCCCGCGCGGACCCGCCGAGCCCGGGCCTAAGATCGACCCCAAGGGCGGGGTCGTAGCACAGAGGTAGTGCGCCTACACAGCATGGAGGAGGACGCCGGTTCGAATCCGGCCGCCCCGCCCCCCCATCCCACCGCGGCCACCCACGCCGCAGCCGCCCGCAGCGCGGCGGCGCCGGCCGGCAGCGGCAGCCCCAGGAAGCCGTGGAAGACGCCCGGGTGGAGCTGGACCGTGCAGTCCACGCCCGCCTCCGCCAGCCGGCGCCCGTACGCGAGGCCTTCGTCGCGCAGCACGTCGCAGTCCGCGAGGACGATCAGCGCGGGCGGCAGGCCCGACAGGTCGGCCGCGTGGAGCGGCGAGACGTGCGGGTGCGCCGGGTCGCCGCCGTACTGGTCCCAGTACCAGGCCATGTGGGCGGCGGTGTGGAAGTAGCCCTCCGCGTACGTCTCCACCGAGGCCGAGCCCATCGACGCGTCCAGCGGCGGATAGAACAGCAGTTGGCCCGCCGCGAGTCCGGGCGCGCGCAGGGCGGTCACGGCGGCCAGGTTGCCCCCGCTGGAGTCACCCGCGAGCACCACCCGCTCCGCGTCGCAGCCGAGCGCCGCCGCTTCCGTCCGGGCCCACAGCAGTACGGTCAGCGCGTCGTCGGGCGCCGCCGGCCAGGGATGTTCCGGGGCCAGCCGGTAGTCCGCCGAGACGACCACCGCGCCCGAGGCCGCCGCCAGGGTGCGGCACAGAGCGTCGTGGGTGTCGAGCCCGCACATCACCCAGCCCCCGCCGTGGAAGTACACGACCAGGGGGCGGCCTTCCGCGCCCGGCTCGGGGTCGTAGACGCGGACCGGGACCCCGCCCGCCACCGTGTCGCGCACCGAGGCCACGGCCGGGCCCGGCGGCCCGGGCACGGCGGCCGCCCGCAGGGCCGCCGCGTCGCCCGGCCCCGGGAACCCGGCCGCCATCGCGTCGCACAGCCGCCTGGCCGCCGCCGACAGCGGGTGGTTCACGGTCGCGCTCACGCGGTCGTCATCCCGCCGTCGACGGTGAACTCCGTGCCCGTGACGTACGAGGACGCGTCCGAGCAGAGGAAGAGCACCAGCTCCCCGACCTCCTCCGGCCGCCCCATCCGCCCGAGCGGCACGTGCGACCAGTCGCGGCCCGCGACGGCCTGCGCCACCATCGGGGTGTCGATGGCCCCCGGATGCACCGAGTTGACCCGGATCCGGTCGCCGGCCAGGTCCAGCGCCGCCGACCGGGTCAGTCCGCGCAGCCCGAACTTGGTGGAGCCGTAGGCGGCGTGGCCCGGGATCCCGACCAGTCCGGCCGTGGAGGAGATGTTGACGATCGAGCCTCCGCCACCGGCCCGCAGCACGGGCGCCACCGCCTGGATGCCGAGGAACGGCCCGAGGAGGTTGACCCGCAGGAGGGTCTCGAACTCCTCCGGGGACTGCTTCTCGACGTGGGCCGTGCGCCACAGGGCCGCGTTGTTGACCAGCGCGGAGACCGTCCCGAACGCCGCCACCGCGGCTTCGACGACGCCGGCCCAGCTCTCGGCGTCGGTCACGTCGTGCCGTACGTACAGGCCCTGGTCGCCGAGCGAGGCGGCGACCTCCCGGCCCTCCTCCTCCCGTACGTCCGTGACGACGACCCGCGCGCCGGCCTCGGCGAACAGGCGTGCCTCGGCGGCGCCCTGGCCGCGTCCGGCTCCGGTGACGAGGACGACCTTGCCTTCCAGGGAGATGCCCATGGCCTAGCGCTCCGATTCCATCGCGCGGAAGTGCGGGATGACCTTCTCGCCCCACTGGCGGATGGTCTCCAGGCAGGCTTCCTGCGGGACCGTACCCATCTGGATCAGGCACATCACCTCGTCGACGCCGATCTCGCGCAGCTGCTCGACGTAGGCGATGGCGGTCTCGGCGCTGCCGTAGGCGTGCTCCGCGTTGTAGGTGCCGGTGTCGACGGGGCGGGCCGGGATGCTGGCCTCGTGGAGCTTGGCGACGAGTTCCTCGCGGCCCTGCGCGAGGGCCGCGACGTGGTCCTCGTCCTCCGCGTAGCCGGTCGGTGCGGGGGCGTTGCCGTACCAGTGGGCGATGGATTCGGCGAAGAAGCGCTGGCCGCGCGTGCCGAGCCGCAGGGCGCGCTCGGCGTCGTCGAGGACGATGGTCGGACAGAGGGCGGACAGGTGGTCGTTGACCTCGGTCGAGACGAGCCGTTCGCCGGTGCGGGTCGCGATGGCCTCGTCGTAGACCTTGCGCATCGCGCGGACGTCGTCGGCGCCCGCGAAGCCCATCACCAGGGCGCCGATGCCGAGTTCGGCGGCGAGCTTGAGGGTGTCGTGCTTGGAGCACGCCATGAAGAGCGGCGGGTGCGGGTCCTGGACCGGGCGGGGCAGGATCGCGCCGGGGCCGATGTCGATGGAGCCGTGCCACTCGAACTCCGGCTCCCGCCAGGCGGCGGCGAAGATCCGCAAGCCCTCCTCCATCTGCGGGTAGGTGTCCTCGGGTTTCACCCCGTACATGGACATCTCCTGGCGGGTGGCGCCGCGCCCGGCGCCGATGTCGACGCGGCCGCCGGAGAGCACGTCGAGCATGGCGGCGCGTTCGGCGACGCGTACGGGGTGCTGGTAGCCGAAGGGCATCGTGACGACGCCGTGGCCGATGCGGATCTTCCGCGTCCGGGCGGCCACCCAGGTGAGGAAGATCTCGGAGGCGCTCATGTGGGCGTACTGGGTCAGGGAGTGGTGTTCGACGGCCCAGACCCGGTCGAAGCCCATCTCCTCGGCGAGGACGGCCTGTTCGACGCAGTCGTGGATGACCTGGCGCTCGCGCTCCGGGGTCGGGTCGACGAGCTGAGCCTCGAAGATCATCGAGAACTTCACGGGGAGGTCCCTCCATCCGGGGGATTCGGTATTTCGAATAGGAATACTTCTAGCAGTCATACCCCTCGGGGGGAAGGCCGGCACGGGGACCGGTCGTAGACTGCGCTGCGTGGCAGAAGAGAAGGCAGACGAGACGACCGACGAGTCGAAGGCGCGCACGCTCCCGGCGACCAGCTGGGCGGTGCTCGGGCTGCTCTCCTTCGGGGAGGAGCTCTCCGGCTACGACCTGAAGAAGTGGTCGGACTGGTCGCTGCGCTTCTTCTACTGGAGCCCGTCCTTCAGCCAGATCTACAGCGAGCTCAAGCGCCTGGAGAAGGCCGGCTACGCCTCCTCGCGCATGGTCAGCCAGGACACCGGCACCCGCGACAAGCGGGTGTACCGGATCACCGACGAAGGCATGACGGCCGTACGGGAATGGGCCCGCGAGGCCCCGGTCGATCCGCCGGTCCTCAAGCACGGACCGATGCTGCGGCTGTGGCTGGGCCACCTGCTGGAGCCGGAGCAGATGCGGGAAGTCCTGGTCCGGCACCAGGAGTTCGCGGAGAAGATGCGCCGCCGGGCCGTGGCCGACGTGGAGGGCGCGCAGGACGAGTCGGCCTGGGCGTACCCGACGCTCACGCTCAAGTGGGCCGAGCGGTACTACGCCTCCGAGCGCGACCTCGCGGCCGCCATGCTGGAGGACATCGAGGCACTGGCCGCCGGGCGGGGCGAGCGCGGCAAGCGCCCGTAGGAGCGCCGGAAGTAGAGCAGCGGCGGCTCGCCCGCGCGGTGCGCGGTCAGGGCGGTGACCCTGCCGAGCGCGATCTCGTGGTCGCCGCCGTCCAGCACGTCCTCCAGGTCGCACTCGATGCTCGCGAGCACGCCGTCGAGGAGGGGCGCGCCGTTGCCCCCGGCCCGCCAGGGGACCCCGGCGAACTTGTCGCCGCCCGTGACCGCGAAGCCGCGGCACAGCTCCTGCTGGTCGGCGGCGAGGATGTTGACGGCGAAGGCGCCGGCGGCCCGGATGCTCGGCCAGGTGGTCGAGGTGCGGGCGGGGCAGAAGCAGACCAGCGGCGGATCCAGCGAAACCGACGAGAAGGACTGCACGGCCATCCCGACGGGGCGGCCGTCGCCCTCGCACGCCGTGATGACGGCGACGCCGGTGCAGAAGCTGGCCAGGACCGACTTGAGTGTCTCCGGGGTCCCCATGGGAGCCTCCAAATATTTCTACTAGGTATATGCCTAACCGAAACACCTGTGATTGGATACCGCCCACGCTCGCTCGTCAAGTAGGGAGGGTTCGTCCGATGCCACCGCCACCCGCCGCGCCGCCAACGCCCGTTGAGCCGCCCACGCCCGGTGGGCCGCCCCCGCCCGCCACGCTGGCCCGGCTGCCGGAGTACGCGGCCGCCGCCCACGGCGACCGGGAGGCGCTCGCCGACGGAGAGGTCCGCTGGACCTTCACCCGGCTCGCCGCCGAGATCGCCGCCGCCGCCCGCGCGGCCATCGCGCACGGCATCCGGCACGGCGACCGGGTGGCGATCTGGGCGCCCAACAGCCGCCAGTGGATCACCGCCGCCCTCGGCGCGGTCGGCGCGGGAGCGGTCCTCGTACCGGTCAACACCCGCTACAAGCCCGCCGAGGCGGCCGACGTCATCCGGCGCAGCGGCGCCCGCGTGCTCTTCACCGAGCGCGGCTTCCTCGGCACGGACTACGTCCACGACCTGCACGCCTCCGGCGAGGACCTCGGGGCGCTCGGCTCCACCGTCGCCCTGCGCGGCGGGAGCGGCCCCGATTCCTGGGAGGCGTACCTGGCCGCCGGGGAGTCCGTCACCGAGGCGGAACGACTCGCCCGAGCCGACCGCATCCGCCCGGGCGATCTCAGCGACATCCTCTACACCTCCGGCACCACCGGCCGCTCCAAGGGCGTCATGACCACCCACGGCCAGACCCTGCGGCTGTACGCCTCCTGGTCCGAGCTGGTCACCCTGCGCCCCGGGGACCGCTACCTGCTGGTCAACCCCTTCTTCCACACCTTCGGCTACAAGGCCGGGATCCTCGCCTGCCTGCTGCGCGGGGTGACGATGCTCCCGGAGGCGGTCTACGACACCGACCGCATCCTGGCCCGGATGGCCGCCGAACGCGTGACCTGCCTGATGGGCCCGCCGACCGTCTTCCACGGCCTGATCCGGCACCCCGAACTCGCCGCGCACGACCTGTCGGCGCTGCGCCTGGCCGGCACCGGGGCGGCCTCCGTGCCGACGGCCCTCGTCGAGGAGATCCGCACCGTCCTGGGCGCCCCCGACGTGTTCACGGCGTACGGGCTCACGGAGTCCGGCGGGGTCGTCTCCGTCTGCCCCACCGACGCCGACGCCCGTACGGTCGCCCACACCGTCGGCCTGCCGCTGCCCGACACCGAGGTACGGATCGCCTCCCCACTGGGC
The DNA here is from genome assembly GCF_042892775.1 of Streptomyces sp. NPDC001717. NCBI lineage: Bacteria > Bacillati > Actinomycetota > Actinomycetes > Kitasatosporales > Streptomycetaceae > Streptomyces > Streptomyces sp. NPDC001717. The sequence goes on along the minus strand of NZ_JBIAUK010000005.1, from coordinate 117,270 downwards.
GAGGTGCTGCCGACCGGGCAACCCGGCGAGGTGCAGGTGCGCGGCTATCACGTCACCCCCGGCTACCTCGACGACCCGGCGGCCACCGCGGAGGCCGTGCTGCCCGGCGGCTGGCTGCGCACCGGGGACATCGGCGTCCTCGACGACCGCGGCTACCTCTCGATCACCGACCGACTGAAGGACATGTACGTGGTCGGCGGCTTCAACGCCTATCCGGCGGAGGTGGAGAACGTGCTGCTGACCCATCCGGCCGTCACCGACGCGGCCGTGGTCGGCGCCCCTGACGAGCGGCTGGGCGAGGTCGGTGTGGCGTACGTGGTCACCGCCGGCCCGCCCGTCACCGCCGCCGAACTCACCGCGTGGAGCCGGGAACGGCTGGCCAACTTCAAGGTTCCCCGCCGCTTCCACCTGGTGGCGGAGCTCCCGCGCAACGCGGGCGGCAAACTGCTGAAGGCGCAGCTGCGGCGCGCGGCGCGGGGGGAGGGCGCATGAGCGGCCTGGTGTGGACGCCCGAGCAGGAGGAACTCCGGGACGCGGTCCGCGCGGTCCTGGCCCGCCACCCCGGGCACGAGGCCTGGGCCCCGCTCACGACCCAGGTGGGCGCGGCCGCACTGGCGGTCCCGGAGGAGTACGGCGGCCTGGGCTGCGGGCCGGCCGAGGTCGGCGTGGTCATGTCGGAACTGGGCCGCTCCCTGAGCCCGGTCCCGTACCTGGGCTCGGCGGTCCTGACCGTGCAGGCCCTGCTGGCCTCCGGCGACCACGACGCGTGCGCCCGCCACCTCCCGGGCCTGGCGGAGGGCTCCCTGGTGGGCGCCCTGGCCTGGGCGGAGCACCCTCGCGGGGGGCCGGACGGGTTCGCGGGCCCGACCCGGGACCCGGGCACCGCCCCGACCCGGGACCCGGACGGGTTCTCGGGCCCGCCGCGCGGCCCGCTCTCCGGGGGCTGGGAGGCGGCCGACATGGCCACCCGGGCGGAGCCGGACGGCGACGGGTGGCTGCTGACCGGCACCAAGCAGTACGTCCTGGCCGGTCCGACCGAACCGGGCCTGGTGCTGGTCTTCGCCACCATGGCCGCTCCGTCCGCCGGGCACGACGCCCCGGGCCGGGGCAACGGCAACGGCAACGGCAACGACCGCGCTCCCCTGGGGCTGTTCGAGCTGACGGCGCCGCCCGCCGCCTGGACCGCCCGGGCCACGATGGACCGCACCCGTCCCCTCGCCGAGCTCACCCTCGCGCGGACCCCGGCCCGACTGCTCTCGCCCGACGGCGCCGGAGTCCTGGCCCGGGTCCGGGACCTGGCCTGCACGGCGCTGGCCGCCGAACAGGCCGGGGCCGCCGCGCGGGCGCTGGAGTCCACGGTCCGCTACGCGAAGGACCGGCACCAGTTCGGCCGGCCCATCGGCTCCTTCCAGGCCGTGAAGCACCGGCTCGCCGACATGTACGCGGCCGTGGAGTCCGCCAGGTCCATGGCCCTCGCCGCGGCGGCGGCGGACGCCCCGCCCGCGCCGGCGGCCGCCGCCAAGTCGGCCTGCTCGCAGGCGTACTCGTACGTCGCCGGGGAGATGATCCAGCTGCACGGCGGCATCGGCATCACCTGGGAGCACGAGGCCCACGAGTTCTTCAAGCGCGCCCACGGCTCCGCCCACCTCTTCGGCTCCCCCGCCGCCCACCGGGCCCGGATCGCGGTCGAACTCGGTTACGCGGACGCGAGCTGACGTAACCTCGGGCGCATGACGCGCAGTGCGATAAACCTCCGCAAGGTCGAAGAAACGGCTCCGGCGCTCGTGAGCCTCTACAAGAGCGCCGGGGTCTCACTGCGCAAACACGGCATGGAGGACGGCCGCGCAGCCGTCTACCTGGTCCTGGACTACTCCGGGTCGATGAAGCCGTACTACGCGGACGGCAGCGTGCAGGCCCTCGCCGACCGGGTGCTGGGCCTGTCCGCGCACCTGGACGACGACGCCCGCGTACCCGTGGTCTTCTTCTCCACCGATGTCGACGCGGTGGAGGAGATCTCCCTCGCGAACCACGAGAACCAGGTCACCGAGATCGCCTCCCGCCTCGGCCACATGGGCAAGACGGCCTACCACGCGGCCATGGACGCGGTGATCGACCACTACCAGGACTCCGGCTCCACGGCACCCGCCCTCGTCGTCTTCCAGACCGACGGCGGCCCGATCAACAAGCTCGCCGCCGAGAAGTACCTGTGCAAGGCGGCCCGTCTCCCCCTCTTCTGGCAGTTCGTCGGCTTCGGCAACACCCGCAGCTCGCAGTTCGACTTCCTGCGCCGCCTCGACGAACTGCCCGTCCCGGACCGCCGCGACGTGGACAACGCGGGCTACTTCCACGCGGGCGAGGACCCGCGCAAGGTCTCGGACGCGGAGCTGTACGACCGGCTCGTCGGCGAGTTCCCGGCCTGGCTGGCGGCGGCCCGAGCGCGGGGGATCGTGCGCGCCTGAATTGCGCCGGACGGCGCCCGCGCTTTGATGGACGCATGACGCACACCAGCTGGGCAGTCTTCGAGAAGGCGGAACCGGAGTTCGCGGCGGCCGTCCGGGCCCGTTTCGCCAAGTACCCCCACCACGTCCTGGCCACCCTGCGCAAGGACGGATCGCCCCGGGTGGCCGGACTCAACGTCGACATCCGGGGCGGGGAGCTGTGGCTCGGCATGATGCCGGGGTCGATGAAGGCCAGGGACCTCCAGCACGACCCGCGCTTCGCCCTCCACACGAACCCGGGCGCGGGCGACCGGATGCCCGACGGAGACGTACGGATCTCCGGCCGCGCGCTGGAACAGCTGGACCCGCCCGAGCTGCACCGGTACGCGGAGGAGACGGACACCCCGCACCCGTTCCACCTCTTCCACGCCGACCTGACCGAGGTCGTCCGCGTCACCGTGCAGGGCGACGAACTGGTCATCCGCTCGTGGACCCCGGAGCACGGCCTGCGCACCCTGCGCCGGGGCAACGACGACGAACCGCCGCGCGAGGACCCGGCGTCGGCGTCGGCTAGCTGAGCGGAAGCGGCACCGGGAGCGGCAGGATCCCGCCCCCGGCACCGCCGAGCACCGCCGGGTCGACGTCCACCCGGTTGCGGTCGATGTTCAGCGTGGCCCCGCCGTAGGTGGCGTCGTGGTCCCCGCGGAACTGGTGGGCCCGGCGCCGGCCGGACCACTGCTTCGTGCCCTCGGGCAGCCCGAGGTCCGCGTCCGTCACGGACGCCGCGCCGTTCCACCGGGCCACCCACAGCACGTCCGGCATGGCTTCGGGGGCCTGGTGGTGGTGCGCGCTCAGCGCCTTGGCGCCGGAGCTCGCCGAGACGTAGGCGCCGGAACGGTAGCCCAGCTCGTGCAGCCGTACCGTCCAGGAGGTCAGGTAGGCGACGACCGGGGCGTCCCAGGTGGCGCGGTCCGAGTAGTTCTCCAGGTCGTTGTAGAGCACCGTGCCCGCGCCGAGCCCCAGCGAGCGGGCGGCGTCCACCGCGCCCTCGGCCGCGGCACGGCCCTGCTCGTCGGCCTCGGAGGGGTCGGTGGACAGGCCCGTGCCGGCGCTGTGCCAGGGCTGCGGCCCGACCCAGATGGGCATCAGGTGCCAGCCGGCGCCGGCCTGCCGCGTGACCCAGTCGGCGGTGAGCTGTGGCTGGGCGCAGGCGCGGGCGCGGCCGCCGATGTAGATGCCGACGGCGCCGAAGGGGGATTCGGCCTTCCAGGTGTCCATGGTCCGCTGGGTGGGTGCGGTGCAGGCGTCGAACCCCTCGCCGGTGAAGGGCGCCTGGGCCTTCGCCCCGCCGGCGATCACGGCCGGCACGACGACGGCCGGCGGACGCCCCTCGACCACGGCGGCACGGGCCCGGTCGAGAATCCCCCGTACGGTGTCGGGCGCTTCCCCGTACGACACGGTGGCCACGACGCCGGCCCGGCGCAGCACGTACCGCAGCTCGTTGCTGTCCGTACGCGGCAGGGCCGCGGCCAGGTCGGCGACGGTCGGGATGTCCGCGCGCTGCGGGGCCCCGTCGAGGGGTTCGAGGTGCAGGGTGTCGGCGCGGCGGACGGCGGCCCGGCCGGTGCAGTTCGCCTGGGTGCCGGCGTGGCCGAGGTACAGGGTGGGGACGTCGAGGCGCAGGCAGGCGGCGGGCTCCCGGTCGAGGTCGACGACCCTCCAGTTCGCCGGGACGGCGATCCGCAGACCGCGGTATTCGACGCTCCGCGTGTCGGCGTCCGCGGCGCCGGCGGTCGGTACGGAGATCAGCAGCGAGGCACCGAGCAGTGCGCTCAGCATCGTTCGGGTGGGCATGTGACCCACTGTTACCAGACGCACACGCCCCAGCTGCGCGCATCGACCGGCGCGGCGCCGTTCCGGGGCCCCGGCATCGGACCCGCACCCGGCGGCACGCCGCCACCCGCACGAGTGAGTCAGGGGCGCGTGGTGAGGGCGATGAGGGTGCGCCGGAGCGGATCGCCCGCCGTGAAGTGCACCGTCGCGATCACGCCGACGAAGAGGACGCCGTCGGCGACGACCGGGTCGGAGAAGGAGCCGGCCGTGTCGATGGAACGGGACCATTTCTCCGCTCCGTTCCTCGCGTCGAGGGCACGGATGCGCTTCGCGTCACCATCGGCGACGTACACCACTCCCTCGACGACCCGCGGAGCCCGGCCACCGGTTCCGTACTTCCGCGCGTTACGGCGCCATGCTTCGCGGTGCGTACGGGCATCCAGCGCGATCACCGTTCCGTACTGGGTCATGACGTAGACGACGCCGTCGGCCACGGCGGGGGTGGATCCGATGGGCTCACCCGCGTCGTAGGTCCATTTCGACGCGCCGGTGGCGGCGTCCAAGGCATGGAGTTGCTCGTCCCAGGAGCCGATGTAGACGGTGTCCTCGTACACGGCGGGAGCGCTGCGTATCGGCTTGGCGGTGGAGTAGGACCACTTGAGCGTTCCGGTGGCGGCTTCCACGGCGTACAGATCGGCGTCCCGCTCGTCGTACTCCACGCCGGGCTGGTCGGCCACGGCGCTGACATAAACGGTGTCCGGGGTCGCCGCGACGTGGGCGCCCCCTCTCACGGACCGCAACCAGCGGTGCTCCCCGCTCACGGCGTCGAGAGCCCGGATTTCCTCGTTCGAAACGGCGTACAAGGAGGAACCGGCCACCGCCAGCGCGCGGTAGCCGCCCGCTTTCCCGTCGGCCGGTTCGGTCCAGCGCCGCTCTCCCGTGGCGGCGGTCACGGCGTGGATGACGCCCTCGCCGGTCACGACGTACACCGAGCCCCCCGCGACCGCCTCGACCTTCACCGAGCCCGTCGTGTCACCGGTCCGATAGGTCCACCTGAGCTCGCCGCTCGCGGTGTCGCGCGCCTCGACCGTGCCGTTCGCGGGGCCGGGCAGGAACGCGGTGTGCTCGGAGACGGCGAAGTACCCCTGCGCCCCGATGGGTGTGAACCACAGCTTGCGCGGGTCTTGGAGGTACCCGATGAGGAGCGTCACGGCGACCGCGCACACGACGACGCCGACGACGAGCGACAGCACCCGGCGACGACGGGCGCGATCCGGGGCGGGCGGGGTACTCGGCGGGGCGGCCCCGGCGGGGACGGCCGAAGGGCGCCGCGCCTTGGGGTTCTTCAATGTGGGGCTCGGGGGGACCTGGGGACGGGGGCGGTCGTGCGTGCGGGCGTCCGGCGGCCGGGGCGGAGCCGTCTCTTGCGGCTCCCGCTCCGGGGTGGGCGGGGCCGGTGCGGGCGGCTCGGCCGCCAGCTCGCGCAGGCGGTCGCGTACGTGTGCGGCCGTCGAGGGGCGATCATCCGGCTCCTTGGCGAGGAGCGCGGCCACCAACTCGTCAAGGCCCCGAGGGAGCCCGGAGACCGCCTTTCCGACGGGGACGGGCACCGTGTCCTTGTGTGCGGCGAGGAGGGGAAAACCGCTCAGGTCGCCGAACGGCGGCCGTCCGGTGAGGAGCTCGTAGAGCACGCACCCGAGGGCGTACAGATCGGTGCGCGCGTCCCCGCGCGAGCCGAGGATCCGCTCGGGCGCCATGTACGGCCATGAGCCGATCGGTTCGCTGTCCGCAGACGCGTTGTCGAGGAACCCGGCGATGCCGAAGTCCAGGATCTTGATCCTTCCGGATTCCGTGAGCATGAGGTTCGAGGGCTTGAGGTCGCGATGGACGACGCCCTCGTCGTGGGCCGCCTGCAGGGCGTCGGCCACCTGTGCCGACCAGTCCAGCACGGTGGCCACCGCGAGCGTCTCTCCGGAGTCGAGTACGCGCGACAGGTCCTGCCCGGTGATCAGCTCCATCACCAGGAACCAGTCACCGGTGGTGTCGCTCTCGACGTCGTGAACGGTCACGATCCCGGGATGATTGGCACGCGCTGCGGTCCGCGCCTCCCGGAAGACAGCAGGCACGTTCGGCTGCCGGCCCGGGAGGGGGCGCACCAGTTTCACCACGACGCGCCGCTGCATCTTCGGGTCCCAAGCAGCCCAGGCCTCACCCATCGCACCGGACGCCAGCGGCCTGTCGTCCAGCTCGTACCGCCCTGCCAGCAGCCTCCCCATCCTGCCTGTCTCCCCCAACCGGCCCGGGAACAACCACCGTTCAGGATGGCGGTACACCTTCGCCGTACTTCACGGCCGTAGAGTCGGGGAAGCGGCCGAAGCCAGTTGCGTTGGCTTCGGCCGCCCCTCACCCGGACCCGGTCAGGCCACCCGGCGCCGAAGCCACCACCCGCAGACGCCCGCCAGCACCCCGGACAGTGCGAGGAAGATCCCCGTCTCGATCCACTGGAACGTCCAGTAGCGGTCGGCGGGCTGGTAGGCCACCTCGATGTGCAGATCGGACTTCGCGAAGCACTCGAAGGGCTCCATGCTGGGTTTCGCACAACCTTGGGTGCCGCCGACCTCCCGGCCCGAGGAGTCGAGGACCCGGCCGGGGTCGGAGACGACCCAGTCACCGGGCCTGGACACCCCCACCTCCAGGCGGGTGTCGTCACCGGACCCCAGCAGGTGGACGTTCAGCCCTTGCCAGCCCTCCGCCGGGGCCCCCATCTGCACGGAGAGCGAGGAGAGCGCGACGTCGGCGCGCACCGGAGCCATGTAGTACGGGCGGATCGCCTGCGGGACGAGGATCTGGATCGCCGCGAAGGCGGCCAGCGTGGCGGCCATCGCGGGCACGGTGCGGCGGATCAGCAGTCCCGCACACACCCCGAAAGTGAAGGCGAAGACGCCGTAGCCGATCGGGGCGATCGACCGCCCGCCGAACAGCATCGCGGTGAACCGGTCCACGTTGATCCGGTCGATCGGACTCGCCCACCAGGTCACCAGCAGGGTGAGCAGTCCCGTCACGACGACGACCACCAGGCCGACGGCAACGAGCTTGACCATGAGCCAACGCCCGCGGGTGATGCTCTGGTTCAGGACGAGGCGGTGGGTGCCGGTCTCCAGTTCGCGGGCGATCAGCGGAGCTCCCCAGAAGATCCCCAGGATGCCGGGTACGAGGAGCAGCGCACTCGTGACACCGTAGGCGAGGGTCTGGTACTCGGAGAGCATCCCGTCCTTGGCCCTCTTGCAGGCCTCGCCCTGGCAGTGGGCGACCGTGCTGTCGTAGAGGTCCCTCATCTGGAAGCCGGTGACCAGAAGGAATATCGCGAACCCGGCCACGGCGGCGAGGGTCACGAGCGTCTGGACTCGGTATTGGCGCCAGGTCAGCCAGATCATCGCCGGGCCTCCTGACCCATGTAGGTGAGGACGAGGTCCTCCAGGCCGATCGGCTCCAGGACCCAGGAGGGGTCCTGGACCGGCTCGTCGGCACTCACGATGAACGTGCTCTGCCGCTCGGTGTGGGTCTCCTGGATGACCCGCATGCCCTCGGGCAGGCCGGCGGCATCCCTCCGGGCCGTGGTGAGCCGGAAGTGCGTGGCGAGCAGGTCGTCGACGTCCCCCGCCACTTGTACGCGGGAGGCGACGAGCGAGACCAGGTGGTCGCAGACCCGTTCCAGGTCGGAGACCAGGTGTGAGGAGAGCACGACGGTGGTCCCGTGTTCGGCCACGTACTCCATCAGGCTCTGCAGGAACTCCCGCCTGGCCAGCGGGTCCAGGGCGGCGACCGGCTCGTCGAGGAGCAGCAGCTCGGGCCGCTTGGCGACGGCGAGCGTCAGGGCGACCTGGGCGCGCTGTCCGCCGGACAGCTTCCCGGTCTTCTGCGCGGGGTCGAGCCCGAGCTGTCGGATCCGCTCCTCCGCCAGGGCGGCGTCCCATCCCGGGTTGAGCCGGGCCCCCAGCTTCAGGTGGTCGGCGATGGACAGCCCGGCGTACGTGGGCGTGTCCTGGGCGACGAACCCGACCTTGGCCAGCTGCTCCGGCCCGGACGCGGGCCGTCCGCCGAGCACCTCGATGGTGCCGGAGGTCGGCCCGATCAGCCCGCAGGCCAGCTGCAACAGCGTTGACTTCCCTGCCCCGTTGGGGCCGACCAGGCCGATGACCCGCCCTGCCGGCAGGCTCAGGGTGCACTCGCTCAACGCCTGTTTGCGGCCGTACCGCTTGCCCAGCGCGTGGGCCTCCAATATCGCGGTCATTTCCCCTCTTCGGTCTTCGCGTGCGTGTGCGTACTGCGATTACGGAAGGTGCTCTGGAACAGCGCCTCGATGCTCTCCTCGTCCAGCCCGGCGCTCCGCGCCTTCTCCAGCCACCCCTGCAACTCCTGCCGCAGCGGCTCGTGTTCGGACAGCGAGGCGTCGTCGCCGAGCGTCCCGGAGATGAAGGTGCCGACTCCGGGCTTCTTGGCGACCAGCCCCTCGTATTCGAGTTCCCGGTACGCCTTGAGCACGGTGTTCGGGTTGATCGCCACGGAGGCGGCGACGTCCTTGACCGTGGGAAGCCGGTCCCCCTGCGCGAGCAGCCCCAGCCGCAGGGCCTGGCGGACCTGGTGGACGAGCTGCATGTACGGGGCGACGCCGGACCGGGCATCGAGGTGAAACTCGATCACTGCCCACCTCTATTCATCTAGCTTCCTAGCACTATAGGACTATGCGCGTGTGACTGCCGTCAAGGGGCCACGCCGAATGCCCTCCCGGGCGGGGTGGCGGTTTCTCGCGCACGGCCCGGCCTGCGGCCGCGGCACGATGGGGAGGACGCCCCGGAGGGACAGCGGGGACCGACCCGCACGGTCAAGGCATCGGCCCGGGGAAAGCCGGCCTCTCCGGGAACGAGGAGCGGGGTCCGGGAACGCCACAGCGCCCGCCATCCCTGGTCGGGGACATGGCGGGCGCTGTGTCGGATTTCCGTACGTCGTTGTACGGACCGTATGAGGGGTCTCCCCGGAGGGAGGGGCGACGGTGTTACACCGTCAGCGAGCGGTCCGTGGGCTTGACCGGGTACGGGAGGGTGCTGGAGCCGGTCAGGAAGCGGTCCACGCCGCGGGCGGCCGAGCGGCCCTCCGCGATGGCCCAGACGATCAGCGACTGGCCGCGGCCGGCGTCACCGGCGACGAAGACGCCGTCGACGTTGGTCGCGTAGGACGCGTCGCGCGAGACGTTGCCGCGGCCGTCCAGCTCCAGGCCGAACTGCTCCACCAGGCCGTTGGCCTGGTCGGTGCCGGTGAAGCCCATCGCCAGGGTGACCAGCTGCGCGGGGAGGACGCGCTCGGTGCCGGGCTTCTGGGTCAGCTTGCCGTCGATGAACTCGACCTCGACGAGGTGCAGCGCCTTGACGTTGCCGTCCTCGTCACCCTCGAAGTGGGTGGTGGAGACGGAGTAGACCCGCTCGCCGCCCTCCTCGTGCGCCGAGGTGACCTTGTACAGCATGGGGAAGGTCGGCCACGGCTGGTTGGCGTTCCGGTCCTCGCCCGGCTTCGGCATGATCTCCAGCTGCGTGACCGAGGCCGCGCCCTGGCGGTGGGCGGTGCCCACGCAGTCCGCGCCGGTGTCGCCGCCGCCGATGACGACCACGTGCTTGCCCTCGGCCGTGATGGGGGGCGCCACGAAGTCGCCCTCCTGGACCTTGTTGGCGAGCGGCAGGTACTCCATCGCGAAGTGGATGCCGCCGAGCTCGCGGCCCGGGACCGGGAGGTCGCGGGAGACGGTGGCGCCCGCCGCGATGACGACCGCGTCGAACCGCTTGCGCAGGTCGGTGGCGGTGATGTCGCGGCCGACCTCGATGCCGGTGCGGAACTTGGTGCCCTCCGCGCGCATCTGCTCGATGCGGCGGTTGATGTGCACCTTCTCCATCTTGAACTCGGGGATGCCGTAGCGCAGCAGGCCGCCGATGCGGTCGGCGCGCTCGTACACGACCACGGTGTGGCCGGCCCGGGTCAGCTGCTGGGCGGCGGCCAGACCGGCCGGACCCGAGCCGATGACGGCGGCGGTCTTCCCGGACAGGCGCTCGGGCGCCCGCGGGGTGACGTCGCCGTTGTCCCAGGCCTTGTCGATGATCGAGACTTCGACGTTCTTGATGGTGACGGCCGGCTGGTTGATGCCGAGCACACACGCCGACTCGCACGGGGCCGGGCACAGACGGCCCGTGAACTCCGGGAAGTTGTTCGTGGCGTGCAGGCGCTCCGAGGCGGCGGTCCAGTCCTCGCGGTACGCGAAGTCGTTCCACTCGGGGATCAGGTTCCCGAGCGGGCAGCCGTTGTGGCAGAACGGGATGCCGCAGTCCATGCAGCGGCCGGCCTGCTTGCCGATGATCGGGAGCAGCGAGCCCGGGACGTAGACCTCGTTCCAGTCCTGAAGCCGTTCGGCGACGGGACGGGAGCAGGCGGTCTCGCGCGGGGTGGTGAGGAAGCCCTTCGGGTCAGCCATTGGTCGCCGCCTCCATCATCTTCTCCGTGGTCTCGGTTTCCGAGAGTCCGGCGAGCTCAGCGGCTTCCTTGGCGGCGAGCACTGCCTTGTACGTGGTCGGGATGATCTTGCTGAAGCGGTCCGCCGCGGCGGTCCAGTCAGCCAGGAGCTTCGCGGCCACGGTCGAGCCGGTCTCCTCCTCGTGGCGGCGCACCACATCGTGCAGCCACTGCTTGTCGCTGTCGGACAGGGCCTCGACCGCGCCCGCGTTGCCGACGTTGACGTTGTTCGGGTCGAGGTCGATGACGTACGCGACGCCACCCGACATGCCGGCCGCGAAGTTGCGGCCCGTCTCGCCCAGGACGACCGCCGTGCCGCCGGTCATGTACTCGCAGCCGTGGTCGCCCACGCCTTCCGAGACGACCAGGGCGCCGGAGTTGCGGACGCAGAAGCGCTCGCCGGTGCGGCCGCGCAGGAACATCTCGCCGCCGGTGGCTCCGTAGCCGATGGTGTTGCCGGCGATGGTGGAGTACTCGGCGAGGTGGTCGGCGCCGCGGTCCGGGCGGACCACGATCCGGCCGCCGGAGAGGCCCTTGCCGACGTAGTCGTTGGCGTCGCCCTCCAGGCGGAGGGTCACGCCCTTCGGCACGAAGGCTCCGAAGGACTGGCCGGCGCTGCCCGTGAAGGTCAGGTCGATGGTGTTGTCGGGCAGGCCCGCTCCACCGAACTTCTTGGTCACGTGGTGGCCGAGCATGGTGCCGACGGTCCGGTTGATGTTGCGGATCGCGACCTGGGCGCGGACCGGCTGGGCCGCCTCCGCGGTCTCGGCGTTCAGCGCGTCGGCGGCGAGCTCGATGAGCTCGTTGTCGAGCGCCTTCTCCAGACCGTGGTCCTGCTCGATCAGGGCGTGGCGGACCGCGCCCTCGGGCAGCTCGGGCACGTAGAAGAGCGGCTCCAGGTCGAGACCCTGCGCCTTCCAGTGCGTGACGGCCTTGGTGGTGTCGAGCAGCTCGGCGTGGCCGACGGCCTCCTCGATGGAGCGGAAGCCCAGCTCGGCGAGGAGCTCGCGCACCTCCTCCGCGATGAACTCGAAGAAGTTGACGACGAACTCGGGCTTGCCGGAGAAGCGACTCCGCAGGACCGGGTTCTGCGTGGCGATGCCGACCGGGCAGGTGTCCAGGTGGCAGACGCGCATCATGACGCAGCCGGAGACGACGAGCGGCGCGGTCGCGAAACCGAACTCCTCGGCGCCGAGCAGCGCGGCGATGACCACGTCGCGGCCGGTCTTGAGCTGGCCGTCGGTCTGGACGACGATCCGGTCGCGCAGCCCGTTGAGCAGCAGGGTCTGCTGGGTCTCGGCGAGGCCGAGCTCCCAGGGACCGCCCGCGTGCTTCAGCGAGGTGAGCGGGGAGGCGCCCGTTCCGCCGTCGTGGCCGGAGATCAGGACGACGTCCGCGTGGGCCTTGGAGACACCCGCGGCGACCGTGCCCACGCCGACCTCGGAGACGAGCTTCACGTGGATGCGCGCGACCGGGTTGGCGTTCTTGAGGTCGTGGATCAGCTGAGCCAGGTCCTCGATGGAGTAGATGTCGTGGTGCGGCGGCGGGGAGATCAGGCCGACGCCCGGGGTGGAGTGACGCGTCTTGGCGACCCACGGGTAGACCTTGTGGCCGGGCAGCTGGCCGCCCTCGCCGGGCTTGGCGCCCTGCGCCATCTTGATCTGGATGTCGTCCGCGTTGACCAGGTACTCGGAGGTGACGCCGAAGCGGCCGGAGGCGACCTGCTTGATCGACGAACGCCGTGCCGGGTCGTACAGGCGGTCCGGGTCCTCGCCGCCCTCACCGGTGTTGGACTTGGCGCCCAGCTGGTTCATGGCGATGGCGAGGGTCTCGTGCGCCTCCTTGGAGATGGAGCCGTACGACATGGCGCCGGTGGAGAAGCGCTTGACGATGTCGGCGACCGACTCGACCTCGTCGATGGAGATCGACGGGCGGTCCTCCGTCTTGAAGCCGAAGAGGCCGCGGAGCGTCATCAGGCGCTCGGACTGCTCGTTCACCCGGTCCGTGTACTGCTTGAAGATGTCGTACCGGCGGTTGCGGGTGGCGTGCTGGAGGCGGAAGACCGTCTCCGGGTCGAACAGGTGCGGCTCGCCCTCGCGGCGCCACTGGTACTCGCCGCCGATCTCCAGCGCGCGGTGCGTGGCCGCGATGCCGGAGGCCGGGTACGCCTTGGCGTGGCGCGCGGCCACCTCCTTGGCGATGACGTCCAGGCCCGCGCCGCCGATCTTGGTGGCGGTGCCCGCGAAGTACGCGGCGACGAACTCGTCGTTCAGGCCGACGGCCTCGAAGACCTGGGCGCCGCGGTAGGAGGCGACGGTGGAGATGCCCATCTTGGACATGACCTTCAGGACGCCCTTGCCGAGCGCGTAGATCAGGTTCCTGATGGCCTTCTCGGGCTCGATGCCCTCGATGAACGTACCGGCGCGCAGCAGGTCCTCGACGGACTCCATGGCGAGGTACGGGTTGACCGCGGCGGCGCCGTAGCCGATGAGCAGTGCGACGTGGTGGACCTCGCGGACGTCGCCGGCCTCGACGAGCAGGCCCACCTGGGTGCGCTGCTTGGTCGCGATGAGGTGGTGGTGCACGGCGGAGGTGAGCAGCAGCGAGGGGATCGGCGCGTGCTCGGCGTCCGAGTGGCGGTCCGACAGGACGATCAGGCGGGCGCCGGCGGCGATGGCCGCGTCGGCCTCGGTGCGGATCTCCGCGATCCGCGCGGCGAGCGCGTCGGCGCCGCCCGAGACCCGGTAGAGGCCCGAGAGGGTGGCCGCCTTCATGCCCGGCATGTCGCCGTCGTGGTTGATGTGGATGAGCTTGGCGAGCTCGTCGTTGTCGATCACCGGGAAGGGCAGCGTGACGCTGCGGCACGACGCGGAGGTCGGGTCCAGGAGGTTGGACTCGGGGCCGATCGAGGACAGCAGCGAGGTGACGAGCTCCTCGCGGATGGCGTCCAGCGGCGGGTTGGTGACCTGCGCGAAGAGCTGGGTGAAGTAGTCGAAGAGCAGCCGGGGGCGCTCGGACAGGGCCGCGATCGGGGAGTCCGTGCCCATGGAGCCGAGCGGCTCGCCGCCGGTGCGGGCCATCGGCGCGAGGATGACGCGGAGCTCTTCCTCGGTGTAGCCGAAGGTCTGCTGGCGGCGGGTGACCGAGGCGTGGGTGTGCACGATGTGCTCGCGCTCGGGCAGGTCCGACAGCTCGATCTCGCCGGTCTCCAGCCAGTCCGCGTACGGGGCGGCGGCGGCCAGCTCGTCCTTGATCTCGTCGTCCTCGATGATCCGCTTCTGGGCGGTGTCGACGAGGAACATCTTGCCGGGCTGCAGGCGGCCCTTGCGGACGACCTTGGCCGGGTCGATGTCGAGCACGCCGACCTCGGAGCCGAGGACGACGAGGCCGTCGTCGGTGACCCAGTAGCGGCCGGGGCGCAGACCGTTGCGGTCGAGGACCGCGCCGACCTGGGTGCCGTCGGTGAAGGTGACGCAGGCCGGGCCGTCCCAGGGCTCCATCATCGTGGAGTGGTACTGGTAGAACGCGCGGCGGGCCGGGTCCATGGAGGTGTGGTTCTCCCACGCCTCCGGGATCATCATCAGGACGCTGTGCGGGAGCGAGCGGCCACCGAGGTGGAGCAGCTCCAGGACCTCGTCGAAGGAGGCCGAGTCGGAGGCGTCCGGGGTGCAGATCGGGAAGATGCGGTCCAGCGCGCCCTCGCCGAAGACGTCGGACGCCAGCTGGGACTCGCGGGCCTTCATCCAGTTGCGGTTGCCCTTGACCGTGTTGATCTCGCCGTTGTGCGCGACGAAGCGGTACGGGTGGGCGAGCGGCCAGGACGGGAAGGTGTTCGTCGAGAACCGCGAGTGGACCAGGGCGACGGCCGAGGCGAAACGGCGGTCGGAGAGGTCGGGGAAGAAGGGCTCCAGCTGGCCGGTGGTCAGCATGCCCTTGTAGACGATGGTGCGGGCGGAGAGCGAGGGGAAGTACACCCCGGCCTCGCGCTCGGCGCGCTTGCGCAGGACGAAGGCCTTGCGGTCCAGCTCGATGCCCGTGCTGCCGTTGCTCACGAAGAGCTGGCGGAAGGCCGGCATCGTGGTCCGGGCGCCGTTGCCGAGCAGGTCCGGGGTGACCGGGACCTCGCGCCAGCCGATGACCGTGAGGTTCTCCTCGGCGGCGATGGCCTCGATCTGCTCCACGGCGACGGCCTGTGCGGTGCCGTCGGCGGGGAGGAAGGCGATGCCGACGGCGTACGCGCCGGCCTCGGGGAGCTCGAACCCGGCGACCTCGCGCAGGAACGCGTCCGGGACCTGGGACAGGATGCCCGCGCCGTCGCCGGAGTCCGGCTCGGAGCCGGTGGCGCCGCGGTGCTCGAGGTTCCGCAGGACGGTCAGGGCCTGCTCAACGAGGGTGTGGGTGGCCTCGCCGGTGAGGTTCGCCACGAATCCGACGCCACAGGCGTCCTTCTCGTTGCGCGGGTCGTACATGCCCTGCTGGGCGGGGCGACCGTCCATGGGCGACCAGGCGGTGTTGCTGAGGCCGGTCGCGGAGTGCGTGGATGCGGAACGCATCGGCTCTCCCGTCGTCGTCGTGGCATATGTGCATAGCCGAGGGACGACGTTGGCCCTCTGCGAAATTTCGTGCAGATTACATGATGACGACAATCCCGCGAAGCGGATATGCCATTCCAGCATGCGGACATCGCACGAGGCAGAAAGAAGGGGACCTTCGGGTGTTGGGCACGCTGCACGGGGAGAAGGTCCCGACGCGTAGTGGGCATCATTGCCCGGGCGCCCTGGTCTGATGCCCGGCGGACATGGGATCGAAACCGCCGAGTAACGGACTACTTATGCTGCGTTCCGCATAGTGTCTCACTCCCTGCCTGATCAGCCTATGGCTCCGCCGATCCAGGTTCCCAGGATGTACGTCACACCGGCGGCGGCGCCACCCAGGACGAGCTGGCGCAGGCCGCTGTACCACCAGGACCGGGCGGTGACCCGCGCGACGACCGCGCCGCAGGCGAAGAGACCGGCCAGCGCCAGCAGGACCGCGGGCCACAGGGCGGTGGCGCCGAGCAGGTAGGGCAGTACGGGGAGCAGCGCGCCCAGCGCGAAGGAGCCGAAGGAGGAGACCGCGGCGACGATCGGCGAGGGCAGGTCGTCGGGGTCGATGCCGAGCTCCTCGCGGGCGTGGATCTCCAGCGCCTGCTCGGGGTCGCGGGACAGCTGCATGGCCACCTCGCGGGCGAGGGCCGGCTCGACGCCCCGGGAGACGTAGAGCTCGGCGAGCTCCTCCATCTCGTCGATCGGGTGCCCCAGCAACTGCTGCCGTTCCACGTCCAGTTCGGCGAGCACGAGCTCACGCTGCGAGGCCACGGAGGTGTATTCGCCGGCCGCCATCGAGAACGCGCCGGCCGCGAGGCCCGCCAGGCCGGTGATCACGACGGTGTGCGGGGCGACGGCGCCGCCCGCCACGCCGGTCATCAGCGCGAGGTTGGAGACGAGCCCGTCCATGGCGCCGAAGACGGCCGGGCGCAGCCATCCGCCGTTGACGTCGCGGTGCGTGTGGTTGTCGCGGTGGGCGGTGTGCAGCGGCGCTTCGATGTCGATGATGGACATACGGATATCTCCCCATTTGTGCCAACGGGCTCCGCGAGACGTCCCGCTCCCCCTGAACACCTCGAAACTACGCACGATTTCCGTTGCCCGCCAGCAAGGAAGGCCGTACTTACCTGGGGTTTTGAGGGTCGGCGACCGGGTGACGGCATCGTTCGCGGGGTGTTTCGCGACGAGCGACAAACCACATGCCGTGGCACAAATCCCCCAAGGGCTCATCATGAGTCCCATCAAGTGGAGAGGCGCGCCATGGAGCTGATTGCATGCAATCCGCAGGTCCTCCTCGAACGGGCCAGGGGCGCTCTTCTGGGACTGGCGGTGGGTGACGCGCTGGGCGCCCCCGCGGAGAACATGAAGCCGTCGGAGATCCGGGCCAAGTGGGGCCGGATCGAGGGCTTCGTGTCGGACGACCCGGCGGGCACGGACGACACCGAGTACGCGATCTTCTCCGGGCTGCTGCTGGCCCGGCACGGATCGGCGCTGACCGTCTCCCACGTGGAACGGGCCTGGCACCACTGGATCGCGGACCTCGACGAAGGCCCGTTCCGCGGCGCCGGGTTCTCGGAGCGCGGCACCCTGGAGAACCTCCGCCGCGGACTGGCGGCGCCCATCTCGGCGCAGCACCGCCACGCGTGGAGCGACGGTCTGGCGATGCGCGCCGCCCCGTTCGGGGTCTTCGCGGCCGGCCGACCCGCGGAGGCGGCCCGGCTCGTCTCCATCGACGGCTCGGTGAGCCACGACGGGGAGGGCATCTACGGCGGCCAGGCGGTCGCCGCCGGGGTCGCCGCGGCCATGGCGGGCGGCTCCCCCGCCTCGGTGATCTCCGCGGCCCTGTCCGTGATCCCCTCCGACTCCTGGACGGCCCGCTCGCTGCGCCGCGCCGTGACGGCCGCCCCGCGCGGCGAACGGGCGGTCCGCTCGGCGGTGGTCATCGGCGGCTACCCGTGGACCGACCTGGCCCCCGAGGCGGTGGGCCTGGCCTTCGGGGCCTTCGCCGCCTGCCACGGCGACTTCCCCTCATCCGTCCTGACGGCCGTCAACATGGGCCGCGACGCCGACACCACGGCGGCGGTGGCGGGCGCCCTCGCCGGAGCCCTCTCCGGCGCCGCCTCGATCCCCACCGCCTGGTCCTCGGCCATCGGCCCGGTTCGCGGCAGCTGCCTCCCCTCGATGCGGGGCTACCACGTCCTGGACATCGCGGACCTCCTCACCCCGGAATACGAGGCCTCCCGATGACCCCTTTCACCCCCGACACCTCTCCGGACACGTCCACCGCTCGCGCCTCGAACGCCGGCGAGGCCGAGGGTGCCCCCGGCGGGGCTGTATGTGCCCTACGGGCGAACCAGCCGGACCTGACAGCCGGCAGCCGGCAAAATCCAGCCCCTCCGGCGCTTGAGGAGCGGGGTCCGGGGCGGAGCCCCGGTTCGACCCCGGACCAGCCGCCCGCTGCAAGGCCCCGCCGGATCGAGGGCCTCCTCCTCGGGCTCGCCGCAGGCGACGCGGCCGGGTGGCCCGCGGCCCGCCACCGCGCGAGCCGGATGCCCGAGTGGACCCGGCGCCTCACCCGCGAGCTCGACACCTTCGCCGAGCAGAACGCCACCACCACCCTCCCCGTCCCCATCGCGCTGAACCAGCCCCCGGAGCCCCTGCGCCTCGGCCCGTCCGACGACGCCGAGTGGGCCGCCTTCGTCGCCGAGTCCGTGCTCACCGCCGCCGGCGTCCTCCTCTCCGACCTCAGCCGGTCGAGGCGCATGCGCGCGGCCATCGACCTCGCCTGGAACGCCCTCGCCAGCGAGGTCGCCGCCGCCGCGGAACGCGCTCCCGAGGTCGAGTCCGCCGTACTCCCCCTCCGCGCCCGGATCTCCGTCCGCGCCGGCCTCGGCAACCTCGCCACCGGCCTGCGCCCGCCCGCCACCGGCCACGACAACCCGCACTACTTCGACGACGCCGCCTGCGTACGCGCCTGCGTCCTCGCCGTCGTCCACCCCGGCGACCCCCGCGCGGCCGCGGACCTCGCCGAGTTCGACGCCCGCTACACCCAGGACGGAGACGGCGTCCACGGCGCCCGCGCCATGGCCGCCGCCCTCGCGACCGCGCTGGCCACCGCCGACGTGGACGCCGCCGTCGAAGCCGCGCTCGGCCAGCTCCCCGGGACCACCGAGATCGGCCGCAACGCCCGCCACGCGGTCAAGCTGGCCCGCGCCCACAGCGACGGCGGCGCCTTCGCCATCGTCCCCACCCTCGAACACGAGATCGTCGACCACGTCTACAGCTACGGGATCGCCGCGGCCGAGACCGTCCCCGTCGCCCTCGCCCTCGCGACCGCCGCCCGCGGCAAGGTCACCGAGGCCGTCCCGGCCGCGGCCTGCCTGTCCCGCGTCGCGGACTCCGCCCCCGCCCTCGCCGGGGCGCTCACCGGCGCGCTCGGCGGCGGCGACTCGATCCCCGCCGCCTGGCGCGAGGCCTGCCGCACCCTGTCCGGCTGCGCCCTGCCCCGCCTGGCCGGCACCGACCTCGTCGAACTCGCGGCCCTCCTCGCCCGTACGGAACTCACCTCACCCCACCCCGACAACCAAGGAATGATCAGGACATGACGCTGACGAACCCCACGTTGGAGGACCGGGCCACCGGCGCCCTCGTCGGAGCCGCCGTGGGCGACGCGCTCGGCGGCCCGGTGGAGGGCTGGACCCCGGACCGGATCGTGGAACGGCACGGCGGCCGCATCCACGGGATCGTCGGCCCGTGGCACGAGGACTGGCGCACCGCCCGCCCCATCGCCCCGTACCACAAGGGCGACGGGCACGTCACCGACGACACCCTGATGACCCACGCCCTCGTCCGCGTCTACGAGGCCGTACGGGACCACCTCGACGCCTACGCCGTCGCCGAGCACCTGGTCCCGGACCTGATGACCAACCCCCGCTGGATCCCGGAACTGGAGGCGGAGGCCCTGCCCCTCCAGCGGATCTTCCTGGCGGAGAAGTGGATCGTCACCCGTCTCCACTACGCCCACGTCGACCCCCGCGAGGCGGGCTCCGGCAACATCGTCAACTGCGGTGCGGCGATGTACATGGCGCCGGTCGGCATCGCCAACGCGGGCAATCCGGCCGGGGCGTACGCGGAGGCGCTGGACATCGCCGGAGCGCACCAGTCCTCGTACGGAAGGGAGGCCGCGGGCGTGTTCGCGGCGGCGGTGGCGGCCGCCTGCCTGCCCGGCGCGACGGCCTCGACGGTCCTGGACACCGCCCTCTCCCTGGCCAAGGACGGCACCCGTACCGCCATCGAGGCGGTCGCGGAAACCGCCTCCCGCCACCGTGACTTCGAGTCGGCCCTGGCCCCGCTCCGGGCGGCGGTCGCCCCGTACGACTCGGTGGGCCCCGACTACCGGGCCCCCTCCCTCGGCGCGCGGCGCCCCTCGCGCCTCCACTCCATCGAGGAGCTCCCGATCGCGCTCGGCATGCTGCTGATCGCGGACGGGGCGTACGAGGCCTCCGTGCTCGGGGCGGTGAACTACGGCCGGGACTGCGACTCCATCGCCACCATGGCGGGCGCGATCGCCGGAGCCCTGGGCGGGGAGGCGGTGGTCCCGCCGGCCTGGGCGAAGCAGGTGGCGGAGGCCAGCCGCCTCGACCTGCACGCCCCGGCCGCGTCGATGGCCGCCGTCACCCGGGAGATCTTCACCCGCGACCGCACCCGCCGCGCCGCCCACGAATCGGCCTTCGCCACCCTCACGGCCCCCCGATGACCCCGCCCCGCCCCACGCCCCCGACGGAGCCCGCCGCAACGGCGACCCGACCGGCCCCCCACGGGCCGCACCGCCCGGACGGAGGCGTACGGGGTTCCGATCCCGACACCCCCACCCGGCCGGCCCGGCCGATCACCGACTCCGACACCCCGCCCCCACCGGCCCACCACCCCGGGCGCGACCCGGCATCCAGGCACGACCAGGGCTCCGGGCCCACCCCGGCATCCGGACACGGACCGGCGTCCGGACACGGACCGGGGTCCGGGGCGGAGCCCCGGTTTCGGGAAGGGGCGGGTAGGGGAACAGCGCCGCAGGCCCACGCCCGCACCCACCCGCACGCCCGCTCCACCCACCCCGCCCCCGACCCCGCCCCGGACCCGGTACGGCTCACCTGGGCGCAGCCCGAGGACCTGGTCGGGCACGAGCTGCGGCAGGCCGCGCAGGACGGCCGGGACGCGGACGCGGAACCCGCCCGCCGGACCTGGCTGGCGGCGGGCGGCCACCCGGCCCCCGCCCGGGCCGGCGCCTCCCCCACCCCGGCCCCGCCGCGGCTCCGCGCCCTGGCCACCCGCCTCCTGGACGACCTGGCCGCCCTCCCCTCCCCCCTGACTCCGGACGAACCGCACTCCCTGGAAGCCATCGCCACCACCTGGCCCGACCCCGGGGCCGCCCCACCCGGCGGCCCCGGGGCCCGGTCCGCGCGGCGGACGACGCCCGCGACACCGGGGCCCGGGGGCCTGACCCCGGACCCCACCGAGCCGCCCACCGAGCCACCCGCCGGGTACCCGGCCCGGCTGGAGGCAGCCTGGACCGGCCGGGCCGTCGGGTGTCTGCTCGGCAAGCCCGTCGAGAAGCTGCCGCTGCACGGCATCCGCACCCTGGCCCGCGCCGCCGGCAACTGGCCGCTCGGCGACTGGTTCACCGCCCGCCGCGTCCCGCCGGAGGTCCTCGCCGCGTACCCCTGGAACCGCCGTTCCGCCCCCACCTCCCTCGCCGAGAACATCGACGGGATGCCCGAGGACGACGACCTCAACTACCCGCTCCTCGGCCTGCTCCTGCTCCAGCGGCACGGCAAGGGCTTCACCACCGCCGACGTCGCCCGGCTCTGGCTCGACGAGTTGCCCGCGGGCCGGACCTTCACCGCCGAGCGCGTCGCCTACCGCAACCTCCTCCACGGCCTGGAACCCCCGCTCACCGCCACCCACCACAACCCCTTCCGCGAATGGATCGGCGCCCTCATCCGCGCCGACGTGCACGGCTGGACCAACCCCGGCGACCCGGCCGCCGCCGCGGCCCAGGCGTACCGGGACGCCGTCCTCACGCACACCGCGAACGGGATCTACGCCGCCCTCTTCGTCGCCGCGGCCACCGCCACCGCCGCCACCGGCCGCGCCGACGTGCACACCGCGCTGCGGAGCGGGCTGGACTTCGTACCGCCCCGCTCCCGCCTCGCCGAGGCCGTCCGGTTCGGCATCCGGGCGGCCGGGGAGGCCGCCGACTTCGACCTCGTCGTGGACCGGCTGCACGCCCGCTACGGGCACTACCACTGGGTCCACGCCGTGCCCAACACCGCGCTGATCGCCGCCGCCCTGACCCACGCCGACGGGGACTTCACCCACTCCGTGTGCCGGGCCGTCTCCGGCGGCTGGGACACCGACTCCAACGGGGCCACCGCCGGCGCCCTCGCCGCCCTCGTCGCAGGCTCGGTCCCGGACCGCTGGTCGGCCCCCCTCAAGAACCGCCTCGCCACCACCGTCCCCGGCTTCGACGGCATCGGCTTCGACACCCTCGCCCACCTCACCGCGCAGGAGGCAGCACGCTCATGACGGCCATCACCGTGCTCGGCAGTACCAACATGGACCTCGTCGCCTACGTCCCCAAGGCCCCCCGCCTCGGCGAGACCGTCACGGGCAGGGCCTTTCGCACCGTCCCCGGCGGCAAGGGCGCCAACCAGGCCGTCGCCGCCGCCCGATCCGGCGGGGAGGTGGTGATGATCGGCGCGGTCGGGGCCGACGAGTTCGGCGTAAGACTGCGCTCCGCGCTCGCCTCGGCGGGGGTGGAGACGGCCGGTCTGCGCACCGTCGAGGGAGCCAGCGGTACCGCCCACATCACCGTGGACGACGAGGGCGGCAACAGCATCATCGTCATCCCGGGCGCGAACGCCCTGGTCACGGGCCTGGAGGCGGGCGACGAGGCCCGGATCGCCCGCGCCGGATCGCTCCTCCTCCAGCTGGAGCTGCCGCTGTCCGCCGTCCTCGCCGGCGCGCTGTGCGCCCGCGCCCGCGGCGTCCGTACGGTCCTCACCCCGGCCCCCGTCCAGCCACTGCCCGCCGAGCTGCTCGCGGCCGTCGATCTCCTCGTCCCCAACGAGCACGAGGCCGCCGCCCTCACCGGCCTCACCGACCCGGTCCAGGCGGCCGGGGCCCTGCTGGACGACGTGCCCGAGGTGGTGATCACCCTCGGCGTGGCGGGCGTCCTGTACGCCGCCCGCGGCCGGGAGCCGCTGACGGTGCCCGCGCCCCGGGTCCGCGCAGTGGACACCACCGCGGCCGGGGACACCTTCGTCGGCGCCCTCGTGGTGGCGCTGGGCGAGGGCAGGCCCGTACCCGAGGCACTGCGCTGGGCCTCGTACGCAGCCGCCCTCTCCGTCCAGCGCCCGGGCGCCCAGGACTCGATGCCGACGCGCACGGAAACGGACGCCTTTGCCCTGGCCGGGCGGAACACGGAGAACGGGCCGCCACCCGGGCCGGACCCGGACCCGCACCCGGGCCGCGCCTCCGGGCCCGAACCCGACGGAGCCTCCTCGTGAACCCCCGGGCGGCACTGGGCACGGCAGCCGGCACGCCCCCGGCCGCCCCTCCGCCCACCGGGCACGATCACCACCACCCCACGCCCCCACCCAAGACCGAAGCCACGCCCACGCCCCCACCCAAGACCGAAGCCACGCCCGGGCCCGCGACCATGTCCGCGCCCGGGACCCGGACCGGGGCCGTCGGCCCGGATTGCGGGACGGGGCCGCGGTCCTCGCCCACCGACGCCCGGCCAGGGCAACGGCAAGGGCCGGGCCCCCTGGCAGGGCTGCGCGTCCTGGACCTCGCCACCCTCTTCGCCGGGCCGCTGGCCGCCACCCTCCTCGGGGACTTCGGCGCCGAGGTCGTGAAGGTCGAGCACCCCGGCCGCCCCGACCCCTCCCGCGGGCACGGCCCCGCGAAGGACGGCGTCGGCCTGTGGTGGAAGCTGCTCGGCCGGAACAAGCGGACCATCACCCTCGACCTGTCCACCCCCGGCGGCCGCGACACCCTGCTCCGCCTGGCCGCCACCGCCGACGTGATCGTCGAGAACTTCCGCCCCGGCACCCTGGAGCGGTGGGGCCTGGGCTGGCCCGAGCTGTCGGCGGCCAACCCCCGCCTGGTCCTGGCCCGTGTGACGGCCTTCGGCCAGCAGGGCCCGTACGCCCGTCGCCCCGGTTTCGGCACGCTCGCCGAGGCGATGAGCGGCTTCGCGGCCATCACGGGCGAGCCGGACGGGCCGCCGACCCTGCCGCCCTTCGGGCTCGCCGACTCGATCGCCGCGCTGACCACCGCGTACGCCGTGATGACGGCCCTCGCGGGCCGCGACCGCACCGGGCACGGGCAGGTCGTGGACCTGGCCATCATCGAGCCGATCCTGACCGTGCTCGGCCCGCAGCCGATCTGGTACGACCAGCTCGGCTACGTACAGCCGCGCACCGGAAACCGCTCCACGAACAACGCCCCCCGCAACACCTACCGCAGCGCCGACGACCGCTGGCTGGCGGTGTCCACCTCGGCGCAGTCGATCGCCGAGCGGGTCATGCGGCTGGTGGGCCGGCCGGAGCTGATCGCCGAGCCCTGGTTCGCCACCGGCACCGGGCGGGCCGCCCACGCGCAGGTCCTGGACGAGGCCGTCGGCGGCTGGATCGCCCGCCACAAGGCGGAGGAGGTCGTCGCCGCCTTCGAGGAGGCGGAGGCGGCCGTAGCCCAGGTCTACGACGTCAGGGACGTGATGGCCGACCCCCAGTTCGCCGCCCTGGACACGCTCACCGAGATCGAGGACCCGGAGCTGGGCCCGATGCGGATGCAGAACGTCCTCTTCCGACTGTCCGAGACCCCCGGTGCGATCCGCTGGGCCGGCCGCCCGCACGGCGCGGACACCGACGCCGTCCTGACCGAGCTCGGCCTCTCCGCGGCCGAGGTCAAGGCTCTGCGCGAGGAAGGGGCACTGTGATCCTTACCTGGCTGTACGCACCCGGCGACCGCCCGGAGGTGGTCGCCAAGGCCCTGAGCCGCGGGGCGGACGCCGTGATCGTGGATCTGGAGGACGCGGTGGCGGTCTCCCGCAAGGAGTACGCCCGCGCCGCCACGGCCGAACTGCTCACCGAGCGGCCCCCGGTCCCCGTCCACGTCCGGGTCAACGCCCTCGACTCCCCGTGGGGCGGCGCCGACCTCACGGCCCTCGCGGGCCTGCGGGGCCTCGCGGGGCTCCGGCTGCCGAAGATCAGCGCCCCGGAACAGATCACCGCGGTCGCCGACCGCACCGGCGGGGTCGGCCTGCACGCGCTGCTGGAATCGGCGCTGGGCGTGGAGCGGGCGTACGAGATCGCCCGCGCGCACCCGGCCCTGCACGGGCTCTCCCTCGGTGAGGCGGACCTGCGGGCCGACCTTGGCGTGAGCGCGGAGGCGGGGCTGGACTGGCCGCGCTCGCGGGTGGTGGTCGCGGCCCGCGCGGCGGGGCTGGCGCCCCCGGCGCAGTCGGTGTTCCCGGACATCCGGGACCTGGAGGCGCTGGCCGCCTCGTGCGCGCGGGGCCGGGCCCTCGGCTTCCTCGGGCGGGCGGCGATCCATCCGCGGCAGCTGCCGGTGATCGAGCGGGCGTACCTCCCGGGGCCTGAGGAGGTCACGGCCGCGGAGGAGATCGTCACCGCGGCCCGCGCCGCGCCCGGGGCGCAGGCCCTCCCGGACGGCCGCTTCATCGACCCCGCCGTGGTCGCCGCCGCCCACCGAACCCTCGCCCTCGCCGGACGCCCCCGCTAGCCGCCGTACCGCCCTGCCCGGACCCTCCCAACGCCGGACGGGCTGAGAGATCCAGCCCCGCCGGTGTCTGAGGCGCGGGGTCTGGGGCGGAGCCCCGGGGAACGGAGGAAGGGCGGGTAGGGGACACGCTCCGCGCAGCGGCACCCGGCACCCGCCCCGGGTACGCGGAAGGGGCGCCGCACGGTGTGCGACGCCCCTTCCGGACCGTACGGGTCAGCTCTTCCCGGCCTCCGGGGCCGGCGCGGCCTCGACCGCGGGCGCCTTCTTCGTCAGCACGGCCGCCTTCTGCCCGGCCTCGCCGACGGCGGCAGCAGTGCCCGAGGGCTTGTCCTCGGACTCGGCGCCACCATCCGCCTCGGTCGCATCGCCGGAGGCCTCGGTGTCCGGTTCGACGATCTCCTCCCGCCCCGGCCGCAGCTTCGCCGACAGCACCAGGTACACCACGGCCGCCACGAAGACCACGATCGAGGTCCACACGTTCAACCGCAGGCCCAGAACGTGGTGCGCCTCGTCGACGCGCATGTACTCGATCCACACCCGCCCCGAGCAGTACGCGGCGACGTACAGCGCGAACGCCCGCCCGTGTCCGAGCTTGAACCGCCGGTCGGCCCAGATCACCAGCAGCGCGACGCCGACGCACCACAGCGACTCGTACAGGAAGGTCGGGTGGTAGGTGCCGGCGACCCGGTTCGGGCCCTCGCTGATCTCCAGCGCCCACGGCACGTCGGTGGCGCGGCCGTACAGCTCCTGGTTGAACCAGTTGCCCCAGCGTCCGCAGGCCTGGGCCAGTGCGATGCCGGGGGCGAGGGCGTCCGCCCAGGCCGGCAGCGGGATGCCGCGCAGCCGGCAGCCGATCCAGGCTCCGACCGCGCCGAGCGCGATCGCACCCCAGATGCCGAGGCCGCCTTCCCAGATCTTGAAGGCGTCGACCCAGTTGCGGCCCTCGCCGAAGTAGAGCTGGTAGTCGGTGACCACGTGGTAGAGGCGACCGCCGACGAGGCCGAACGGCACCGCCCACACGGCGATGTCCGCGACCGTGCCCGGCTTGCCGCCGCGCGCGACCCACCGCTTGTTGCCGAGCCAGACGGCGACGAAGACGCCGATGATGATGCAGAACGCGTAGCCGCGCAGCGGGATCGGTCCGAGGTGGACCACGCCGGTCGACGGGCTGGGGATGTAAGCAATGTCCATGGCAGTCATGACGCTACCCTGCCGGGCGGTACGGACCGCAACCCGCCCGGCAAGCCGAAACCAAATCCTCACATGCCCCGGTGGGTGACTCAGTCCTCTTCTGCCCCGGTTCCGGTGCCCGTGCCCGAACCCTTCGGCGTCCCGCCGGCCGTCGGCGAGCCCGTCTTCGAGGAGCTCTTCGCCTTGGCCCCCGCGGACGGGGAGGGCGAGGAGGAGCCGGAGGCCGAGGCCGACGGGGACGCCTTGGCCGCGCCGCCGCCGGAGCCCGCGGCCGTGCCCTCCACCTGCTCCTTCAGCTTCTGCGGAGTGATCGGGTTGGACTGGTCGGAGAAGATGTCCTTGCCGTCGAGCAGCACGGTCGGGGTGCCCCGGAACTTTCCGGCGCGGAAGGCCTCGTGCGATTTGGCCACCCAGCTGTTGTGGGTGCCCTTCTCGACGCACGCGCGGAACTCGGGCGTGTCCAGCCCGTCGACCTTGCCCGCCAGTTCGAGGAGCTTGGCGTTCTTGGCGTAGGCGTCGTCGACTTCCTGCGGCTGGTTCTGGAAGAGGACGTCGTGGTACTCCGCGAACTTCCCTGCGTCCTGCGCGCAGGCCGCCGCGTTCGCGGCGTTCAACGAGCCGGTGCCGCGCATGTTGCCGTCGATGAGGGTGACCAGGTGGTACTCGACGTTGAGCAGGCCCTTGGCCTGCAGCTCGTGGATGGTGGTGCGGTAGTTGTCCTCGAAGGCCTTGCAGGCGGGGCAGCGGAAGTCCTCCCACACGGTCAGCGTGTGCTTGGCCCCGTCCTTGCCCGTCTGGATCGCGAGCGCGTCCTTGCCCGTGGCCCCGGAGGGGCCGACCACCGGGCCCGCCTTGGAGGCCTTGTCGCCCTTGCCGCTGTTGGCCGCGATCACGCCGACGACGGTCGCCAGGCCGAGCACGCCGACCACCGCCGCCGCCACGACGAGGGTCCGCCGGCGCTTGTCCCGGGTCTTCTGCCGCTCGCGCTCCATCTGGAGTCGCTCCCGGGCCGATCGTTTCGTCGCATCGCGGTTCGCACCGTCGTTCTTCTCGCTCACGTTCGGCCAAACGAAGCGGGGAGGCACTCGCGTGCCTCCCCGCCGTCACTTCCACCCGATCGGACTACAGAACCCGCTCAGGCGTGCCCATTCGCCGATCGAACCCGCGCTTCAGTTCCTGCGCACGCCTGCCGCGAGCTCGCCCGCCAGCGCCCGTACGGCCGCCAGCCCGGCCGCCTCGTCCGGTGCGTCCAGCAGCAGCTTCACGAAGGCCGAGCCGACGATCACGCCGTCGGCGAAGCCGGCGACCTCCTTGGCCTGGGCGGCGTTGGAGACGCCGAGGCCCACGCAGACCGGGAGCTCGGTGGTGGCGCGGGTGCGCCGGACGAGGTCCTGGGCCTGGTTGCCGACGGATTCGCGGGTGCCGGTGACTCCCATGAGGGAGGCGGCGTAGACGAAGCCGGAGCCGGCCGCCGTGATGGTGGCGAGGCGCTCGTCCTTGCTGCTGGGGGCCACGACGAAGACGGTCGCCAGACCGTGCTTCTCCGCGTGCTCGCGCCACAGCGCGGACTCCTGGACCGGCAGGTCGGGCAGGATGCAGCCGGCGCCGCCCGCCTCGGCGAGCTCCTCGGTGAACCGCTCGACGCCGTAGCGGTCGATGGGGTTCCAGTACGTCATCACGAGGATCGGGGCCCCGGTCGCCTCGTGGGCCTCGCGCACGGTGCGCAGCACGTCGGCGATCTTGACGCCGCCGCGCAGGGCGATGTCGTCGGCGGTCTGGATGATCGCGCCGTCCAGGACCGGGTCGCTGTGCGGGAGGCCGATCTCGACGACGTCGGCGCCGCCCGCGATGACGGCCTTGACCGCTTCGATGGCCCCGTCGACGGTCGGGAAACCGGCCGGGAGGTAGGCGACGAGGGCGGCGCGGTCCTCGGACTTGGCCTTGGCGAGCGTGTCGCTCAGCAGCTGGATCTTGCCGTTGCTCACTTCGACTCCCCCTCGGCGCTGTCGCCGTCGTACAGCCCGAAGTAGCGGGCTGCCGTGTCCATGTCCTTGTCACCGCGGCCGGAGAGGTTGACGACCAGCAGGCCGTCCTTGCCCAGCTCCTTGCCGAGGTCCAGCGCACCGGCGAGGGCGTGGGCCGACTCGATGGCCGGGATGATGCCCTCGGTGCGGGAGAGCAGGCGCAGGGCCTGCATCGCCGCGTCGTCGGTGACGGCGCGGTACTCGCCGCGGCCGGAGTCCTTGAGGTAGGAGTGCTCCGGGCCGATGCCGGGGTAGTCCAGGCCGGCCGAGATGGAGTACGGCTCGGTGATCTGGCCCTCCTCGTCCTGGAGGACGTAGGAGCGGGAGCCGTGCAGGATGCCGGGCTCGCCCGCGGTCAGCGTGGCCGCGTGCTCGCCGGTCTCGACGCCGTGTCCGGCGGGCTCGAAGCCGACCAGGCGGACGTCGGCGTCCGGGATGAAGGCGTGGAAGAGGCCGATGGCGTTGGAGCCGCCGCCGACGCAGGCCGCGACGGCGTCGGGCAGCCGGCCGGCGCGCTCCAGGATCTGGCGGCGGGCCTCGACGCCGATGACCCGGTGGAAGTCGCGGACCATGGCCGGGAAGGGGTGCGGGCCGGCGACCGTGCCGAAGAGGTAGTGGGTCTGGTCCACGTTGGCGACCCAGTCGCGGAACGCCTCGTTGATGGCGTCCTTGAGGGTGCGGGAGCCGGACTTCACCGCGATGACCTCGGCGCCCAGCATGCGCATGCGGGCCACGTTGAGGGCCTGGCGCTGGGTGTCGATCTCGCCCATGTAGATGGTGCAGTCGAGGCCGAAGAGGGCGCAGGCGGTGGCGGTGGCCACGCCGTGCTGGCCGGCTCCGGTCTCGGCGATGACGCGGGTCTTGCCCATGCGCTTGGTGAGCAGCGCCTGGCCCAGCACGTTGTTGATCTTGTGCGAGCCGGTGTGGTTGAGGTCCTCGCGCTTGAGGAAGATCCGTGCGCCGCCCGCGTGCTCGGCGAACCGGGGCACCTCGGTGAGGGCGCTGGGCCGGCCGGTGTAGTTGACCATCAGGTCGTTGAGCTCGGCGGCGAAGGCGGGGTCGCTCTTGGCCTTGTCGTACTCGACTGCGACCTCGTCCACGGCGGCGACGAGCGCCTCCGGGATGAACTTGCCTCCGAAGTCACCGAAGTAGCCTTCGGCGTTCGGAACGTGACCCTCCGGGTCCGGGATGAAGTATTGGCTGGACATGCCGGTGCTCCTACGGAATGCGACGAGTGGGTTCACCGTATTGCGCCGCCCGCCCGTGACACACGTGCCCTACTCGGGGGCCGCTGGTGTGTCGGGACGAGGAGACCGCGCGCGGGGCCGGCCGGCCCGGGGCGCAGGCGGTACGAGGGTGTGGCGCGGCGCGGCACGTCTCGCGTACCGGGCCGCGGCGGCCCTCGTTACGGCGCGTCTCCGGGACGCCATCGCATGCCGTTGACCTGACCGGGCTCGGAGCCGATCACGTACCGGACCCGCCGCCCGTGCACCCGCCGGGCCGGGGCGCGGCAGCCGCGGGGGCGGCAGCCGCGCGCCAGGGGCGCGTGCGTCGTCGGCACGCCGACCGGGCCGCGGCGGGATGCCGGCGGCGCGGTCTGCGTGGTGACGACGGGCGGGTTGTGGGCCATGGGGACGGGTCAGCTCCGGCCGTGGCGCAGGGCGGGGTGGGCGCCGGCGGCGACGAGGTCGGCCACGGCCGCCTTCGGGTCGCGGCCGGTCACCAGGGACTCCCCGACGAGGACGGCGTCGGCGCCCTCGTTCGCGTAGGCGATGAGGTCGTGCGGACCGCGGATGCCGGATTCGGCGATCTTGACGATGTGGTCCGGGATCTCGGGGGCGACGCGCTCGAAGGTGGAGCGGTCGACCTTGAGGTCCTTGAGGTTGCGGGCGTTGACGCCGATGATCTTGGCGCCGGCGGCGACCGCGCGCTCGACCTCCTCCTCGTCGTGGACCTCGACGAGCGGGGTGAGACCGATGGACTCGGCCCGCTCGATGAGGGAGACGAGCGCCTCCTGCTCCAGGGCCGCGACGATCAGCAGCGCGAGGTCGGCGCCGTAGGCACGGGCCTCCCAGAGCTGGTACGCCGTGACGATGAAGTCCTTGCGCAGGATCGGGATGTCCACGCGGGCGCGGACGGCCTCCAGGTCGGCCAGCGAGCCGCCGAACCGGCGCTGCTCGGTGAGGACGGAGATGACCGCCGCACCGCCCGCCTCGTAGTCGGCGGCGAGCCCGGCCGGATCGGCGATCGCGGCCAGCGCGCCCTTGGACGGGCTGGAACGCTTGACCTCGCAGATCACCTTGACGCTGTCGCCGCGGAGGGCGGCGACGCCGTCCTTGGCCTGGGGCGCCTTGGCGGCACGCTCCTTGAGCTCGTCGAGGCTCACGCGGGCCTGCCGTTCGGCAAGGTCTTCGCGGACCCCTTCGATGATCTCGTCGAGCACACTCACGCGAGCGGCCCCCTTCCGGGTCGATGACGGTCGGCCGCCTTGCAGACACGTACCACTGCGAGGTCGGCAATCAAATGGTATCCGCAGGTGGCGTTGCACTCCGCACGCGGTTGACGCCGTCCCAGTAACTGGACATTCGGAATCGAGGCTTCATCCCGGCTCCGTAAGGGTCTCAGGGGGCCAGTGCGGAGCCGAAGGAAAGATTTCGGACGACGGCGAAGACCAGGGCCGCCAGGCCCACCCCCCACCATTGCAGCGGCTTCAGGGTGATCCTCGGGACGGGTCCGCCGCGGTAGGCGCGAACCAGCCACAGGGCCGTGAATCCCGCGAAGACGAAGTAGCCGATGACGGCGAGGGCATTTGCCCCGAATGCTGTCATCAGATCGCCATGGGCGAACGCGTGTGCGCTCCGCAGACCGCCACAACCGGGGCACAGGATTCCGGTCAGCCGGAACAGAGGACACACCGGGTAGTGGCCGGGTTCGTTGGGATCCACGACGCCCACGTACGCGAAGGCCGCGACGGCCCCGGCCAGGGTGATCGCCGGAACGGCGAGCCGCCGCGCCCTGGAGACCGCGGGGGTACGGAGGGCGGGCGGGACGGGCGGAAACGGCGGCGGTACGGCTTCGGGAGTGCGGGAGACGTCCACCAGCCGATTCTCTCCGATCTTCGCGCGAGCCGCAGCACGGCAAGGCCACGGCACGACGAGGCGCGGCACCACGGGCGCGGCAAGGCAAAAGGCGCAGCCCGACGGGCCGCGCCTTCCGTTACCCGGTACCGGTCAGACCTTGGCGGGCACCTTGGCGGCGGCGATCACATCGGCGAGGTCCTTGTGGGCGGCCTTCGGCGCACCCATGCCCGCGGCCTTCATCGCCATGCCGACGACACCACCGATCGCGACGACGACGATGCCGGCCCAGAAGCCCAGCGGGTTCGCGAGCACCATGAAGGCACCGGAGATGCAGAAACCGATGAAGGCGATGATGACACCGGTCCAGGCGGCCGGGGTGTGTCCGTGGCTAGTGCCCGCCATGAGTTGCTCCTCGTTGCTCTGACGCGATGCTGTGTCGGTGGAAAGCGCGGTCCGTGTAGAACGCCCGGTGACCATTGTCCCGCACCCGGCCGGGGCCGCGCTCACGGGGGTGGGGTCGAAGGGCCGGTCAGCGCCCCTGGTCGGAGGTCGGGTCCTCGCCCCGGTCCAGAGCCTTCCACAGATCCTCCGGCCGGTCCGGATCCACCACGGCGGCCTTGCGGGCGCGCGGGCTGCCGTCACGCTCGTAGCGGCCGCCCATCGCGGGCCAGTTCCGGCCGAAGCGCAGGGCCAGCAAGCCCGCGATCAGGATCAGGGCCGCGCCGGCGGCCGTGACGTACGGCCAGGCCGTATGGGTCAGTCCCGCCGCCTTCGCCGCGGTGTCCGCGGTGGTTCGGGCGGCCGCCGCGTCGAGGGCGCTGCGCCCGTCGGCGGCGAGGACGGCCGACAGCGCCGCGCCGAGGCCGCTGAGCGCCAGCAGTCCGGAGACCAGGAGCCTGCTCCTGCCGCGCACCGCGAAGACGGCGACGAGGGCGGCCAGCCCGACGATGGCCAGGGCCGCGGGCAGCCCGGTGACGGTCTGCCCGTCGGCGGTCAGCCGGAGCGAGTCACCGGCGAAGGCGGTGGTGCCCCGGGCCCAGACCCGGCCGGAGGCGAGCAGCACGACGGTGGCGCCGAGCGTGCCGAGCAGCAGCGCGACGGCCACGCTGCGGCGGCTGCGGCGGCTGTCCGGAGCCTCGGACCGGGGCTCGTGCGCCTGGTCGTGGCCGGGGCCGGCGCCCGGGTCGTGCTCCGGCTCGGGGGCGGCGTCGGTTCGGGGCGGGGGTACGGCACTCACGTACCCCACTATCCCCTACGGCCTCACGCCCCGTGGAGGCGGTTCGCCGCTCCGACCGCGCGCAGCACCGCTGCGGCCTTGTTGCGGCACTCCAGGTCCTCCAGCTCGGGCACCGAGTCGGCGACGACCCCGGCGCCGGCCTGGACGTACGCCGTGCCGTCGCGCAGCAGCGCGGTGCGGATGGCGATGGCCGTGTCGGAGTCCCCGGCGAAGTCCAGGTAACCAACGCAGCCCCCGTACAGGCCGCGGCGGGAGGGCTCCAGCTCCTCGATGATCTGCATGGCCCGCGGCTTGGGCGCACCGGAGAGGGTGCCGGCCGGGAAGCAGGCGGTGAGCACGTCGAAGGCGGTCTTGCCCTCGGCGACCCGCCCGGTGACGGTGGACACGATGTGCATGACGTGCGAGTACCGCTCGATCGACATGAAGTCGACGACCTCCACCGAGCCCGGCTCGCAGACCCGGCCCAGGTCGTTGCGGCCCAGGTCGACGAGCATCAGGTGCTCGGCGCGCTCCTTGGGATCGGCCAGCAGCTCCTCCGCGAGGTCGTTGTCCTCCTGCGGGGTGGTGCCGCGGTGCCGGGTGCCGGCGATGGGGTGGACCATGGCCCGCCCGTCCTCGACCTTGACCAGCGCCTCGGGGCTGGAGCCGACCACGTCGAAGCCGTTCTCGAAGCGGAAGAGGTACATGTACGGGGACGGGTTGGTGGCCCGCAGCACCCGGTACACGTCCAGCGCGGAGGCCTCGCAGGGGGTCTCGAACCGCTGGGAGGGCACCACCTGGAAGGCCTCGCCGGCCCGGATCCGCTCCTTGATGTCCTCGACCGCGACCTGGTACTTCTCGCCGCCCCACAGCGCGGAGAACTCGGGCAGCTCGGAGGCGGGCAGCGGGGACGGGGTGTAGGGGGCGGGCCGCGCGAGGTCGGCCTCCATGGCGTCGAGCCGGGCGACTGCGTCCGCGTAGGCCTCGTCCACGCCGGTGTCGAGGTCGTTGTGGTTGATGGCGTTGGCGATGAGCAGGACGGTGCCGTCCCAGTGGTCGAGCACCGCCAGGTCCGAGGTGAGCAGCATGGTCAGCTCGGGAAGCCGGAGGTCGTCGGCGGTGTGGTCGCCGATGCGTTCCAGGCGGCGCACGATGTCGTAGCCGAGGTAGCCGACCATGCCGCCGGTGAAGGGCGGCATTCCGCCCGCGAGGTCGCGGGGGGTGTGCAGGGCCTCGACGGTGGCGCGCAGGGCGTCGAGCGGGTCGCCGGAGGTGGGCACGCCGACGGGCGGGGTGCCGATCCAGTGCGCCTGGCCGTCCCGGACGGTCAGGGTGGCGTCGCTGCGCACGCCGACGAAGGAGTACCGCGACCAGGAGCGGCCGTTCTCGGCGGACTCCAGGAGGAAGGTGCCGGGGCGCTCCGCGGCCAGCTTCCGGTACAGCCCGACCGGGGTGTCCCCGTCGGCCAGCAGCCTGCGGCTCACGGGAATGACGCGGCGGTCGGCCGCGAGCTTGCGGAAGGTGTCGAGATCCATGGCGTGGGACCCTATCCGGCTATTCGGCCAGCGGAAGGACATCGGCGTCGAAGCAGGTGCGGGCCCCGGTGTGGCAGGCGGCCCCGACCTGGTCGACCTTGACGAGCACGGTGTCGGCGTCGCAGTCGAGGGCGACCGACTTCACGTGCTGGAAGTGGCCGGAAGTGTCCCCCTTCACCCAGTACTCCTGCCGGCTGCGCGACCAGTACGTGCAGCGCCCGGTGGTCAGGGTGCGGTGCAGCGCCTCGTCGTCCATCCAGCCGAGCATGAGCACCTCTCCGGTGTCGTACTGCTGGGCGATGGCCGGAACCAGGCCGTCGGCGGAACGCTTGAGGCGTGCGGCGATGGCGGGATCGAGGGAGGACGTACTCATGCGTGCCATTGTGCCGCGAGATGGGACGGGAAATGGATCTCTGTCCGACTGATGGGCAGGCACGGGGCGAGTTCCGGCCGTAGGCTGGCGCGCATGTCTACCCATGCGAAGCGCGAACGTCTGCTGCTGGCCGACCTGTTGGAAGCCGCGGGGCCGGAGGCGCCGACGCTGTGCCACGGCTGGACCTGCCGGGACCTGGCGGCGCACGTGGTGGTCCGCGAGCGGCGTCCGGACGCGGCGGCCGGTCTGGTGCTGAAGGTGCTGCGGGACCGGCTGGACAGGGCGATGGCGGAGTACGCGGCCAAGCCGTACGAGGAGCTCGTGCAGCTGATCAGGACGGGTCCGCCGAAACTGTCGCCGTACGCGCTGAAGCAGATCGACGAAGCGGCGAACGCGGTGGAGTTCTACGTCCACGCGGAGGACGTGCGGCGAGCCCAGCCGGACTGGTCCCCGCGCGAGCTGGACCCGGTGTTCACGGACGCGCTCTGGTCCCGCCTGGAGAAGCTGGCCCGCCTGACCGGCCGCCGCTCCCCGGTGGGCCTGGTCCTGCGCCGCCCCGACGGGCGCACGGCGGTGGCCCGCAAGGGGGTCCCGGTGGTGACCGTGACGGGCGAGCCGGGCGAGCTGACCCTGTTCTGCTTCGGCCGCCAGGCCGCCGCCGCGGTGACCCTGGACGGCGACAAGGAGGCGGTGGCCAAGCTGACGACGGCGCAGCTGGGCATTTAGCGGCCCGTTCGGCCCGAAATCGGCTTGTCCGGCCGGATCGCGACGTGCTTAATGAAGCCCCGCTCCGTCCACGGTCGACAGCGTTCGGGGGAAACATGTCCACTCCGGTCCCACCGCCACCGCCCTCGTCACCGCCGCAGGCGCCACCCGCTCCGCCGCTGCCGCCGAAGCAACTCGGCTCCAGTGTGGAGCTGCGGGTCAGCAGACGGCTCCTGTGGATCGACGACGCGGCCTATCCGCTGCACAACATCGCCCGCGTGTACACCTTCGACCTTCATCCGGACCGTTGGAAGGCCTTCGTCCAGTTCCTGAAGGGGGTCGGCTTCACGGCGGTGGGCCTGGTGCTGCTCCTGCTCGTGGACAACGACACGCGGGTGTTCAGCGGCTCGGGCTACGACAGGCACGACGGCACGAGCGGCCTGGTGACCTTCGCCGTCGTCGTGGTGATCGTCCTCGTCATCGTGTTGCTCACCAAGGTCTTCGCGGCGCCCCAGCACGTCCTGTCCGTCGAGACCTCGGGCCCGCCCACCGCCCTGGTGACGCTGCCCGACCGGGAGCGGCTGCGACAGCTGGTCGGGCAGATCGTCCACGCCATCGAGAACCCGACGGCCGAGTTCGCCGTCCAGGTCCAGCGCGTGGGCGACACGGTGAACATCTACGGCGGCGTCGGGCACACGGGGGTGAAGAAATGACCGAGGGCAACCACTACGGCGACGTCGTCAACATCCACGGCGGCTCGCACCACACCGGCATCGTGAAGAACCAGTCGCCGACCATCGCCCCTCAACTGCCCACCGCCGAGCGGGAGGCCATCGCCGAGCTGGTCCGGCTGCTCGACGGGCTGCGCGACCGGATTCCCCCGGGCGACGTGCGGACCGTCGACGACTCCCTGCGGGCGATCGGCTCCGCGGACCGCACCCCGCAGGAGCGCCGCGGCGCCCTGATGGCCGTGGCCGGGGTCGCCTCGATGATCGGTACCGCCGCCGTGCCCGTCAGGGACGCGGTGAACGCGATCCTGGCCCTGCTGGGCGGCTGAGGCGGAGAGGAAGAGGAAGACGGAGACGGAAAACGGGCCCGCCCGGAGACCGGGCGGGCCCGCACCGTGTCAGCGGACCGGGTGGCCGGCGTCGCGCAGGGCGCCCTTGACCTCGGAAATGCGCAGGTCCCCGAAGTGGAACACCGAGGCCGCGAGGACCGCGTCGGCACCGGCGGCGATCGCCGGCGGGAAGTGTTCGAGCCGGCCGGCGCCGCCCGAGGCGATCACCGGGACCGTGACGTGCGCCCGCACGGCCTCGATCATCTCCGTGTCGTAGCCGTCCTTCGTGCCGTCGGCGTCCATCGAGTTCAGCAGGATCTCCCCGGCGCCCAGCTCGGCGGCCCGGTGCGCCCACTCGACCGCGTCGATGCCGGTGCCCTTGCGGCCGCCGTGGGTGGTGACCTCGAAGGAGCCGCCGGCGGTGCGGCGCGCGTCCACGGACAGGACGAGGACCTGCCTGCCGAAGCGCTCCGCGATCTCCTGGATGAGCTCGGGGCGGGCGATGGCGGCGGTGTTGACGCCCACCTTGTCCGCTCCGGCGCGCAGCAGCTTGTCCACGTCGTCCGCGGTGCGGACGCCGCCGCCCACGGTCAGCGGGATGAAGACCTGCTCGGCGGTGCGCCGCACCACGTCGTACGTGGTCTCGCGGTTGCCGGAGGACGCGGTGATGTCGAGGAAGGTCAGCTCGTCGGCGCCCTCGGCGTCGTACAGCTTGGCCATCTCCACCGGGTCGCCCGCGTCGCGCAGGTTCTGGAAGTTGACGCCCTTGACGACCCGGCCGTTGTCCACGTCCAGGCAGGGGATCACTCGTACGGCGAGGGTCATGCCGCGTCTCCCTTGTAGGCCTCGACCTCGACCTCGACGACCATCGCGGGGTCGACGAAGCCGGACACGATGAGCATCGTGGCGGCCGGACGGACGGTGTCGAAGAGGGTCTTGTGGGCGCGGCCCACCTCGTCGACGTCCCGGGCGTGCGTCAGGTACATCCGGGTGCGGACGACGTCCTCGGGGCCGAGACCGGCCTCGGCCAGCGCCTTGAAGGCGACCTCGAAGGCCTTGACGGCCTGGTCGTACGGGCCGCCGGCGTCGGCGGCGGTGCAGCCGGAGACGAGCACGAGGCCGTTGGGGAGCTGGACCGCGCGGGAGTAGGCGATCACGTCCTCGTAGGGGCCGCCGGAGGAGATCCGGCGTACGGCGGAGGCGTTGCTCATGCGGAGACCACCTCCAGTGCCTCTTCCAGGGTGAAGGCCTTCGCGTACAGGGCCTTGCCGACGATGGCGCCCTCGACGCCCAGCGGCACCAGCGAGGACAGGTCCCGCAGGTCGTCGAGGGAGGAGATGCCCCCGGAGGCGACGACGGGCCGGTCGGTGGCGGCGCAGACGTTCTTCAGCAGCTCCAGGTTGGGACCGGTGAGGGTGCCGTCCTTGCCGATGTCGGTGACCACGTAGCGGGCGCAGCCCTCGGAGTCCAGGCGGGCGAGGGTCTCGTAGAGGTCGCCGCCCTCGCTGGTCCAGCCGCGGCCCTTGAGGGTGGTGCCGCGGACGTCCAGGCCGATGGCGATCTTGTCGCCGTGCTCGGCGATGGCCTTGGCGGCCCACTCGGGGGTCTCCAGGGCGGCGGTGCCGAGGTTGACGCGGGTGCAGCCGGTGGCGAGGGCCGCGGCGAGCGAGGCGTCGTCGCGGATGCCGCCGGACAGCTCGACCTTGATGTCCATGGCGCGGGTGATCTCCGCGACCAGGGCGCGGTTGTCGCCGGTGCCGAAGGCGGCGTCCAGGTCGACCAGGTGCAGCCATTCGGCGCCGGAGCGCTGCCAGGCGAGCGCCGCCTCCAGCGGGGAGCCGTAGGAGGTCTCGCTGCCGGACACGCCGTGCACGAGGCGGACGGCCTGGCCGTCGCGGACGTCGACCGCGGGCAGGAGTTCCAGGGTCTTCGGCGTAGCGGTCATCACAGGGTCTCGATCCAGTTGGTGAGGAGCTGGGCTCCGGCGTCTCCGGACTTCTCGGGGTGGAACTGGGTGGCCCACAGGGCCCCGTTCTCCACCGCCGCGACGAACCGCTCGCCGTGCGTGGCCCAGGTGACCTTGGGGGCGCGGATCAGCGGGTTGGTGACTTCCAGGGTCCAGTCGTGCGCCGCGTAGGAGTGCACGAAGTAGAACCGGGCGTCGGCGTCCAGGCCGGCGAACAGTTGGCTGTCCTGCGGTGCCTCGACGGTGTTCCAGCCCATGTGGGGGACGACGGGCGCCTTGAGCGGGCCGACCGTGCCGGGCCACTCGTCGAGGCCCTCGGTCTCGACGCCGTGCTCGATGCCGCGCTCGAAGAGGATCTGCATGCCGACGCAGATGCCCATGACCGGGCGGCCGCCGGAGAGCCGGCGGCCGATGATCCAGTCGCCGCGTACGTCCTTCAGGCCCTGCATGCAGGCGGAGAAGGCGCCGACGCCGGGGACGAGGAGTCCGTCGGCGTCCATGGCCTTGTCGTAGTCGCGGGTGATCTCGACGTTCGCGCCGACGCGCGCGAGGGCGCGCTCGGCGGAGCGGACGTTGCCGAAGCCGTAGTCGAAGACGACGACGTTCTTGGTGGCTGCGCTCATTCCCAGATCCCTTGGATTCGCAGGACTCCGGCGGCCAGGCACATCGCGGAGCCGATGGCGAGCAGGACGACGACCGACTTGGGCATCTGCTGCTTCTGGAAGGAGTAGACGCCGCCGGCCAGGAAGAGGCCGACGACGATCAGGATGGTGTTGAGCCCGTTCACGCTAGAGGGCACCCTTCGTGGACGGGAGGATGCCGGCGGCGCGCGGGTCGAACTCGGCCGCGTAGCGCAGGGCGCGCGCCAGCGCCTTGAACTGGCACTCCACGATGTGGTGGGCGTTGCGGCCGTACGGGACGTGGACGTGCAGGGCGATCTGGGCCTGCGCGACGAAGGACTCCAGGATGTGCCGGGTCATCGTCGTGTCGTACTCGCCGATCATCGGCGCCATGTTCTCGGGCTCGGTGTGCACGAGGTAGGGGCGGCCCGACAGGTCGACGGTGACCTGGGCGAGGGACTCGTCCAGCGGCACGGTGCAGTTGCCGAAGCGGTAGATGCCGACCTTGTCGCCGAGGGCCTGCTTGAAGGCGGCGCCGAGCGCGAGCGCGGTGTCCTCGATGGTGTGGTGGCTGTCGATGTGCAGGTCGCCGTCCGTCTTGACCGTGAGGTCGAAGAGGCCGTGGCGGCCGAGCTGGTCGAGCATGTGGTCGTAGAAGCCCACGCCCGTCGAGACGTCGACCTTGCCGGTGCCGTCGAGGTTTATCTCGACGAGGACCGAGGTCTCCTTCGTGGTCCGTTCGACCCGTCCGATGCGGCTCATGCGTGCTGCTCCTTCTTCAGTGCGCGAACCGCTTCCAGGAACGCGTCGTTCTCGGCCGGGGTGCCGGCGGTGACCCGCAGCCATCCCGGTACTCCGTTGTCCCGGACCAGGACGCCCTGGTCGAGGATCTTCTGCCATGCGGTGTGGGAGTCCTCGAACCTGCCGAACTGGATGAAGTTCGCGTCGGACTCGGTGACCTCGTAGCCGATGGCCCGCAGTTCGACGACGAGTCGGTCGCGTTCGGCCTTGAGCTGCTCGACGTATCCGAGCAGGGTGTCGGTGTGCTCCAGGGCGGCCAGCGCGGTGGCCTGGGTGACGGCCGACAGGTGGTACGGCAGGCGCACCAGCTGGACGGCGTCGACCACGGCGGGGTGCGCGGCCAGGTAGCCCAGGCGCAGTCCGGCGGCGCCGAAGGCCTTGGACATGGTCCGGGAGATCACCAGGTTCGGGCGGCCCTCGATGAGCGGCAGCAACGAGTCCCGGTGGCTGAACTCCACGTAGGCTTCGTCGACGATCACCACGGAGGGCTTGGCGGCCTGCGCGGCCTCGTAGATCGCGAGGACGGTCTCCGCCTCGACGGCGGTGCCCGTGGGGTTGTTCGGCGAGGCGATGAAGACGACGTCGGGGGCGTTCTCGGCGATCGCCTGCTCCGCCGCCTCCAGGTCGATCGTGAAGTCCTCGCGGCGGGGGCCGGAGATCCAGCCGGTGCCGGTGCCGCGGGCGATCAGGGCGTGCATCGAGTACGAGGGCTCGAAGCCGATCGCGGTGCGGCCGGGGCCGCCGAAGGTCTGGAGCAGCTGCTGGAGGATCTCGTTGGATCCGTTGGCGGCCCAGACGTTCTCGCGGGCGACCTGGTGCTTGCCCGTACGGGTGAGGTAGGCGGCCAGCTCGGTCCGCAGCTCCACCGCGTCCCGGTCGGGGTAGCGGTTGAGGGTGCGGGCGGCGTCGGACACGCGCTCGGCGATGCGCCGGACGAGCTCGTCGGGCAGCTCGTACGGGTTCTCGTTGGTGTTGAGCTGGACGGGTACGTCGAGCTGCGGGGCGCCGTAGGGGGTCTTGCCGCGGAGCTCTTCGCGGATGGGCAGTTCGTCCCAAGGGGACACAGAGGGGTTGCCGGTCACGCCTGGGGAACCTTCCATCCGAAGCGCGCCTTGAGGGCCGCGCCGTGCGCGGGCAGGTCCTCGGCCTCGGCGAGGGTGACCACGTGGTGGGTGACCTCGGCGAGGGCGTCGCGCGTGTAGTCGACGATGTGGATGCCGCGCAGGAAGGACTGCACGGACAGGCCGGAGGAGTGGCAGGCGCATCCGCCGGTGGGCAGCACGTGGTTCGACCCGGCGCAGTAGTCGCCGAGGGAGACCGGGGCCCAGGGGCCGACGAAGATCGCGCCGGCGTTGCGGACCCGGGCGGCCCAAGCGGCGGCGTCGGCGGTCTGGATCTCCAGGTGCTCGGCGCCGTAGGCGTCGACGACCTTGAGGCCGTCCTCCAGGTCGCGCACCAGCACGATGGCGGACTGCTTGCCGGCGAGGGCGGGCTTGATCCGGTCCTCGACGTGCTTGGTCGCGGCGACCTGCGGCTCCAGCTCGCGCTCGACGGCGGCGGCGAGCTCCTCGGAGTCGGTGACGAGGACGGCGGCGGCCAGCGGGTCGTGCTCGGCCTGGCTGATCAGGTCGGCGGCGACGTGCACGGGGTCGGCCGTGGAGTCCGCGAGGACCGCGATCTCCGTCGGGCCGGCCTCGGTGTCGATGCCGATCTTCCCGGTGAAGTAGCGCTTGGCGGCGGCGACCCAGATGTTGCCGGGGCCTGTCACCATGTTGGCGGGTGCGCACTCCTCGGTCCCGTACGCGAACATCGCGACGGCCTGGGCCCCGCCGGCGGCGTAGACCTCGTCCACGCCGAGCAGCGCACAGGCGGCGAGGATCGTGGGGTGCGGCAGGCCGCCGAACTCCTTCTGCGGCGGGGACGCGAGCGCGATCGAGCCGACACCCGCCTCCTGGGCCGGTACGACGTTCATGACGACGGAGGACGGGTACACCGAGCGGCCGCCCGGGGCGTACAGCCCCACGCGCTCCACCGGAACCCACTTCTCGGTCACGGTGCCGCCGGGGACCACCTGGGTGATGTGCTCGGTGCGGCGCTGGTTCCGGTGCACGATCCGGGCGCGCCGGATCGACTCCTCGAGGGCTGCGCGGACGGCCGGGTCGAGCTCGTCGAGAGCGGTCTTGAGGGCCTCGGCGGGCACCCTGACCTGCTCCAGCGTCACTCCGTCGAACTTCTGCGCGTACTCGATCAGCGCCGCCGTGCCACGATGATGGACGTCCTCGCAGATGGGCCGCACCTTCTCCAGGGCAGCTTCCACGTCGAACTCGGCACGGGGCAGCAGATCGCGCAGGGCGCCACCCTCGGGGAGGGCGTCACCGCGCAGGTCGATACGAGAGATCACCCCCCAATTCTCTCAGACCGTCTCGATCCACCGTTCGCCCGTATCACTGGCTGATACACGCCCCGGACGTCACGGGCCCCGATAGCGTTGATCACAGCGGTTTTCGAACCGCACGGGGTACGAGCGGAGGGGGGCCGCCATGACCGAGGCACGCGCGGACGACGCACCGGCGGATCTTTCCGCCGCCGAGCAACGCATGTGGGAGGCGTTCCGCATGGGCAGCGTCTGCGATCTGAGCGCCCGCGCCGCCGACCGGGACGACCCGCACGGCGACCACGTGTGGGGCCCCGAGCGCAGCGTCCGCGCCCGGGTGGTCGCGCTGTTGCTGCTCCACGGGCCGCCACCGGTGCCGGGCCGGGTTGCCTCGCTGAAGCTGCGCGGGGT
The DNA here is from genome assembly GCF_042892775.1 of Streptomyces sp. NPDC001717. Taxonomy (NCBI): domain Bacteria; kingdom Bacillati; phylum Actinomycetota; class Actinomycetes; order Kitasatosporales; family Streptomycetaceae; genus Streptomyces; species Streptomyces sp. NPDC001717. Next base: position 74,701 of record NZ_JBIAUK010000005.1, on the reverse strand, counting down.
GCGGATCGTCGGGCGGCTCGATCTGTCCGGTGGTGCGGTCGGCCCGTACGTGGAACTCCAGTCCTGCCGCTTCGACAGCGAGATCCAGCTGTCCGAGGCCCGGTTCGGCACGCTGCGGCTGGTCAACTGCGCGATACCGCGGCTGGAGGCGGCGCGCCTGCACACGGAGGGCGATCTGCACCTGCCGCGCTGCCGGGTGGCGCGCGGGATCCGGCTGACGGACGCGCAGATCGGCACGGACCTGCTGATCAGCCAGGCCGTGCTGCAGCGCGACTCCAAGGGGCGGGCGATCGCCGCCGACGGGATGTCGGTCGCGCAGGACTTCCAGGGCGAGCTGCTGGAGACGTACGGGGAGGTGAGCCTGCGCGGCGCGAAGGTCGGCGTGTCGATGAACCTGCGCGGCGCCCGGCTGCGCAACCCGAACGGCCGGTACGCGCTGAACGCGCCGCAATTGACCGTCGAGCGCACCTTGTACCTGACGTCGATCGCCCTGGACTACGCGACCGGTGCGCTCTCCTCCACTCCCCCGTACGGGCTGGGGCCGACGCCGGTGCGCGGCCGGCGGGCGCAGCGTTTCGAGTGCCGCGGCGGGCTGCGGTTGGACGACGGCCGGTTCGGTGACGCCATCGACTTCTACGGGGCGCGGTTCGTGCTCGCCGCCGATCAGGAGCTGTCGCTGCGCCGGATCCAGACGCCCGAGTTCCGCTTCGTGGGCGAGCGGCCGGAGCGCGGGCGGGTGGTCGTGTCGGGGGCCAAGGTGGTCAAGCTGGTGGACACCTCCACGAGCTGGCCGGGCCCGGGCGGTGTGTCGATCGAGGGCTTCGTCTACGAGAACCTCGCGCCCCGGGGCCACTTCCCGCTCTCGCGCCGGCTGGAGTGGCTGGAGGCGGCGACGCCCGAGTACTCGCCGGAGCCGTACGAGCGACTGGCGGCCGTGTTGCGGGCCGGCGGGGAGGACGCCGACGCCCGCGAGGTGCTGCTGGCCAAGCAGCGCCGGCGCCGGGCCACGCTGCCGGCGGGGCAACGGGCCTGGGGCTACCTCCAGGACTGGACGGTGGTCTACGGCTACCGCCCGGGCCGGGCCGCACTGTGGATGGCGGTGCTGTGGGCGGCGGGGACGCTGCTGTTCTCGCAGCTGCACCCGCCGCCGATCAAGGCGGACGAGCACCCGCAGTGGAACGCCGCCCTGTACGCCCTGGACCTGCTGCTCCCGGTGATCGACCTGGGCCAGCAGGACCAGTGGATGGTGACGGGCGGCTGGCAGTGGGGGGCCACGGCGCTGATCCTCCTCGGGTGGATCCTGGCCACCACGGTGGCCGCGGGGGCCTCCCGGCTGCTGAGGCGGGGGTGACGGGGCCGGGCCCGCGGCCATTACCCTGTGCCTCGTGACCACCGTTCGCCTGCCACTCTTCCCGCTGAACTCGGTGCTGTTCCCGGGACTCGTCCTCCCGCTGAACGTCTTCGAGGAGCGTTATCGCGCCATGATGCGCGAGTTGCTCAAGGGGAGCTCGGACGAGCCGCGCCGGTTCGCCGTCGTGGCGATCCGCGACGGCCGCGAGGTGGCCCCGACCGCTCCCGGCCTGCCGGACCAGACCGCCGTTCCCGAGCGGGGCCCGGCGGCGGGCTTCGGCGCGGACCCGATCCAGGCCTTCCACCGGGTGGGCTGCATCGCGGACGCGGCGACGATCCGGGAGCGGGAGGACGGCAGCTTCGAGGTCCTGGCGACGGGCACGACGCGCGTACGCCTGCTGTCGGTGGACGCGTCGGGCCCGTTCCTGGTGGCGGAGCTGGAGGAGCTCCCCGAGGACGCCGGGGACGGGGCGGGTGCGCTGGCCGAGGGGGTGCTGAGGGCCTTCCGCACCTACCAGAAGCGGCTGGCGGGCGCCCGCGAGCGGTCCCTGACGGGGGCGGAACTACCCGACGAGCCGTCGGTGGTCTCCTATCTGGTGGCAGCGGCGGCGGTGCTGGACATCCCGGCGAAGCAGCGCCTGCTCCAGGCCCCCGACACGGCGACCCGCCTCGCGGAGGAGCTCAAGCTCCTGCGTACCGAGACCGCGGTGATCCGCCACCTCCCGTCGCTCCCGGCGGTGGACCTGACCCGCTCGCCGACGAGCCCGAACTGATGGCGAGCTGATGGCGAAGAAGCCGAAGCAGGCGTCCGGCACCCCGGCGATCGTGGCCCTGACGGCGGCCGGGGTGTCCTTCACCACGCACGCGTACGAGCACGACCCGTCGCACCCCTCGTACGGCGAGGAGGCGGCGCAGGCGCTCGGCGTGTCGCCGGAACAGGTCTTCAAGACGCTCGTCGCCGACGTGGACGGGGCGCTGACGGTGGCGGTGGTCCCGGTGTCGGGCTCGCTGGACCTGAAGGCGCTGGCGGCGGCGGTGGGCGGCAAGCGGGCCGCGATGGCGGACCCGGCGCTGGCCGAGCGCACCACGGGCTACGTGCGGGGCGGGATCTCCCCGCTGGGGCAGCGGCGCCGCCTTCCGACGGTCCTGGACGCCTCGGCCTCGGGGCACGCCACGATCTGCGTCTCGGCGGGCCGTCGCGGCCTGGAGGTCGAACTCTCCCCCACGGACCTGGCCACCCTCACCTCCGCCGTCCTGGCCCCGGTGGCCCGCCCGTAGCCTGCGGCGCGCCCCTGGTTCCGCCGGGCCCCGCCCGTACCCGTCTGCGGCGCCGCTGTCGGGGGGCCGGCCCCGAACCCCCGCTCCTCGAACGCCGGAGTGGCTGGTTTGCCTCCGGCGGCGGGGGGGGCGCCCCCGCCGCCGCCGCGGCCGCCCGGGGCGCAGCGACCCGGCCCCCCCGGGGGCCGGA
>NZ_JBIAUK010000005.1:16536-71873 GCF_042892775.1 Streptomyces sp. NPDC001717 | reverse complement strand
GGGGGGGGGGGCGCGCCCCGACCCCCGCCGCGCCTACCGGGGGATGGGGGGGTTGCCCGCGGGGGCCCACCCCGCCCCGGGGGGGGGTGTTGGGCCGGCCCCCACACCCCCCCCCCCCCGGCGTTTGAGGCGCGAGGTCTGGGGCGGAGCCCCAGGGTGCCGCGCGGCACCTTCAGCCCCTCCGGCGTTTGAGGAGCGGGGTGCGGGGCGGAGCCCCGGGAAGACGGAGGTCAGGCGATCGGCGGGTTCGGGTCGGCGTGGACGTGCGGCGGCGGGTAGGCCGACCACTCCGGGGACGGGTCCGGGTCCCGGGGGGTCCACAGGGCCGTGAGGGCCAGGTGGACCAGGACCGCGGCCATCGGCCAGGCCAACAGCACCCCGTACGCCAGCAACTGCAGCGGCGCGTCGAACGGCACTCCCTTGCCCGCCGCCCGCGCCGCGGCGACCAGGTTCGACGTCGGCCCGAGCACGAGGCCCAACCGCCATCCCACCAGCCCCGCGAAGAAGGAACCGAACGCCAGCCCGATGACCAGCGGCACGCCACCCGCCCGCCGCCACAGGAACGTGCCGACGCCGCTGAGCACGCCCAGTCCGGCCGCCAGCAGGAAGAACGTCCCGTCGGTCCCGATCCGGCCCTCGCCCTCGCTGTTGCGCAGGAACACGGCCTCCCCGTTGGAGACGTACTGCACCCGCGGCGCCAGCCACGCCCACAGCACGGCGAGGATCACACCGGCCACGCCGACCGCCAGGGCCACGGCGGCCCCGTCGCGGACGTCGGCCGGGGTGATGCCCGTGCCGCCACCCGACTTCTCGGGCGGGAGCGACGGCGGGTCGGTGGGGGAGGGAGGGGTCACGGCTTCGGTCACACCCACATCGTGCCAGGTGCGCCCGGCCGGGGCGCCACCGGCGTCACGCGGGCACCACCGGCGCCGGCGGCGTCAGCGCACCGCCGCCCGCCGGTACGCCCAGGTGGCGACGGCCAGCGAGAGGACGCCCACGGCCCCGCACACCCCCAGGTCGAGGGCGACGGCGGCCCAGTCCGGCTCGGGCGCGAAGGTACGGGCGAACGCCTCGACCCCGTACGTGGACGGCAGCAGGTCCCGCGCCCACACGATCGGCTCAGGCATCCGCTCGGGCGGCAGCACGCCCAGCAGCAGCGCCGCCGACATGCCGAGCTGCCCGGCCAGCGTGGCCAGCTCCTGCCGCGGTGCCAACAGCCCCAGCGCCGCGCCGAGCCCGGCGAGCGCGGCCCCGGCGAGCGGCACCACCGCCAGCAGGATCCACAGCCCGCCCATCGGCAGCCCGAACAGCACGCACCCGAAGACCGCCGTGACCAGCGTCCCGGGCAGGGTGAAGGAGGCGTACGCGGCGGCCGCGCCCAGCACCACCGACGCGGGCGGCACCGGCAGGGTGGCGTAGTGGTCGAGCCCGCCGCCCGCCCGCAGCTGCCCGAAGTACTGGGCCAGGAGGTTGAGCGCGACGAAGGCGACGACCAGGACCGAGGAGCCGGCCACGACGGCGCGGGCCTCCGAGCCGCCGTCCACCACCCCCCGCATCAGGATCATGATGCCGACGGACTGGAAGGTGGCCACGAAGAGCAGCGGGATCCGCGCCACCCGGGCCCGGGAGAGCTGTGCCCGGTACACGGCGGCCAGCGCCGGCAGGAGCCGGGCCCGCGCGGCCAGTGGCGCCGCGGCCGCCTGCCGGGCGGCGGAGTGCGGCACGCCTCCGGTCGCCGCGGCCTCGGTCGCCGTGGCAGTGCCTGCCGGACTGTCGCTCACTGCTTCACCAGCCCTTTCGTCTTCCCGCCGAGCGCGAGGTACACGTCCTCCAGACTCGGCGTGGCCAGCGTGAAGTCGTCCAGCGAGGCGAAGGCCGGACCGCCGGTCACCGCGGCGACCGCGGCCCGGGCGTCGTCGGGGCCGAGCCGCAGCACCCAGCGCCGCCCCGACTCGGCGGCGAGCTCGCGCAGCGCGGCGACCTCCGGTACGTCCAGCGGGGCGGATTCGCGCCACACCAGTTCGAGCCGGACCTCGCCGGAGACGGTGGCCTTCAGTCCGGTCGGGGTGTCGCAGGCGATGACCTTGCCCTGGTCGATGACGGCGACCCGGTCGAGGACGGTCTCGGCCTCGATGACGTTGTGGGTGACCAGCAGGACCGTCGCGCCGTGCTGCGCGCGCCGCCGGTCGACGGCGTTCCAGACGGCCCGCCGGGCCACGGGGTCCATCCCGGTGGTGGGTTCGTCGAGGACGAGCACCGGCCGCTCCCCCACCAGTGCGGCGGCGAAGCAGGCTAGGCGACGCTGTCCGCCGGAGAGCTTCTTCAGGGGCCGGCCGGCGATCTCGGTGAGCCCGAGTTCCTCCAGGACCTCGTCGCGCGCGGCCCGGGCCGCGCGCAGCGGCAGTCCGCGCAGCCGTCCGGTGGTCTCGGCGGCCAGGGCCACCGTGAGTTCGTCGAGGGCGGTGGATTCCTGCCCCAGGTAGGCGAGGAGCCGGGCCGCCCGCTCGGGGTGGCGCACGAGGTCGTGGCCGAGGAGGGTGACGCTGCCCGCGTCGGGGCGCATCAGGCCGGTGAGCTGGCGGACCAGGGTGGACTTGCCGGCGCCGTTGGGGCCTAGCAGGCCGAAGACCTCGCCGCGCCGCACGTCCAGGGAGATCCCGTCGTTGGCGCGGGTCTCGGGCAGGGCGGGGGCCCCACGCCGGCCGCGTACCGCGGGGTACGTCTTGACCAGGTCACGTACCGCGCAGACGACGTCGGCGGGTCCTCCCGCGGCTGCCGCCGTACTGCTCTGGTGTTGCGCCGTGCCCGTACTCACGAGGGAGCAGCCTACGCGGCTTCCGGCCCTACTCGGCCGCCGGGGTCGCCGCGCCCGCGGGTCCCAGGGGGAGTCCCATCGGGCCCGCCGCGGGTACGGCGACCACGTGCTCGGCGGCGGCGCGCACGTCGATCTCGCGCCAGAACCCGGCACGGATGGCGTAACGGTCGTGCTCGTCGATCTGGTCGTCCTTGTGGGCGAGCAGTCCGAACCGGGCGGCGTAGCGCAGCAGCTCGCCGTCGATGCGGTGCGGGATGCGCGGGTACATGGTGGCGAGCTTCTGCAGGTGCACCTGCTCGGGGAGCCGTTCCATCCAGCGCCGGGCGAAGACCTGGCCGACCTCGAAGGGGTCTCCGCCGACGGTGGTGATGTCCTCCTCGCGGTCGGCCCAGCGCTGTTCGGCGCTGGTGAGCTGGGCGAGGGTGGGCAGCGAGGCGGTCTCGGCGGGTTCGCCGAGCGGTCCGGACCGGTCGATCCAGCCCTTGTCGGAGGACCAGCGCAGGGCGCTTCCGGCGGGCTGTGCGCCGACGGGGTGCTGCCCGGCCGCCGCCGGCGGGGGTCCGGCCTGCTGTCCGGGGGCGCGCAGGGCTCCGGCGAGGTCCTTGGGGGTGGGTACGGTCTTGCCGCCACCGGTGGCGGGAGCCGGTACGGGAACCCCTTCGGCCTCCTCGTCCCCGGCGGCGGCGCCGTTGCGGGCGGCTTCGGCGAGGGCGGCCTCGGGCAGCGGGGCGGAGAGGATCGCGGCGATGTCGGGGCGCGGGGCGGTCGGCGGGGCGCAGAGTCCGGCGAGGTCCTTGGCGCGGACGGCCCGGGTGATCCAGGCCCGGTCGAGGACGCGGCGTTCGTCGGCTTCGGCCACGAGGTCCTCGGACTGGTTGTAGTCCCCGTCGGCAGCCTGTACGGCCCACAGGTGGACGGCGACGCCGTGTTCCTTGGCGGACATCAGGCCGGGCAGCAGGTCTCCGTCGCCGGTGACGAGGACCACGTCGGAGCAGGCCCGGTTGCGGGCGAGTTCCGTGAGTTCGGCGTGCATGGCCGCGTCGACGCCCTTCTGCGCCCAGCGGCCGTCGCTGCGGGTCAGGGCGCCGAGCCGGACGGTCACGCGGGGCATGACGCGCAGCCGGCGGTGTTCGGGCTGCGGCACCCGGTCGGGTGCGCCGTCGAACCAGTAGATGCGCAGCAGGGGCTGCTCGGTGTCGGCCTCGGCGCGTTCGCGCAGCCCCTGGATGAGGGCGGCGTGGTCGACGGTGATGCGGGAGCGCGAGGGCTCCCCTGCGAGAAGGCTCGCGGCGGCGCCCAGCAGGTAGCCGGCGTCCACCAGGACGACGCAGCGGTCCACGCGTTCCACCTCTTCCCTGGGGAATCCTCTGAGTTCTTCGGCGGGTCCCCCGAGTCTGCCCGACCGCAAGGGTGTTGACGGCCGGAACTCGATCATCGGCGTGGCGGAAGTTTTGGTTCTACCGGCTACGCGCAGTAATGATCCAAAATGCGCGGTTTCTGGCGCTGTGTGAGTGTGAAGGCGGTCCTGGCCCCTAGACCTCACGGAGGCTCCCCCCATGGCCAAGAACAAGAACCAGAAGCAGCCGGCGAAGCAGCAGGCCCGCTCTTCGCAGGACCCGTCGAAGAGCTCCATGGAATCCGGCGAGTCGGTGAACCCGTCGCCGAGTCCGATGGACATGGCCCACAAGAGCAAGCAGAAGAAGTTCGGCCACAACTGACCCGCGGCCGACGCGCACACGGCGCGCTCGGCGCGCTCAGTGACGAAAAAGGGCCTGCCCGGTCGACCGGGCAGGCCCTCGCGCGTGTGCGGCTACGGCCTCATCCGGCCAGGCACGACGGTCCGAGCAGCACCTTGAGGTCGCCGAAGAGGGCCGGGTCGGGCTGGACGCGGTGCCGGTCGAGGCGGAGCACGGTGGTGGTGCGGGGCCCCTGGAGCTTGATCCGTACCTCGGTGTTGCCCTTGTGGTGGCGCAGGATCTCGCCCAGACGGGTCACCATCGGCGGGGTGACCTTGACGGTCGGGATGGTGAGGACGACGGGTGCGTTGGTGCCGGCGGAGGAGAGGTCGGGGACCATCATCTCCATGGCGACGAGGCGCGGGACGTCCTCGCGCTTGTCGAGGCGGCCCTTGACGAAGACGACGGTGTCCTCGACCAGCTGGGTGGAGACGAGCTGGTAGGTCGCGGGGAAGAACATGCACTCGATGGAGCCGGCCAGGTCCTCGACGGTGGCGATGGCCCAGGCGTTGCCCTGCTTGGTCATCTTGCGCTGGAGGCCGGAGATGATGCCGCCGATGGTGACGACGGCGCCGTCGGAGTGCTCGCCTCCGGTGAGCTGGGAGATGCCGGCGTCCGTCTTGTCGGAGAGGACGTGCTCCAGGCCGAAGAGCGGGTGGTCGGAGACGTAGAGGCCGAGCATCTCGCGCTCCTGGGCGAGCAGGTAGGACTTCTCCCACTCGACGTCGGAGAACTCCACGTCGAGCCCGAAGCCGGGCTCGTCGCCGCCGCCCTCGTCACCCATTCCGCCGAACAGGTCGAACTGACCCTCGGCCTCCTTGCGCTTGACGGCGACCACGTTGTCGATCATGGATTCGTGGTGGGCGACCAGCCCCTTGCGGGTGTGGCCCATCTCGTCGAAGGCGCCGGCCTTGATCAGCGACTCGACGGTCCGCTTGTTGCAGACCACGGCCTCGACCTTGTCGAGGAAGTCGGGGAAGGAGGAGAACTTCCCCTTGGCCTTCCTGGTCTTGATGATCGACTCGACGACGTTCTGGCCGACGTTGCGGACGGCGGTGAGGCCGAAGAGGATCACGTCGTCGCCCTGGGCGGCGAAGTTGGGCTCCGACTCGTTCACGTTCGGCGGGAGCACCTTGATGCCCATGCGGCGGCACTCGTTCAGGTAGATCGCGGACTTGTCCTTGTCGTCCTTGACCGAGGTGAGGAGCCCTGCCATGTACTCGGCGGGGTAGTTCGCCTTGAGGTAGGCGGTCCAGTAGGAGACCAGGCCGTACGCGGCGGAGTGCGCCTTGTTGAAGGCGTAGCCGGCGAAGGGCACCAGGACGTCCCAGAGGGCCTGGATGGCCTGGTCGGTGTAGCCGTTCTTCCGGGCGCCCTCCTGGAAGATCGTGAAGTTCTTCGCGAGTTCCTCGGGCTTCTTCTTGCCCATCACGCGGCGCAGGATGTCGGCCTCGCCGAGCGAGTAGCCGGCGATGATCTGGGCGGCCTTCTGCACCTGCTCCTGGTAGACGATCAGGCCGTAGGTGACCGCGAGCACCTCTTCGAGGGGCTTCTCCAGGTCCGGGTGGATCGGGGTGATCTCCTGCTGCTTGTTCTTGCGCAGGGCGTAGTTCGTGTGCGAGTTCATGCCCATCGGGCCCGGCCGGTACAGGGCCGACACGGCGGAGATGTCTTCGAAGTTGTCGGGCTTCATCAGGCGCAGCAGGGAGCGCATGGGCCCGCCGTCGAACTGGAAGACGCCGAGGGTGTCACCGCGGCCGAGCAGCTCGAAGGTCTTGGGGTCGTCGAGCGGGAGGGCCAGGAGGTCGATGTCGATCCCCTTGTTGGCCTTCACCATCTTGACGGCGTCGTCCATGATCGTGAGGTTGCGCAGGCCCAGGAAGTCCATCTTCAGCAGGCCGAGCGACTCGCAGCTCGGGTAGTCCCACTGGGTGATGGTGACGCCGTCGGTGTGCCGCACCCAGACGGGCACGTGGTCGGTGATCGTCTCGCTGGACATGATCACGCCGGCGGCGTGCACGCCCATCTGGCGGACCAGGCCCTCGACGCCGCGGGCGGTGTCGATGACCTTCTTCACGTCGGGCTCGTTCTCGTACATCCCGCGGATCTCGCCGGCCTCGCCGTAGCGGGGGTGCGAGGGGTCGAGGATGCCGGAGAGCGGGATGCCCTTGCCGAGGACGTCGGCGGGCATGGCCTTGGTGAGCCGGTCGCCCATGGCGTACGGGTAGCCGAGGACGCGCGCGGAGTCCTTGATCGCGTTCTTGGCCTTGATGGTGCCGTAGGTGCCGATCATGGCGACCTTGTCCTGGCCGTACTTCTCGGTGACGTACCTGATCACCTCGACGCGCCGACGCTCGTCGAAGTCGATGTCGACGTCGGGCATGGAGACGCGCTCGGGGTTGAGGAAGCGCTCGAAGATCAGGCCGTGCGTGAGCGGGTCGAGGTCGGTGATGCCCATGGCGTACGCGACGATCGAGCCGGCCGCGGAGCCTCGGCCGGGGCCCACGGCGATGCCCTGGTTCTTGGCCCACATGATGAAGTCGGCGACCACGAGGAAGTAGCCCGGGAAGCCCATCGAGATGATGGTGTCCATCTCGTACTCGGCCTGCTTCATCCGGTCGTCCGGGATGCCCCCGGGGTAGCGGCGGTGCATGCCGCGCATGGTCTCCTCGCGGAACCAGCTGACCTCGGTGTGGCCGTCCGGGATGTCGAACTTCGGCATCAGGTTCCGGAACTTGAACATGCCCTCGGTGTCGATCTGGTCCGCGACCAGCTTCGTGTTGGCGCACCCCTCCTGCCAGGCGTCCGAGGAGTCGATGGCGTACATCTCGTCCGTGGACTTCAGGTAGTAGCCGGAGCCGTCGAAGCGGAAGCGGTCCGGGTCCGAGAGGTTCTTGCCGGTCTGGATGCAGAGCAGGGCGTCGTGGGCGCCGGCCTCGCTCGCGTAGGTGTAGTGGGAGTCGTTCGTCACCAGCGGCGGGATGCCGAGCTTCTTGCCGATCTCCAGCAGGCCGTCGCGGACCCGGCGCTCGATCTCGATGCCGTGGTCCATCAGCTCCAGGAAGTACCGGTCCTTGCCGAAGATGTCCTGGTACTCGGAGGCCGACTTCAGGGCCTCGTCGAACTGGCCGAGGCGCAGTCGGGTCTGGAGCTCGCCGGAGGGGCAGCCGGTGGAGGCGATCAGGCCCTCCGACCACTTGGAGATGGTCTCCTTGTCCATGCGCGGCCACTTGGTGAGCCAGCCCTCGGCGTACGCGTCGGAGGACAGCCGGAAGAGGTTGTGCAGGCCGGTGGCGTTCGCCGCCCAGATCGTCTTGTGCGTGTAACCGCCGGAACCGGAGACGTCGTCCCGCTTCTGGTGCGGCTGGCCCCACTGGATGCGCCGCTTGTTGCGCCGGGACTCGGGCGCCACGTACGCCTCGATGCCGATGATCGGCGTGATCCCGGACTTCTGGGCGGTGTGGAAGAAGTCGTACGCCCCGTGCAGGTTGCCGTGGTCGGACATGGCGATGTGCGTCATGCCCATCTCGTTGCACGCCGCGAACATGTCCTTGAGCCGTGCGGCACCGTCCAGCAGCGAGTACTGGGTGTGGACGTGCAGGTGCGTGAACGGCGTCTTTGACACGGTGGGGGCCTCCGGGGGCGAGAGGGGCGGCAGCTATGAATCCTACGTCCCACGAGTGACACTTCCGGGGCACGGAGAGATACGGTCGGGCGTTGCAGAACCAGGAACACGTGTCCGACGTCCAGTCGGTCAGAACCCGTACCACCCCGTGCACCAGGAGGCATCCGCCATGGCGGTTCCCGAGACGACCGACGAGCAGCGCGCCGAGCAGATACTCGATGTGTTCGACACCGCCTTCGGTGAGCTGCTCGCCGCCGACCCCGCCGCCTTCCAGGTCAAATTCCGCAAGATGGCGGCCTCGGCCTTCGCCTTCTACCGGGGCACGGCCTGCCTCTTCTACGCCGACCTGGAGCGCGAGCGGCACGGCGGACCCTACCTGGACGACCGCACGGGCCGGGTGTGGATCCACGGTGACCTGCACGCCGAGAACTTCGGCACCTACATGGACTCCAACGGTCGGTTGATCTTCAACGTCAACGACTTCGACGAGGCCTACGTCGGCCCCTTCACCTGGGACCTCAAGCGCTTCGCCGCCTCCGTCGCCCTGATCGGCTACACCAAGGCGCTCAGCGACGAGCAGATCAGCTCCCTGGTGCGGACCTACGCGGCCGCCTACCGCGAGCGCATCCACCGGCTGGCCATCGGCGCCAAGAACGAGGAGGTCCCCTCCTTCACCCTCGACACCGCCGAGGGGCCCCTGCTGGGCGCCCTGCGCGACGCCCGCTCCCGCACCCGCTTCTCCCTGCTGGACTCGATGACCGAGATCCGCGACCACGAGCGCCGCTTCTCCGAGGGCGGCGGGGCCATCGAGCTGGACGCGGCCACCCGCTACAAGGTGCTGGCCGCCTTCGACGGGTACCTGGAGACCCTGCCGGAGGAGTCCCTCGTACGCCCGGACTCCTACCGGGTCAAGGACGTGGTGGGTCGCCGGGGCGTGGGCATCGGCTCGGCCGGCCTGCCCTCCTACAACATCCTGCTGGAGGGGCACAGCGACGCCCTGGAGAACGACGTCGTGATCTACCTCAAGCAGGCGCAGACCCCGGCCGTCTCCCGGCACATCACGGACCGGGCGGTGCGGGAGTACTTCCGGCACGAGGGCCACCGCACGGTGATCTCGCAGCGCGCCCTCCAGGCGCACGCCGACCCGTGGCTGGGCTGGACGGAGCTGGACGGCTCCGGGCAGCTGGTCGCGGAGGTCTCCCCGTACGCGGTGGACCTGGACTGGTCCGACCTGGACGACCCGGAGGAGATCGCGGCGGTGGTCGCGGACCTCGGCCGGGCCACGGCCACCATGCACGCCTCCGCCGACGAGGCGGAAAGCGGTCAGTCGCTGGTGCCCTTCTCCACCGAGCGGGCCATCGACGCGGCGATCGCCGCCGACGAGGAGGGCTTCGCGGAGCTGCTCGTGGACTTCGCCCACGCCTACGGGGCCCGCGCGCGGTCGGACCACCAGATCTTCGTGGACCTCTTCCGCAACGGCCGCATCACGCCGTAGGTCCGACCTCCGGCCCGCGTTCACAGACTCACGTGACAGACTCGCGGCGATGGACATATCAGGGGTGAGACTCCGGGGGCTGCGGGCCGCGCTGTTCAGCGCGCTCGTCGTGCTGCTCTCGGCCGGCTCGCACGTCCTCATGTCCCGGGTCCCGCTGCCGCCCGCGCCGGTCGTCGGGGCCTTCGCCGCCGTGTTCGGGCTCGCCTACGCGCTCGCCGGGCGCGAGCGGGGCTTCGGCTCCATCGCCGGGCTGCTCGTGCCGCTGGAGCTGGCCGCCGACACCGTCTTCACCTCCGGACAGCACGTCTGCTACGGCGCCGCGGGCGGCCCGGTCGCGGGCCCGCTGCGCGCCCTGGGCCTGGACGCGCTGTGCGGCGGCACCCCCGTGGGCGGGGCGCTGACCGGGGTGACCGGGCCCGCCGCCGATCCGGCCGCGCTCCTCGCGTCGCCCGGGCCGTGGGCCCCCTGGCTGCTGCTCGGCGCGCACGTCTCGGTCGGGCTGCTGGCCGCCGCGTGGCTGCACCGCGGCGAGCGGGCGCTGGGCCGGCTGCTGCGGGCGGTGGCCGCCTTCGCGTTCCGACCCCTGTCGCTGGCCGCGGCCGGGGCGGCGGGGTCCGTCGGGCCGAAGCCGCGGCCGTCGCGGCCGGCCCTCCCCGGCGTGGGGGCCCGTACGCGGTTCCCCGCGCACTCCGTGGGACGGCGGGGGCCTCCCGTACCCGGCGCGTTCGCGCGCGCCTGAGACACGTACGGCAGTCCACCCCTTCCCATGTCACACCCCACGGAGATCACGATGAGTGCACGCAACAGCCAGGCGAACAAGGCGGCGGCCCGCGAGAAGCTGCGCATCGAGCGCGAGAAGCAGGCCAAGAAGGACAAGGCGCGCCGCCAGGTGATCGTGGCGGGCGCCGTCGTCGCCGCCCTCGCGCTGGCCGGCGGCATCGGCTACGCGGTCGTCAAGGCGAACCAGCCCTCGGAGTGGGAGAAGGCCGCCGACGCGGCCCTGGTCGCGCCGAAGAACACCACCGGGGACAACGGCACGACCGTCGTCATCGGCAAGGCCGACGCCAAGAAGACCCTGGAGCTCTACGAGGACGCGCGCTGCCCCGTCTGCGCGCAGTTCGAGCAGACCTCCGGCTCGCAGATCAAGAAGGACGTCGACGCGGGCAAGTACAAGATCCAGTTCATCGGCGCCACCTTCCTGGACAAGGGCTTCGGCGGCACCGGCGCGAAGAACGCGTTGAGCGCGCTGGGCGCGGCCCTCAACGTCAGCCCCGAGGCGTTCCTGGAGTACAAGTCGGCCCTGTACTCCGCGGAGAACCACCCGGAGGAGAAGGACGACAAGTTCGCCAAGGACGAGTACCTGCTGAAGGTCGCGGACCAGGTCCCGGCGCTCAAGGGCAACGCCGAGTTCAAGAAGGCGGTCGAGGGCGGCACCTACGACCGCTGGGCGATCGAGATGTCCAAGGTCTTCGACAAGAGCGGTGTCCAGGGCACGCCGACGCTGAAGATGGACGGCAAGAAGATCGAGACCCCGCAGACGGCGGACCAGTTCACGGCGGCGATCGACAAGGCCATCGCCGGCTGATTCGAGCCGTTTCGCGGATGATGTCCGGATGATGTCCGGCAACACGGGCGGGTGAACTCCCAGAGTTCGCCCGTCCGTTGCCTTTCGGGGGATGGTACGGACGGCCTACCCGTCAGTAATGTGATCATCCGTGACCAGTCTTCTCGATTCCTCCTCCGAGCACCCCGCCGACGCCGCGAACCCCCGCCGCCGTACGGTCGTCCTCGCCGCGGCCGCCACGGCCGCCCTCGCCCCGATGGCCGCCACACTGGGCGCCCCCGCCGCCCACGCCGCCGCGGGCGCGCCCGCGTTCCTGCACGGCGTCGCCTCCGGAGACCCGCTGCCCGACGGGGTCCTGCTGTGGACCCGCGTCACCCCGACCCCCGAGGCCGTGCCCGGCTCCGGGCTCGGCCCCGCCACCTCGGTGAGCTGGGAGGTGGCCGCGGACAAGGCCTTCTCCCGGGTCGTCGCCAGTGGCACGACCTCCACGAGCGCCGCCACCGACCACACGGTCAAGGTGGACGTGCGCGGACTCCAGCCGCAGACCGCGTACTGGTACCGGTTCACCGCCGGCACCACCGTCTCCCCCGCGGGCCGCACCCGGACCACGGCGGGGCACGACGTCACCACGGCCGGGGTCCGTTTCGGCGTGGTCTCCTGCGCCAACTGGGAGTCCGGCTACTTCTCCGCGTACCGCCACCTGGCCGCCCGTACCGACCTGGACGCGGTCCTGCACCTGGGCGACTACATCTACGAGTACCAGACCGGGGGCTACCCGGAGGACAAGTACGTGGTGCGCCGGCACGAGCCGAAGCACGAGATCCTCTCGCTCGCCGACTACCGCACCCGGCACGGCAACTACAAGACGGACGCCGACCTCCAGGCCCTGCACCACGCCCACCCGATCGTCGCCATCTGGGACGACCACGAGTTCGCGAACGACGCCTGGTCGGGCGGCGCCGAGAACCACACGCCCGGCGCCGAGGGCGAGTGGGCGGCCCGCGCGGCCGTCGCCAAGCAGGCCTACTTCGAGTGGATGCCCGTACGCGCCTCCATCGCCGGCACCGTCTACCGGCGGCTGCGCTTCGGCACCCTCGCCGATCTGCACCTGCTCGACCTGCGCTCGTTCCGCTCGCAGCAGGTCAAGGTCGGCAGCGGTTCGGTGGACGACCCGGAGCGCACCATCACCGGGCGCGCCCAGCTGGACTGGCTGAAGGCGGGGCTCGCGAACTCGAACGCGACCTGGAAGCTGGTCGGCACCTCGGTGATGATCTCGCCGGTGGCCTTCGGCTCGCTGCCCGCGCACCTGCTGGGGCCGCTGACGAAGCTGCTGGGCCTCCCCGAGGGCGGCATAGCGATCAACGTGGACCAGTGGGACGGCTACACGGACGACCGCAAGGAACTGCTCGGCCACCTGAAGGACCGGAACATCAAGAACACGGTGTTCCTGACCGGCGACATCCACATGGCGTGGGCGAACGAGGTGCCGGTGAACATGGCCACGTACCCGGGTTCGGGCACGGCGGCCACGGAGTTCGTCGTCACCTCGGTGACCTCCGACAACATCGACGACATCCTGCACGTGCCGGCGGACACCGCCTCGCTGGTCGCGGAGGCTGCCATCAAGGCCGCCAACTGGCACGTGAAGTGGCTGGACATGGACTCCCACGGCTACGGCGTCCTCGACGTGACGGCCGAGCGCTCGCAGATGGACTACTACGCGGTTTCGGACAAGCGGCGCCAGGACGCCACGTCCGCGTGGGAGCGCTCGTACCGGACGCTCAACGGGACCCAGAAGGTGGAGCGGGTGTGGCAGCCGGTCCGCTGACTCGCCGGCCACCACAGGATTTCCGGACAAAATAACTGACTGACCGTCAATTTTACGCCGCAGAGGGGCGTCTGGTGCAGACCAGGCGCCCCTCTGTCATCACATGCAACAAATCTTTTACGCAAGGGTCTTGACCCCTGCATGTCATGAACACATAAGCTTCCCGCCAACGTGGAGAAGATCCTTCACGCCAATCCCCCCCCACGCGAGGAGCACACGTGCGCGCTGTCGCCCGCATATCCCCCCTTCTTCGCCGCCGCCTGATGGGCACGGCGGTCCTGGCCGGAACCCTGGCGTTCACCCCGCTCGCCGCCCCCACCACCCTGGCCGCCGCCAAGTCCCCCGCCGAGGCGTGCGCCCAGGAATCCGGCATCGCCGCCAACGCCCGTGCCGCCCGCCCCAAGGAGCAGCACGCCGCCGACCCCAACGAGCTCACCGACGCCCAGGCCAAGGCCATGGACGCCGACATGAAGGCGAAGCTCGACAAGGCGCTGAAGAACCAGCCCCAGCGCGGCCTGGCCGCCGCCGAGGCCGTCGTCACCATCCCGGTGTACGTCCACGTGGTGCACTCCGGCACCACCGGAAAGCTGACGTCCACCCAGATCAACAACCAGATCTCGGTCCTCAACGCCGCCTACGGCGGCCAGGGCACCGGGAACGTGAACACCAACTTCCAGTTCACGCTGGCGGGCACCGACTACACGGACAACGCCACCTGGTACAACCTGACCGACGGCTCGCAGGCCGAGAAGGACATGAAGACGACCCTGCGCAAGGGCGGCGCCGGCGCGCTGAACTTCTACACCGCCAACCTCGGCGGCGGCCTGCTCGGCTGGGCGACCTTCCCGACGTCCTACAACTCCGCCCCCAACATGGACGGCGTGGTCGTGCTCGACACCTCCCTGCCGGGCGGCTCCGCCACCAACTACAACGAGGGCGACACCGCGACCCACGAGGTCGGCCACTGGATGGGGCTGTACCACACCTTCCAGGGCGGCTGTAACGGCAACGGCGACTACGTCTCCGACACCCCGGCCGAGAAGACCGCGGCCTACGAGTGCCCGACCGGCCGCGACAGCTGCACCAGCAAGCCGGGCGTGGACCCGATCCACAACTTCATGGACTACACGTACGACTCCTGCATGTACCAGTTCACCGCGGGCCAGGTGGCCCGCATGAAGAGCAGCTGGACCGCCTACCGGGCGGGCTGAACCCCGGCCGCGTGAACACGGGTGCGGGGCACGGACCGGCGAACGCCGACCCGTGCCCCGCACCTTTTCGCAGAAATTTCCCCACAGGACCCGCTGGACCCACTGGACCCACAGAACCCGCAGGGCCTACAGGGAATCCAGGAACGCCAGGGCGACCTTCCAGGTCTGCTCGGCGGCCTCGGCGTCGTAGTCGTCCAGCCCCGGGTCGGTGAACAGGTGCCCGGCGCCCGGGTAGCTGTGGACCTCCACGTCGGCCCCGGCCCGCTGCATCCGCAGGTACCAGGCCGTCAGCCAGTCGTGCGGCTCGAAGGGGTCCGGGTCCGCGATGTGCAACTGGACGGGCAGCTCGTCCACCGAGGCGTCCTCCTCCAGGTCCGCCGTCCCGTGCAGGAGCAGCAGGCCGCGCGCCTTCTCGTCGGCCATCGCCAGGTGCTGCGCCACGGAACCGCCGAAGGAGAAGCCCGCGTACACCAGCCCCTGGTCGGAGTGGGGCGCGGAGGCCAGCACCGCGCGCTTGAGCAGCTCGTCACGGCCGATCTCGTCCCGGTGGGCCATGCCCTCCTCGACGGTCTCGAAGGTGCGCCCCTCGAAGAGGTCCGGCACCTGGACCTGGTGCCCGGCCGCGCGCAGCCGGTCGGCCGCCGCGTGCACCGCGGGCCGCAGCCCGTACGTCGAGTGGAAAAGCATGATGTTCATGCCCCCATCGTGCCAGTTCGCCCGCGCGCCTTCCCGATACGTTCTCCCCCATGGAGATCGAGAGCGTTCTGCGTCCCGCGGCGGTCCTCGGCGGCTCGCTGGCGGTCACCCTGATCGCGGGCTGGGCCGCCGACCTGGTGCTCCGCCGGGCGGCCGACCGGCACCCCGAAACCCCGCTCTGGGGTCTGCTGCGCCACTGCCGACTGCCCTTCCAGGTGGTGCTCTGCGCCTCGCTGCTCAGAGGCGCCTACCGGCAGGCCGGGATCCTTCCCGACCACGCCTTCGTCGTCGGCAGCGTCCTCAACCTGGTGCTGATCGCCTCGGTGGCCTGGCTGGCGGTCCGCATCGCGACGGCCGCCGTCGACTCGGTGTACGCGCGCTACGCCCGGGCGGCCGCGGACGAGGCCCGGGTCCGCCGGGTCCGCACCCAGGTCACGCTGATCCACCGGGTGGTCAGCGCGGTGGTGATCGTGGTCGCCGTCGCGAGCATGCTGTTGACCTTCCCCCAGATGCGGGCGGTCGGCGCCTCGATGCTGGCCTCGGCGGGCGTCCTCGGCATCGTCGCGGGCATCGCGGCCCAGGCCGCGCTGGGCAACCTCTTCGCCGGCCTCCAGATCGCCTTCGGCGACACCGTCCGCATCGGCGACACGGTGGTCGTCGACAAGGAGTGGGGCACGGTCGAGGAGATCACGCTGACCTTCCTCACCGTCCGCACCTGGGACGAGCGCCGCATCACGATGCCGGTGTCGTACTTCACGAGCAAGCCGTACGAGAACTGGTCGCGCGGCGGCGCGGAGATGACCGGGACGGTCTACCTCCACCTGGACCACGGCGCGCCGGTCCCGCTGCTGCGGGACCACCTGGAGCGGTTGCTGCCCGACATCCCGGAGTGGGACGGCCGCGCCTGGGCCCTCGTGGTGACGGACACCACACCGCACACCATCCAGATCCGGGCGACGGCGACCGCGAAGGACTCCGCCGACGTCTGGACGCTGCGCTGCACGATCCGCGAACAGCTGATCACCTGGCTCTCCACCCACCACCCCGACGCCCTCCCCCGCCTGGCCCCTCCGGACCCGGCCCCCTGACACCCCGCGCCGTCGGGGCCGGTTGCGCGCCCCCGCAGAGCGAACGCCGGTGCTCAACGGCCCGGCCCCGACGGCCCACCCTGCGGCCCGGCTCTGGCAGGGTGCCGCTGCGCGGAGCCGGTCCCCTACCCGCCCTTCCACCGTTCCCCGGGGCTCCGCCCCGGACCCCGCGCCTCAAACGCCGGCGAGGCTGAGATGGCCGCGCCCTCCGGGCAGACCCGCCGCGCCTGACGGACGGCGGCAGCCAATCCAGCCCCGCCGGCGTTTGAGGCGCCGCCGGAGGCACATCAGCCCGTCCGGCGATTGAGGACCCGGGGGCCGGGGGCGGCCCAGACGGCCCCTCGCGGGGTGCGGGGCGGAGCCCCGGGAAGGGCGGTCAGGTGGGGGCGGCGGGGAAGACGACACGGAACAGCGCCCCACCCCCCGGCGCCGCCTCGGCAACCAGCTCCGCCCCGTGCGCCCGCGCGATCTGCCGCGCCATCGCCAACCCCAGCCCCGACCCCGGCAGGGCCCGCGCCGCCCCCGCCCGGTAGAACCGGTCGAAGACGTACGGCAGGTCCTCCGCCGCGATCCCCGGCCCGTGGTCCCGTACCGTCACCTCCGGCACGCCGGAACCGTGAGCCAGGTCCACCTCCACCGGCGTACCCCCGGGACTGAACTTCGCCGCGTTGTCGAGCAGATTGGACAGCAGCCGGCTGAGCCGCGCCGGCACCCCGGCGACCACCACCGCCTCCGTCCGCACCACGAACGGCACGCCGGGCCAGTGCGCCCGCGCCCCCTCCACGCACCGCTCCACCACCGCGTCCAGCCGTACCCGCTCGACCAGCGGCGTCGGCTCCTCGTCCCGGGCCAGTTCGATCAGGTCGTTCACCAGCCCCGTCACCTCCCGCAGCTGCCGCCCCAGCGCGGCCGACGCCCGCTCCCGCTGGGCGTCGGTCAGCCGCTCGGCCCTCGCCAGCAGCTCCGCGTTGGTCCGCAGGGCCGTCAGCGGGGTCCGCAGTTCGTGCGAGGCGTCCGCGACGAGCCGCCGCTGGGCGGTGACGGACTGTTCCAGCTCGCCGAGCATGGTGTTGAAGCTCCCGGCGAGCCGCGTGATCTCGTCCTCCCTGCCGGGCGGGGGCAGTTCGATCCGGTGCCGGGGGTCCCTCGTCGCCGCGATCCGCTCGGCCGTCGCGGTCAGCCGGGTCACCGGCGCGAGCCCGGTCCGGGACACCCAGTACCCCAGTACGGCGGCCAGCAGTACCCCGGCCGCCGCCGTCAGCAGGAGCCACCGGGAGGCCTCCTCGATGCCGGCCTCGACGGTGTCCGCCCGCAGCGCCACCTGCAGCGCACGCCCCTTGGCGTAGTCGGTGGTGAGCATCCGCGCGGGGTGACCGGCCACCGCGATGTTCGTGTGGTACGGGGCCCGTTCCCCGGCCGCGACCTCCCGCGCGGCCGGGGCCACGGGGAGCTGCCCGGGCCTTTGCGGATCGTCGGCCGGGTCGGCCGCCACCACCTCCGCGCAGGCGGGGGCGGCCAGGAACCGGCACTCCCCCGCGAGGGTGCCCGCCGGCTCGCCCGGGTTGCGCTGGGCGGCGAGCCGGGCGGACTGGGTGAGGCTGAGGTCGAGCTGCTCGTACAGCGCGGACCGTACGACGAGGTAGGCGGCCGCGCACACCCCGACGGCCACGAACGCCACCGCCGCGGTGACGGCCAGCGCCAGCCTGGTCCGCAGCGGCCGCCGCCTGCGCCAGACGCCCCCGAGCCGCCGCCGGCCCCCGCTCACACCGCGTCCAGCCGGTAGCCGACCCCGTGCACGGTGTGGACCAGCCGCGGCTCGCCCGCGGCCTCCAGCTTCCGGCGCAGGTAGCCGACGTACACCGCGAGGGAGTTGGAGTCCGGCCCGAAGTCCCGCCCCCACACCAGCTCCAGGATCAGCTCGCGCGGCAGCACCTGCCCGGGGTGCCGCAGCAGCAGCTCCAGCAGCGCGGCCTCGGTGCGGCTGAACTCCAGCGGCCGCCCGCCCCGCCGCCCGGTGCGGGTCTCCGGGTCCAGTTCGAGATCGCCGAAGGCGAGCGGGGCGCCGCCCGCCGGCTCCGGCGCGGCCCGCCGCAGCAGCGCCCGTACCCGGGCGACCAGCTCGTCCAGTGCGAACGGTTTGACGAGGTAGTCGTCGGCCCCCGCCTCCAGCCCGTCGACCCGTTCGCTGACGGAATCGAGCGCGGTCAGGACGAGTACGGGCGTACGGTCCCCCATCGCGCGCAGCTGCCGGCACACCCCGAGCCCGTCGAGCACCGGCATCATCACGTCCAGGACGACGGCGTCCGGCTCCCAGCCCGCCACCTCGGACAGCGCGGCGAGCCCGTCCGCCGCTCCCCGCACCTCGTACCCCTCGACGGCGAGGCCGTCCTCCACGGCGGCCCTCACCTCGGGTTCGTCGTCGACCACCAGAATCCGCTGCGCGCTCATGGGGCAAAGCCTGCCAAACCCGGTGATGTGAACCTCTTAGAACCTTCTTAGGGCACACCGGGAGGGTGCGGCCATGAGCACTCGAACCACACTCTCCGTCGTGATCGGTGCGGGCGGCACCGGTGGCCACATCTATCCGGGGCTCGCCCTCGCCGAGGCGCTGCGCGCGGCCGTCCCGGGCGCCGTGGTCTCGTTCATCGGCACCGAGCGGGGGCTGGAGACCGAGCTGATCCCGGGCGCCGGCCACCGCCTGCACACCGTCGACATGATCCCCTTCGATCCGGCGCTGGGCGCGAAGCGGTACCTGCTGCCCGCCGCCCTGCTGCACTCGGCGCACCAGGCCCGGTCCGTGATCCGGGCGCAGGGCGCACAGGTCGTGGTCGGCATGGGCGGCTATCCGAGCGCGCCGGCCGTGCTGGGCGCCCGGCTGGCGGGGCTGCCGGCGGTGATCCACGAGTCGAACGCGGTGCCCGGCCGGGCCAACCGGTTCGCGGCCCGGCTCACCCCGCACGTGGCGGTGGCCTTCGACCGCAGCCGGGAGCATCTGGCGGGCGGGGCGCGGGCGCTGACCACGGGGATGCCGATCTCGGCGGCCCTGTCGGGGCTCGCGGAACTCTCCCGGCCGCGGCGGGCGGCGCTGCGCACCGAGGCGCGGCGGGCGCTGCGGGTTCCCGACGGGCGGCGCCTGGTCGTCTTCAACGGCGGCAGCCTCGGCGCGGTCCGGCTGACCAGGGCCGCGGCCGGGCTGGCCGGGCTCTGGCAGTGGCGGGACGACGTGCAACTGCTGGTCAAGACGGGCCCGGCGGCCCTGCCGGACACGGTGGCCGATCTCGCCGCGTCGGGCGGGCAGCGGATCGCGCGGGCCGTGCCGTACCTGGACCGGATGGACCTGGTGTACGCGGCGGCCGACCTGGTGGTGTGCCGGGCGGGTTCGGCGACGGTGGCGGAGTTGGCGGCGACGGGCGTCCCGTCGGTCCTCGTCCCCTACCCGCACGCCCCGGGCGACCACCAGACCCACAACGCGCGGGTGCTGTCCGACGCGGGCGCGGGGCTGTTGCTGCCCGACGCGGAGGCCACCGCCGAGCGCCTCGCCGAGCTGGTGGGCCCGCTGCTGGCCGACCCGGCCCGGCTGTCGGCGATGGCCGGCGCCGCCGACCCCGGCCCGCACGCGCGGGCCGCCGAACTGCTGGCCGCGGAGGTCCTGCGCGTGGCCGGCTTCCCCCTTCCCCTTCCGACCCTGGAGCGCGTATGAACATCCCGACGAACGACAGCTGGGCCGACCGCACCGTCCTGGTCACAGGAGCCGAGGGATTCATCGGTTCGACCCTCGTCGACCTGCTGGTGGCGCGCGGGGCGCGGGTGCGCGCCTTCGTGCACTACAAGCCGTACGCCGAGAAGGGCCACCTGGCCCGCTACCTGGCCGACCCCGGCGGCCCGGTGGAGATGTGGGCGGGCGACGTGCGTGACGCGGGCCGGGTCGGTGACGCGGTGGCGGGCTGCGACACCGTCTTCCACCTGGCGGCCCTGATCGGCATCCCGTACAGCTACGCCTCGCCGGGCGCGTACGTGCAGACGAACGTGACGGGCACGGAGAACATGGCGGAGGCCTGCCGCCGCCACGGCGTGCGCCGCCTGGTGCACACCTCCACGAGCGAGGTCTACGGAACGGCCCTCACCGCGCCCATCTCCGAGAGCCACCCGCTCCAGCCGCAGTCCCCGTACTCCGCCTCGAAGATCGGCGCGGACATGATGGCGCTCTCGTTCCACCACGCCTTCGACCTCCCGGTGACGGTGGTCCGCCCCTTCAACACCTACGGCCCGCGCCAGTCGGCCCGTGCGGTGATCCCCACGATCCTGGCGCAGCTGCACGCGGGCTCCCGGGAGATCCGTCTCGGCTCGACCACTCCCACCCGGGACTTCACGTACGTGACGGACACGGCCGAGGGCTTCCTCGCGGTGGCGGAGTGCGACCGGGCGCTCGGCGAGGTGGTCAACCTCGGCACGGGCGAGGAGATCTCCATCGGCGACCTGGCCCGGGCGCTGATCACGGCCTCGGGCCGGGAGGCGGAGGTGGTGGTGGACCCGGCCCGCCTGCGCCCTTCGGGCAGCGAGGTCCACCGGCTCCTGTCGGACAACTCGCGCGCCCTGCACTGGGCGGGCTGGAAGCCGCAGGTCTCCCTCCCCGAGGGCCTGCGCCGGACCTCGGACTGGATCGCGGCGAACCTGCACCTCTTCGCCCCGGACCGCTATCAGGTCTGAAGCAACGCCTGGGCGCACCGCTCCGCGAGGTCCTCGGCGTACGGAGGCATCGGTTCCCCGGCCCGCAGGTGCCGGCGCACCACGGTCAGCGGCAGGTCGATGAGGGCCAGGGTGACCCGCTCCCAGTCCTGGGCCCCGGCGGCGCCGAGCGCCGTGCCGCGCTCGCGGAGGGAGGCGAAGACACGGCGGTTGCCCGTGTTCGCCCGCTCCCGGTGCTCCTCGGACCAGTCGGACTCGCCGAATGCCCCGGCACCGTGAAGGAGGAGCGAGGCCTCCTCCGGATGGGCCCGGCTCCAGGAGACCACGTGCCGGGCGGCCGCGACGGCGGCCCGGCACGGGTCGGGATCGCCGTGGAGCGCGTCGACCCAGCCCTCCTGGAACCGCTCGACGGTCCGCAGCCACACCTCGGCGAGGAGGGCCGGGCGTCCGGAGAAGCGGTGGTACACGGATCCGCTGGGCGCGCCGATCGCCTGGGCGACGGCGGACATGGTGACGCCGCCCGGTCCGGCGGCGGCTGCGAGGCGGACGGCGGCGTCGAGGATCTGGTCGCTGTCGAAGCGGGGTGGTCTGGCCATGAATCAGAGAGTACCCTCCAAATTATTGGAGACCAATCTCCAATATCCAGGGGAGGATGCCGCATGGCCGTCTACAACGTGCACGAACGCCTGCTCACCGCCAAGGACAGCGAGGTGGGGGCGCTGATCGACACGATCTCCGCAGGCCCGGCGGACCGGCTCTGGCCGCACGCGGACTGGCCCGCGGTGCGCTTCGACCGCGGCCTGACGGTCGGTTCGGCCGGCGGCCACGGCCCGGTCCGCTACACGATCACGGCGTACGTGCCCGGCACCTGGATCCGCTGCACGTTCACCGGGCCGCGCGGTTTCCACGGCTTCCACGAGTTCGTCGTACTGCCCGTCGACGAGGACCGCACCGTGCTGCGCCACACGCTCGCGATGCGCGCCACCGGTCCGGCCCGCGCGACCTGGCCGCTCGTCTACCGCCCGCTGCACGACGCCGTGCTGGAGGACTGCCTGGACCGCGCGGAGCTCGCCTGCACCGGCGCCCTCGCCCGCCCCGCCCGCTGGAGCCCGTACGTCCGCTTCCTGCGCGCGCTGCTCCGCCGGAACTGAGCGGAACGCGACGCCTACGGACTCCGCAGGAGCCTGCGCCCCCTACGGACTCCGCAGGCTCCGCACGTCCAGGTGGCGCAGGACCTGGTCGACGATCTCCGGATCGGCGCCGGGCTCGCTGCGGGCGGAGAGCACTTCGTGCCGGGCCGCCGACATCATCTCGCGCTGGATCCGCTGGATGTCCCGGAGCCGCTCCACCCGCTTCGCGTACGCCTCCCGCCGCTCCTCGTCGACCATGTCGGGGCTGATCCTGGCGCCCACGTCGTACGCGCGCCGCTGCAGCAGCTCGACCAGGTCCTCCGGCAGCTCCTCGACCTCCTCGATCTCCTTCAGCCGCCGCTTCGCGGCCTTCGCGGCGCGGATCGCGAGCCTGCGCCGGCTCTCCGCCTCCGCGTCCGCGTCGGCCTCCACCCCCAGCCTCCGCACCAGCCACGGCAGGGTGAGCCCCTGGCACACCAGGGTCGTCATGATCACGGCGAAGGCGATGAAGACGATTTCGTCGCGCGCCGGGAACGGGTCGCCGGCATCCGTCTTGAACGGGATCGCCAGCGCGAGCGCCACCGAGGCCACCCCGCGCATCCCGGCCCACCACATCACCACGCTCTCCCGCCAGCTCAGCGGGATCTCCTCGTCGAGGTCACGCAGCGAGTGCAGCCGCTTGGCGAGCCAGCCGGCCGGCAGCAGCCACACCAGCCGCACGCCGACCACCACGCCGACGATGGCTGCGGCCCACCCGACGAGCTCCCAGGGACGGCCCGTCGCGGCGGTGAAGACGTTGTGCAGCTCCAACCCGATCAGTCCGAACGCCACCCCGGTGACCAGCATGTCGACGACTTCCCAGAAGGTGTGCCCGGCCAGCCGCCCCAGCACGTCGTCGGCGTCGGACGCGTACTCCGCGAGGAACAGGGCCGTCGTCAGCACGGCCAGCACCCCCGAACCCTGCAGTTCCTCGGCCACCACGTACGAGACGAACGGCACGAGCAGCGTCAGACCGATCTGCAGCGTGGCGTCGCCGAGCCGCCCCATGAGCCGATTGGTGGCCCATCCCAGCGCCAGCCCGACGGCCACGGCGACGACGGCCGACAGCACGAACTCCCCGAGCGCGTCGGGCCAGGAGAAGCTGCCGCTGACGGCGGCGGCGATGGCCACGTGGTACAGCACGATGGCGGTCACGTCGTTGAAGAGCCCCTCGCCCTCCAGGATCGACACCATCCGGCGGGGCAGCCCGAGCGATCCCGCCACGGCGGTGGCCGCGACCGGGTCGGGCGGCGCGACGAGCGCCCCGAGCGCGACGGCGGCGGCGATCGGCAGCCCGGGCACGATGGCGTGCGCGACGAAGCCGACGGCCGCGGTGGTGACGAACACCAGGGCCACGGCCAGCAGGAAGATGGGCCGCACGTTGGCGGCGAACTGCCGCCAGGAGGTGCGCTGCGCGGAGGCGTACAGCAAGGGCGGCAGCAGCAGCGGCAGGATGTACTCGGGCGGGATGTCGACGTTGGGCACGGCGGGCACCAGCGCGAGGACCGCTCCGCCGATGGTCATCAGGACGGGCGAGGGCAGCCCGAGCCGGTCCCCGAACGGCACGCTGACGACGGCCCCGAGCAGCAGCACGAACAGCAGGGCAAGCTGATCCATCCCCCACACCCTGCCGCACCGCTCGCCGCGGAAGGCTGTGCCCCGCCGCGCAGGCACCCGGGGCTCCGCCCAGGACCCCGCGCCTCGATCGCCGGCGCGGCTCGGGTTCGCCTCCGGCGGCGCCTCAAACGCCGGCGGGGCTGGATTCGGCTGCTGCCGTCCGCCAAGCGGGGCCGAGTTGCCCGCAGGGCAATTCCAGCCCCGCCGGCGTTTGAGGCGCGGGCGCGGAGCGCCGTGCTGTGACCTGTACGAGCGGGGGCCAGGGCAGGCCCCGGGGAACGGGGGAAGGCCGGGTGGGGGACGAGCCCCGCAGGGTTACGGCAGGGCCCGCCGCATCGCCCGGTGCGCAATGCCCGCGTCCTGGAACTCCGGCCCGTACGCCACGTACCCGAGCCGCTCGTAGAAGCCGAGCGCGTGCGTCTGCGCGCCCAGATCCACGGCGGCCAGCCCGAGGGCGACGGCCTCCGCCTCGATCGCCCGCACCAGCGCGACCCCCACACCCAGCCCGCGCGCGACCTTCCGCACGGCCAGCCGCCCCAGCGAACCGACCTCCGGCGAGCCGGTCTTGCCCAGCGCGGCAGCGCCGTGCAGCAGCCGTCCGGTACCCAGCGGGAGCCCGTCCGCGCCCACGGCCAGCACGTGCACCGCGCCCGCGTCGTACGCGTCGTACTCGATCGACTCCGGTACGGACTGCTCGACCACGAACACCTCGGTCCGCACGGCGAAGCAAGCCGCCATGTCGGCCTCCCCCGAGGCGACCCTCACCTCGAAGCCGGCCGACTCCGAGGCCGCCGCCGAAGCCGCGTCCGAACCCGCCTGCGAGGTCACTCGCTCTCCGCGCGGATCACGTCCAGCGCGTGCTGGAGGTCCGCCGGGTAGTTGCTCTCGAACTCCACCCACTGCCCGTCCGCCGGGTGCTCGAAGCCGAGCCGCACCGCGTGCAGCCACTGCCGGGTCAGCCCCAGCCGCTTCGCCACCGTCGGGTCCGCGCCGTAGGTGAGGTCGCCGACGCAGGGGTGCCGGTGCGCGGACATGTGCACGCGGATCTGGTGCGTGCGGCCGGTCTCCAGCTTGATGTCGAGCAGCGAGGCCGCGCGGAACGCCTCGATCAGGTCGTAGTGCGTGACCGAGGCCTTGCCGTCCTGGGTCACGGCCCACTTGTAGTCCGCGCTGGGGTGCCGGCCGATCGGCGCGTCGATGGTGCCGCTCATCGGGTCCGGGTGGCCCTGGACCAGCGCGTGGTAGCGCTTGTCGACGACGCGCTCGCGGAACTGGTTCTTCAGCGAGGTGTACGCGCGCTCCGACTTGGCGACGGCCATCAGACCGGACGTGCCGACGTCGAGGCGGTGCACGATGCCCTGGCGCTCGGACGCGCCGGAGGTCGAGATCCGGTAGCCGGCGGCGGCGAGCCCGCCGATGACGGTGGTGCCGGTCCAGCCGGGGCTCGGGTGGGCGGCGACGCCGACCGGCTTCATGATGACGACGATGTCGTCGTCATCATGGACGATCTCCATGCCGGGGACCGGCTCGGCGACGACCTCGACCGGGCGCGGCGGCGTGGGCATCTCGACTTCGAGCCAGGCGCCGCCGTGGACGCGCTCGGACTTCCCGACGACGCTTCCGTCGACCGCCACCTTCCCGTCGGCCGCGAGTTCGGCCGCCTTCGTCCGGGAAAACCCGAACATACGGGCGATGGCGGCGTCGACGCGCTCGCCTTCGAGGCCATCGGGAACGGGCAGGGTGCGGATCTCGGGATTGGTACTCACCCGTCGAGTATGCCTTGTCAGTCCTTGTGGACGGTGCCGTCCGGGTCCAGGCCCTTGAACGACAGCAGGACGATCAGGATGCCGCCGCACACGATCGCGGTGTCCGCGAGGTTGAACACGGCGAAGTGGGCCGGTGCGATGAAGTCGACGACGGCGCCCCGGAAGACGCCCGGCGAACGGAAGATCCGGTCGGTCAGATTGCCCAGCGCACCGCCGAGCAGCAGGCCCAGCGCGATCGCCCACGGCAGGCTGTAGAGCTTGCGTGCCAGCCGGACGATCACCACGATCACGGTGGCCGCGATGCAGGTGAAGATGATCGTGAAGGCCTCGCCGAAGCCGAAGGCGGCTCCCGGATTGCGGACCGCCTCGAACTTCAGCAGGTCGCCGATGATCTCGATCGGCGGCTGGTGCTCCAGCTTCGCCACGACCACCATCTTGCTGCCGAGGTCCAGCAGGTACGCGAGCACCGCGACGACGAGCAGCGCGACGATCCGCCGGCGCCCCTTGGGCTGAGCGGTCTCCGGCTGGGCATCGTCCCCGACCTCCGGCGTACCGATGATGCTCTCCGCCTCTGCCACGTGAGTCCCTCGAACTAGCTCGAACCGGCTTGCTGACCAGACACGAGGGTACGTCAGGCCGCCGTCGGGCCGGCCTCCCACCGCCCGCCCGCTTTCCGGCCGCCCGCGCGCCTCCGCGGAGTCAGTGCCTGCGCTCCTGCTTCTGCTTGCAGTCCACGCACAGCGTGGCCCTCGGGAAGGCCTGCATCCTCGCCTTGCCGATCGGCTTCCCGCAGTTCTCGCAGAGCCCGTAGGTGCCCGCGTCCATGCGTTCCAGGGCCCGCTCGGTCTGCTCCAGCATCGAGGTCGCGTTCGCCGCGAGGGCCAGCTCGGACTCCCGGGTGATGTTCTTGGTGCCCGTGTCGGCCTGGTCGTCGCCCGCGCCGTCGCCCGAGTCGCGCATGAGGCCCGAGATGGCCACCTCCGAGGCGTCGAGTTCCGCGCGCAGCCGCAGGACCTCCGTCATGAGCTCGCTGCGGGCCTCCGCGACCTCCTGGGGGGTCCAGGGGTCCTCCCCGGGCCGTACGGCGAGCTCGCCCGGTTCGGTGACCGTCGTGACACTCGTCTTGGGCAGTCCGCTCGTGGCGGCCGCGGCCGTCTTCCTCGCCGCGCCGCTGCTCTTCTTGGCAACCACTTTCCGGACTCCCGTCTTCTTCGCGGCCTGCGCCGCCCCCTCGGCTCCGGCCTTCTTGGCCGGGGCCTTCCGCGTCGCCTTCACGGCGGTGGTGTTCTCGGCGCCGGCGGCCGCCGCCTTGGCGGCGGGAGCCGTCTTCGCGGCCACGGCCTTCCTGGCGGCCTTCTTCGCGACGGCCTTCCCGGTCGCTCCGCTCGGCGGCTTCCCGTCCGCGGCGCTCTTCGTCGAGGCCTTCCTGGCCGGCTCCTCCCCGGCGGCGGCCGATGCGGCAGCCGTCCTGGCAGTACTCCCGGCGGTACTCCCGGCGGTCTTTTTCGCCACCATGGACGCGGCCCCTTCACATACTGTGATCTTTGCTCGCGAATCGTGCCGGAACGATAAATCGACTCCAGTCCCGCGGCAACGGGGCACGCTTCCGTCGAGGCCAACCTGCATCCGTTGTGCCCAGCAGGGGGCCTCGTAATCCGCCCCACCCGCCCCACCTGGATCCCTTCCGGCCCGTCAGCCCGTTCGGGGCACCCCCGGCGCCCCCGCGGGCCCGGCACGGGAGCCCGTACGAGGGCCCCTGCCGGCCCCCGCGCCGCCGAAAACCGGTCTGCCGACCGCCGCCCGGGCCCGTACACTGGGCCCAGCGAAAGGCATGGATGGGGACGAGTAGCGTCGGACGCAGCCAGGAGCGACCCGGGGACGGTGAGAGCCCGGGGGCGAGCGCGACGCGAAGGATCACCCCGGAGCCGCCGGAAGAAAGCCCGCACGGATCCCGCAGGGAGCCGCAGGGCCGCTAGAACCGGCTTCGCACCCCAATGAGGGGGTCACCGGCGCGTTCGGGGGCCAAGGAGGGTGGTACCGCGGGAACAGTCCTTGTTCTCGTCCCTCCGGACGGAAGTGACACACCGCCGGAGGAAGAGTTCAGCCTCATGACCACACCGCCGCAATACCGCCCGGTACCCGCCCAGGTCGACCTGTCTGCCCTTGAGCACGGGGTCCTCGACTTCTGGCGCGAGAGCAAGATCTTCGCCAAGACCCTGGAGCAGTCCGAGGGCCGCCCCGAGTGGGTCTTCTACGAGGGCCCGCCCACCGCGAACGGCATGCCCGGTGCCCACCACATCGAGGCCCGCGTCTTCAAGGACGTCTTCCCCCGCTTCCGCACGATGCGCGGCTACCACGTGGCCCGCAAGGCCGGCTGGGACTGTCACGGCCTGCCCGTCGAACTCGCCGTCGAGAAGGAACTGGGCTTCAACGGCAAGCAGGACATCGAGGCGTACGGCATCGCCGAGTTCAACGCCAAGTGCCGCGAGTCCGTGACCCGCCACACCGACGCGTTCACCGAGCTCACGACCCGGATGGGCTACTGGGTCGACCTGGACGACGCCTACCGGACGATGGACCCCGAGTACATCGAGTCCGTGTGGTGGTCGCTGAAGGAGATCTTCAACAAGGGGCTGCTGACCCAGGACCACCGCGTGGCCCCCTGGTGCCCGCGCTGCGGCACCGGCCTGTCCGACCACGAGCTGGCGCAGGGCTACGAGACCGTCGTCGACCCCTCGGTCTTCGTCCGCTTCCCGCTGACGAGCGGCCCGCTCGCCGGCCGCGCCGCCCTCCTGGTGTGGACGACCACCCCCTGGACCCTGGTGTCCAACACGGCGGTCGCCGCGCACCCTGAGGTCACCTACGTCGTCGCCACGAACGGCGAGGAGCACCTCGTCGTCGCCCAGCCGCTGCTGGAGAAGGCCCTCGGCGAGGGCTGGGAGGCCACCGGCGAGTCCTTCACGGGCAAGGAGATGGAGCGCTGGACGTACGAGCGCCCGTTCTCCCTGGTCGAGTTCCCCGAGCCGGCCCACTACGTCGTCAACGCCGAGTACGTCACGACCGAGGACGGCACGGGTCTGGTCCACCAGTCCCCCGCCTTCGGCGCCGACGACCTCGCGGTCTGCCGCGCGTACGGCCTGCCCGTCGTGAACCCGGTCCGCCCCGACGGCACCTTCGAGGAGGAGGTCCCGCTGGTCGGCGGCGTCTTCTTCAAGAAGGCCGACGAGAAGCTGACCGCCGACCTCGACGCCCGCGGCCTGCTCTTCAAGCACATCGCCTACGAGCACAGCTACCCGCACTGCTGGCGCTGCCACACGGCCCTGCTCTACTACGCGCAGCCGTCCTGGTACATCCGCACCACCGCCGTCAAGGACGCGATGCTGCGCGAGAACGAGAAGACCAACTGGTTCCCGGACTCGGTCAAGCAGGGCCGCTTCGGCGACTGGCTGAACAACAACATCGACTGGGCGCTGTCCCGCAACCGCTACTGGGGCACCCCGCTCCCGATCTGGCGCTGCGAGGAGAACCACCTCACCTGCGTCGGCTCCCGCGCCGAGCTGTCGGAGCTGACCGGGCAGGACCTCTCCTCCCTCGACCCGCACCGCCCGTACATCGACGACGTCACCTTCGCCTGCACGGCCGACGGCTGCTCCCTGACCGCGGTCCGCGTGCCGGAGGTCATCGACGCCTGGTACGACTCGGGCTCGATGCCGTTCGCGCAGTGGGGCTACCCGTACAAGAACAAGGAGATCTTCGAGAAGCGCTACCCGGCGCAGTTCATCTCGGAGGCCATCGACCAGACCCGCGGGTGGTTCTACACCCTGATGGCGGTCGGCACCCTCGTCTTCGACAAGTCGTCCTACGAGAACGTGGTCTGCCTGGGCCACATCCTCGCCGAGGACGGCCGCAAGATGTCCAAGCACCTGGGCAACATCCTCCAGCCGATCCCGCTCATGGACCAGCACGGCGCGGACGCCGTGCGCTGGTTCATGGCGGCCGGCGGCTCCCCGTGGGCGGCGCGCCGCGTCGGCCACGGCACGATCCAGGAGGTCGTCCGCAAGACCCTCCTCACGTACTGGAACACGGTCGCCTTCCAGGCCCTGTACGCCCGTACGTCGAACTGGGCGCCTTCCGCGGCCGACCCGGCCCCGGCCGACCGCACGGTCCTCGACCGCTGGCTGCTCTCCGAGCTGAACACCCTGGTCTCCGAGGTCACCGAGGCCATGGAGGCGTACGACACCCAGCGCGCCGGCAAGCTCCTGTCCGCCTTCGTGGACGACCTCTCCAACTGGTACGTCCGCCGCTCCCGCCGCCGCTTCTGGCAGGGCGACGCGGCCGCGCTGCGCACCCTGCACGACGTGGTCGAGACGGTGACGCGCCTGATGGCCCCGCTGACCCCCTTCATCACGGAGCGGGTCTGGCAGGACATGATCGCGCCGGTCACCCCGGAGGCCCCGGAGTCGGTGCACCTGTCCACCTGGCCGGAGGCGGACGCCTCCCAGGTGGACCGGAACCTGTCCCAGCAGATGCTGCTGGTGCGCCGCCTCGTGGAGCTGGGCCGCGCCACGCGTGCGGAGTCGGGCGTCAAGACCCGTCAGCCCCTCTCCCGGGCCCTGGTCGGCGCGGTGGGCTTCGAGTCCCTCTCCCCCGAGCTGCAGGCGCAGATCACGGAGGAGCTGAACGTCTCCTCGCTGGCCTCCCTCTCCGAGGTCGGCGGCTCCCTCGTCGACACGACGGCGAAGGCGAACTTCAGGGCGCTGGGCAAGCGCTTCGGCAAGGGTGTCCAGGACGTGGCGAAGGCGGTCGCGGCCGCCGATGCCGCAGCCCTCTCCCTGGCCCTGCGCGCGGGCTCCGCGGTCGTCTCGGTGAACGGCGAGGAGGTCACGCTCACCCCCGAGGAGGTCATCATCACGGAGACCCCGCGCGAGGGCTGGTCGGTGGCGTCCGACTCCGGCGCGACGGTCGCCCTGGACCTGGAGATCACCCCGGAGCTGCGGCTGGCGGGCCTGGCGCGTGACGCGATCCGCCTGATCCAGGAGGCCCGGAAGAACTCCGGCCTCGACGTGGCGGACCGCATCGCGCTGCGCTGGTCCTCCTCGGACCCGGAGGTCGTCTCGGCCCTGACGGACCACGCGACGCTCATCGCGGACGAGGTCCTGTCCACGGACTTCGCCTCGGGCGACGCGGAAGCCGGCTACGGCGACGCGTTCACGGACGAGCCCCTCGGCCTGACGTTCCGCCTCCGCAAGGCGTAACGGCACCCTTCGTGGCCCGGTCCCCCGGTGGGGGTCCGGGCCACAGTCGTCTTCTCTCCCTGCCCCACCCTTCCACCGTTCCCGCCTCAATCGCCGGCGGGGCTGGATTCTCCAGCCCCGTCGAGCGCAACTCCAGCCCCGCCGGCGTTTGAGGCGCGGGGTCCGGGGCGGAGCCCCGGGGAACGGTGGAAGGGCGGGTAGGGGACGGCCCCGCGCAGCGGCGCACACCCCGCACCCGGCACGAGCCCACAGCCGCCCGGGTACGGGAACGGGCCGGGCCCGGTGCCCCCGAAGGGGAACCGGGCCCGGCCCGTGAAGGCGACTGCCGACAGACGCGGCGGCGGCGCCTAGTTGTCGTCCTCGTCGATCAGGAAGCCCCGCATGGGCGACGGCGCCTGCATCGGCTGCGGAGCCGCCGGCCGGACCGGAGCCATCGGCTGGGTCATCGCCGGGGACATCTGCTGCTGGCCACCGTAGGAGGGGCCGCCCATCGGCGAGGGACCGCCCATGGGCGACGGGCCGCTGCCCATCGACGGGCCGCCCATGGAGTGGCCCATGGCGCCGGCCGGAGCCATCGACGGGGACGGCGAAGGCGGCAGCGCCGGACCGGCCGGACCGCGCGGCGGGGCGAGCGAGTCGTCGGCCTGGGTCTCCAGCTGGCGCAGCTGCGACTCCAGGTAGGACTTCAGACGCGTACGGTACTCACGCTCGAAGCCGCGCAGGTCCTCGACCTTGCGCTCCAGCGTGGCGCGGGCGGACTCCAGGGAGCCCATCGCGACGCGGTGCTTCTCCTGCGCGTCCCGCTCCAGCGCGTCGGCCTTGGCGCGGGCGTCGCGCTCCAGGCCCTCGGCGCGGCTGCGTGCCTCGCCGACGATCTTGTTGGCCTCGGAGCGGGCCTCGGCGATCGCCTGGTCGGCGGTCTGCTGCGCCAGCGACAGGACGCGGGCGGCGCTGTCGCCACCGGGACCCTGCTGCGGGAGCTGCTGCTGCGGCTGGCCCATCGGCTGCATCTGCTGGCCCATGGGCTGCATCGGCTGACCCATCGGCTGCATCTGCTGGCCCATGGGCTGCATCTGCTGGCCGAGCGGGTTCTGGCCGCCCATGGAGGGCTGGCCCATGCCCTGCTGACCCATGCCCTGCGGTCCGCCCATGGGGTGCTGCTGCATGGGGCCGCCCATCGGGCCCGGACCCTGCGGTCCGTGTCCGCCGGGACCGGCCGGAAGCTGCGGCGGGCCGCCCGGGAGCTGCGGCGGGCCCATCTGGGGCTGCTGCGGCGGGCCGGATATGGCCGCGGGCACGGGGGCGCCGGGGCCACCGGGGCCACGCTGGTCCTGGGGCTCGGGCTTGCGCATGCCCTGCTGCTGCTGGTTCTGCGCGGCGGCACGCGTGGCGGCAGCCAGCTTGGCGCGCAGGTCCTCGTTCTCGCGCAGCAGGCGCGTCAGCTCGGACTCGACCTCGTCGAGGAAGGCATCGACCTCGTCCTCGTCATAGCCTTCTCGGAGGCGGACGGTCGTGAACTGCTTGTTCCGCACGTCCTCGGGAGTCAGCGGCATGTCTTCTTCACCTCTACGTAGTCGTCGGCAGTCGGCAAGACCGTATCGGGACTGTCCCCGCGCGCGCGGAGAAGCTCATCGTTCACACGCTTCTCGCAGCGGTGCTCACGAAACTGATGAGGATGTAAACGATGATCATCAGAACGAAGAAGGACAGGTCGAGTGCCACGCCCCCGAGACGCAACGGCGGGATGAGCCGCCGAAGAAGCTTGAGCGGTGGATCGGTAAGAGTGTAGGTGGCCTCCAGGACGACCACCATCGCCTTGCCGGGTGTCCATGAACGTGCGAACTGGAACACGTAGTCCATGACCAGTCGGAAGATCAGCACGATGAGGAAGCACATCAGCGCGATGTAGACCACCTGTAGTGCGACGCCCATCCCGCGCTTCCCTCTCCCCGTTTCCCGCTCTGTTCCCGGTCCCGTATCTGACGGATCGGTCTAGCTTTGGTTGAAGAACCCGCCCTCCGCGATGCGGGCCTTGTCCTCCGCCGTGACATCGACGTTAGCAGGCGACAGCAGGAACACCTTCTGTGTCACGCGTTCAATGCTGCCGTGCAGACCGAAGACGAGTCCGGC
Organism: Streptomyces sp. NPDC001717; assembly: GCF_042892775.1. Lineage (NCBI taxonomy): Bacteria > Bacillati > Actinomycetota > Actinomycetes > Kitasatosporales > Streptomycetaceae > Streptomyces > Streptomyces sp. NPDC001717. The sequence goes on along the minus strand of NZ_JBIAUK010000005.1, from coordinate 39,192 downwards.
GGCGAAGTCCACGAGACGCTTCGCATCCGTGTCGTCCATCTCCGTGAGATTCATGATCACCGGAGTGCCCTCACGGAAGTGTTCCCCGATGGTACGGGCCTCGTTGTAGGTCCGGGGGTGCAGCGTCGTGATGCGGTACGGCTCCCGCTCGGAGACGACCTTGGGCATGATCACGGGGGCGTTCTTCTCCAGGTTCGAACGGTCGGGTGTGATAGACGCCACGGGGGCGATTCGCGCAGGACGTCCATTTTCAACAGGGATTGAGACGGGTTCGCGCTGCGGCGGGGGCTGTACGGCTCGTACCGGTTCGTCCGATACGGGCGTTTGATGCACGGGCTGCTGTCGGCGATCCCGGTCCCGGGCCACGCGTTCCGGTTCCGGCTCGGGCTCGAACTCGTCGTCGGGGTCGTACCCCGGGTTGTCGTACCGGTCGTCCTCCACGAGGCCGAGGTAGACCGCCATCTTGCGCATCGCGCCGGCCATTCTCTGAGTCCTCCGCTCTGTGGTGGATCGCCCTGTCGCAGGTGCCGCCGTGTCACGAATGTCACCAACTGCCCGCGATCCACGTGGCCCGCCCGCCCATTTGCGGGAATGACCATATTTTCTGCTGTGGTTCGACTTTCTTCGCGACGTTACCCGAGCCGGGGTCTCGCGCCGAGTACCGCAGTGCCGACGCGTACATGTGTCGCACCGGCCGCAACGGCCTGTTCCAGGTCTGCGCTCATCCCGGCCGACACCATCGTGGCAGCAGGATGGTCCGCGCGCAGGCGGGATGACAATTCCACCAACCGCTCGAAAGCGGCCTGTTCGCGTCCCGCGTACTCGCCGGCCAGCGGAGCGACCGTCATCAGCCCGTCGATCCGCAGTCCCGGGGCCTTCGCGACGAGGTCCGCCAGCTCCGCGAGCTGCTCCGGCGCAGCGCCGCCGCGGGACCCGCGCTCACCCGACTCCGCGTCGAGGGCGATCTGCACGAGACAGCCGAGCTCGCGCCCCGCCGCCTCCGCGGCCGCCGAGAGGGCGGTCACGAGCTTCGGGCGGTCGACCGACTGCACCACGTGCGCGTATCCCGCCACGGAACGGACTTTGTTCGTCTGCAACTGTCCGACGAAGTGCCAGTTGAGCGGCAGATCCGCGCAGGCGGCGGCCTTGGGGGCGGCGTCCTGGTCCCGATTCTCCGCAACATGGCGGATGCCCAGCTCCGCCAGCAGTCGTACGTCGCTCGCGGGGTAGGTCTTGGTGACCACGATGAGGGTCACCTCGTCGCGCTCGCGTCCCGCCGCCGCGCAGGCGGACGAGATGCGCTCCTCCACCCGCTCCAGGTTCCCTGCGAGTTCCGACTTACGATCCGTCATCAGTCCAACCAGACATATCCGGCAAGCCGCCCGGTCACCCGGTCACGGCGGTACGAGTAGTGGTCCCGCGACTCCAGTGTGCAGACCGGGGAACGGTGGACGTCCACCACCCCCGCCTCCGCGAGCTGCGCGTGCACCCCGGCGACCACGTCGACGGCCGGTGTCCCCCAACTGGTCTCGGCCCGGGCCGCCGGCACCGCCTCGGCGACGGCCTCCCGCATCTCGGCGGGCACTTCGTAGCAGCGTCCGCAGATCGCGGGTCCGGTACGGGCGACGATCCGGCCGGGCTCGGCGCCGAGGGAGACCATGGCCTCCAGGACGGCGGGCACCACTCCGGCCACCAGTCCGGGCCGCCCGGCGTGGGCGGCTCCGGCGATCCCGGCGACGGGGTCGGCGAGCAGGACGGGCGTGCAGTCCGCGGTGAGCACCGCGAGCGCCAGTCCCCGACGGGCGGTCACCACCGCGTCCACGGCGGGGACCGCGGAGTCCGCACCCCAGGGTCCGGGGACCACCGCGACGTCCCGGCCGTGCACCTGGTTCATCCAGACCACGTGGTCCGGTTCCAGGCCGAGGGAGTTCGCGGCGAGTGCCCGGTTCGCCAGAACGGCGGCCGGGTCGTCTCCGACCGCGCCGCCGAGGTTGAGCTCTTCGTACGGAACGGCGCTCACTCCGCCCCACCTGTCGGTGAAGGCGAAGTGGGCGCCGCCCACGTGGTGCTGCTCCGGTGTCACTTCAAGAAGTCCGGTACGTCCAGTTCCTCGGCCGGGCTGTCCTGGTACGGACGGGCCGTGGGGACCTGCGGCGCGGGGGGTTCGACCAGGGCCGGGGCCGGCTCGACCGGAACCGGGGGCTCCTCGCGCGGCGGGACCGTGCCGAGCCCGCCGAAGGCCGGACGGACCGGCTCCGGCGCGCGGACGGGGGCCGGGGCCGGCTCGTCGCGCTTCGTGGAAGCGGCGCCGATGACGTTGTCCCGGCGGGCCGGGGGCTGTCCGCCGTCGAACCCGGCCGCGATGACGGTGACCCGTACCTCGTCGCCGAGCGCGTCGTCGATGACGGCACCGAAGATGATGTTCGCCTCGGGGTGCGCGGCCTCGCTCACCAGCTGCGCGGCCTCGTTGATCTCGAAGAGACCGAGGTCCGAGCCGCCGGAGATGGAGAGCAGCACGCCGCGGGCGCCGTCGATGGACGCCTCCAGCAGCGGCGAGGAGATCGCCATCTCGGCCGCGGCCACGGCGCGGTCGTCGCCGCGGGCCGAGCCGATGCCCATCAGTGCCGAGCCGGCCTCGGACATCACGGACTTGACGTCGGCGAAGTCGAGGTTGATCAGGCCCGGGGTGGTGATGAGGTCGGTGATGCCCTGGACGCCCGACAGCAGGACCTGGTCGGCCGACTTGAAGGCGTCGAGGACGCTGACCTGGCGGTCCGAGATGGACAGCAGGCGGTCGTTGGGGATGACGATGAGGGTGTCGACCTCTTCGCGGAGCTCGGCGATGCCGTCCTCCGCCTGGTTCGCGCGACGCCGGCCCTCGAAGGTGAACGGTCGGGTGACCACACCGATCGTCAGGGCGCCGAGCGAGCGCGCGATGTTGGCGACGACGGGTGCGCCGCCGGTGCCGGTGCCGCCGCCCTCGCCGGCGGTCACGAAGACCATGTCGGCCCCCTTGAGGACCTCCTCGATCTCCTCGCGGTGGTCTTCTGCCGCCTTGCGACCGACGGCCGGATTTGCTCCGGCGCCGAGGCCCCGGGTGAGTTCACGGCCGACGTCGAGCTTGACGTCGGCGTCGCTCATCAACAGCGCCTGGGCGTCCGTGTTGATGGCGATGAACTCGACGCCCTTGAGACCGACCTCGATCATTCGGTTGATGGCATTGACACCACCGCCGCCGACACCGATGACCTTGATGACTGCGAGGTAGTTCTGCGGTGCTGCCACGTCGAAGGCCTCTCGCCTCGATTACGTGTCGTCGCCTCGCGGTCTGCGTTGCGACGACTGATGCCGAAATAGGGACGGTCCGAACGCGCCGACCCGAACCCTCACCCTGAAGTTTAGGGTTAGGGGTGTGTCTGTTCCTTGGACTCTTCCGAACAGGACACTAAGTCGACAAGTAGCGCGTGTTCAACGAACACGCCGAACCTCCCGTTTTTCTTTTCACCCTATGTGATCACCCGTATCGCTGGCCAACCAGGGTGCTCCGCTGTTCGACCGGGAGTCAACTCCCGGACACCGCAGGGGCGGTGGGAACGCTCACGTCGAAGTGACCGGCCTTGGGCGCGGCCTTGAGCAAAGCGGTCAGCGCACGCCCCTTCGCTTCGCTCTGTTCACCACTCCCCCACGTCACGGACCGCCCCCCGGTGAGCTCCAGGACCACCGAATCGTACGAACCCACCTTGACCTGCACCGTCTGCTTCGAGACGGGCTCGGGGAGGGCTCCCGCGATGAGCACGGCCTCGTGCAGCAGCCGTTCCTCGTCGAAGCGGCGGGCGCTCGGGGAGCCGCCCGCGTTCAATTCGAGGACCGGAACACCGGCCGGCGCTTTCGGAACCGTGTCGAAACGCACACCCGATGCGTCCACTTCCACGAAGTTGGCGTCCTTTTTGATGAGCAGTACCGGTTTGCGTTCCGTCACTTTCAGCCCGATTCCGTGCGGCCAGGCCCGCACCACGTCGACCGAATCGATGCGGGGCAGACGGCCGCGGACGCGGTCCGCGATCTCGTCGGTGTCCACGCTCACGAGGGGTGCGCCGACCGGCACCGCCGCGGCGGCGACGACCTGTTCGGGGGTCAGCACCTCGGTGCCACCGGCGGTGACCTTCTCGACGCGCAGCCAGGAGGAGCCGTAGAGCACCCAGGTGCCGCCCCCCGCGAGGAGCAACGTCGCGGCGAGGGCGGCCAGCAGCACGGGGCCTCGGCGCAGGCGCGCGCCGGGGCCCCGCGGGCCGGACCGCTTCTCCGGCTTGGGCGCCTTGGGTGGCTTGGGTGTCCTCGGCGGCTTCGGAGAGCCGGTGCTGCCTTTGCGGGCGGGCCGGTCAGAGCCCGGGTTGCCGCGCTGTGCGGTCGTCGCTCCGGCCACTCCTGTGCCTCCTGCCTCAGCGGCTGTTGTGCGCCGCGATCGCCTCGTACACCATCCCGACCAGCAGCTCGTCGGCGTCCCTGCGGCCGAACTCGCCTGCGGCTCGGGACATCTCGTACAGGCGGTGCGGGTCGGACAGCACCGGGAGGACCTGGCCGAGCACCCACTCGGGCGTCAGTTCCGCGTCGTCCACGAGCAGGCCGCCGCCGGCCTTGACCACCGGCTGGGCGTTGAGCCGCTGTTCGCCGTTGCCGATCGGCAACGGGACGTAGGCGGCGGGCAGCCCGACGGCGGAGAGTTCGGCGACGGTCATCGCGCCCGCGCGGCACAGCATCATGTCCGCGGCGGCGTACGCGAGGTCCATCCGGTCCACGTACGGTACCGGCACGTAGGGTGGCATCCCGGGCATGTTGTCGACACGCGGCAGTTCGTTCTTCGGCCCGACGGCGTGCAGGATCTGCACCCCGGAGCGCTGGAGGTTCGGGGCGACCTGCTGGATCGTCTCGTTGAGGCGGCGGGCGCCCTGCGAACCGCCGGAGACCAGCAGCGTCGGCAGGTTGGGGTCCAGGCCGAAGGCGGCGCGCGCCTCGGGGCGTACGGCGGCCCGGTCGAGGGTGGAGATGGAGCGGCGCAGCGGGATGCCCACGTAGCGGGCTCCGCGCAGCTTGCTGTCGGGGGTCGAGACCGCGACGGCGTGCGCGTACCTGGAGCCGATCTTGTTGGCCAGTCCGGGCCGGGCGTTGGCCTCGTGGACGATGATCGGCACCCCGAGCCGCTTGGCCGCCAGGTAGCCGGGCAGGGCCACGTAGCCGCCGAAACCGACGACGCAGTCGGCCTTGGTGCGGATCAGGATCTCCTCCGCGGCCTTGATGGTGCCGCGCAGCCGTCCGGGGACGGTGATGAGCTCGGGGGTGGGCTTGCGGGGCAGCGGTACGGCGGGGATCAGGCCCAGCTCGTAGCCGCGTTCCGGCACCAGGCGGGTCTCGAGTCCGCGCTCGGTGCCGAGGGCGGTGATGCCCACTGAAGGGTCCTGCCTGCGCAGGGCGTCCGCGAGGGCGAGCGCCGGCTCGATGTGGCCGGCGGTCCCCCCACCGGCGAGTACGACATGCACCGAAATTCACCGCTCTCCGGACGGACGCTTCTTGACGCGCCGTCTCATCGACTTCCATCTCACCCCGGTCCGCCACCAGCCCGTCTTCGGCTGTCGCATCGCCAGGGCCGCGCGCGCCGCCGGCTCCTCCCGCGCGAAGGCGATGAGCAGTCCGACCGCGAACATGGTCGGCAGCAGGGCCGACCCTCCGTAGGAGAACAGCGGGAGCGGGACACCGGCGATCGGCAGCAGGCCGAGCACCGCACCGATGTTGATCACGGCCTGGGCCGTGATCCAGGTGGTCACGCCTCCCGCGGCAAACCGTACGAAGGAGTCCTCCGTGCGTCCGGCCACGCGGATACCCGCATAGCCTAGAGCCGCGAACAGGGCGAGCACCGACAGCGTCCCCGCCAGACCCAGTTCCTCCCCGGTGATGGCGAAGATGAAGTCGGTGTGGGCTTCGGGTAGTTGGCCCCATTTTTCCACACTGGCACCCAGCCCGGAACCAAACCATCCGCCGGATGCGAGGGCGTAGATTCCGTGGACGGCCTGCCAGCAGAGGTCGTTCTTGCCCGGGTCCGTCGCGCCGATGCACTCCAGCCGGTCCATCCGGTGGGGGCTCGTCCTGATGAGCAGTGCGACGATCGCACCAGCGAAGACCAGCACTCCCACGAACATCCGCGTCGGAGCCCCGGCCAGCCACAGCAGGCCGAAGAGGATCGCGCCGAGGATCATCGCGGTGCCCATGTCCCCGCCCAGCATGATCAGCCCGAGCAGCAGGAAGGCCACCGGGACGAGCGGCACCAGCAGGTGCTTCCACTGACTGAGCAGTCCCTTGTCGCCCTTGCGCGCCAACAGGTCGGCGCCCCACAGGATCAGTGCGAGCTTGCCGAACTCACTGGGCTGCAACATGAACGGACCACCAAGGGAGATCCAATTCTGGTTGCCGTTGATGGACACCCCTATCCCGGGGATCTGGACGAGGACCATCAGGAAGAGCGTGCCCGCGAGCACCGGGTAGGACAGCGCCCGGTGGAGTTTGACGGGCATCCGGGAGGCGACGAGCATCAGCCCCGTGCCGATGAGGGCCGCGAGGAACTGCTTCTTGAAGAAGTAGGCGTCGCCCAGGCCGAGCTGGAGCGCCTTGATCATGGAGGCCGAGTAGACCATCACCAGGCCGAGCACGGTGATGAGCAGCGAGCTGCCGAAAATCAGGTAATACGCCGTGAGCGGCCGGTCCCAGGCCTTGCGCAACTTCCGCTGCGTACGCCGGACACCGGCCAGCGGCCCGCGCCCGGCGGGCCGTTTCGGGCCCGTCGCCGGGCGCTTGCGGCCCTGCGCCCTCACGACGGAAGGCCGCCGCCCCGGCAGCATCTGCTTGGCCGGCATCTGTGATCTTCCCCTCCACTCGTACGGAGCGAGCCGCCGGCCGGAGGGAGCCGCTCCCGGAGCCCCCGGCCTAGGCCGTGTTCGCGGCGCTCTCGGCGGCCAGTTCGCGCACCGCGTCGGCGAACGCGTCCCCACGCTCGTTGTAGTTCGCGAACATGTCCATCGAGGCGCAGCCGGGCGCCAGCAGGACCGTGTCGCCGCGCTCGGCGAGCCGGGCCGCTTCCCGGACCGCTGCGAGCATCGCCCCAGTGTCGGTCCGGTCGAGGTCGACGACCGGGACCTCGGGCGCGTGTCGCGCCAACGCCTCGGCGATCAGCGCCCGGTCGGCGCCCATCAGCACGGCGGCGCGCAGCCGCTTCGCCGCCTTCTGGACGAGCTCGTCGAAGGTGGCGCCCTTGGCGAGGCCGCCGGCGATCCAGACGACCGGCTCGAAGGAGGCGAGGGAGGCCTCGGTGGCGTGCGTGTTGGTGGCCTTGGAGTCGTCGATGTAGGTGACCCCGTCGACCTCGTCCACGTACGCGACGCGGTGGGCGTCCGGGCGGAAGTCGCGCAGCCCGTCGCGGACCGCGCGCGGCTCCACGCCGAAGGCGCGGGCCAGGGCCGCGGCGGCGAGCGCGTTGGCGATGTTGTGCGGGGCGGGCGGGTTGACGTCCTCGACCTGCGCGAGTTCCTGGGCGTTCTTCTGCCGGTTCTCGACGAAGGCTCGGTCGACGAGGATGCCGTCGACGACGCCGAGCATGGAGGGGCCGGGGGCGCCGAGGGTGAAGCCGATGGCGCGGCAGCCCTCTTCGACGTCGGCCTCGACCACCAGGTCCTCGGTGGCCTTGTCCGCCACGTTGTAGACGCAGGCCACCGTGTTGCCCTCGTAGATCCGGCCCTTGTCGGCGGCGTACGCCTCCATCGAGCCGTGCCAGTCGAGGTGGTCCGGGGCCAGGTTGAGCACGGCCGCGGAGTGGACGCGCAGCGAGGGCGCCCAGTGCAGCTGGTAGCTGGAGAGCTCGACGGCGAGTACGTCGTACTCCTGCTCGCCGAGGACCACGTCGACGATGGGGGTGCCGATGTTGCCGACGGCCGCGGTGCGCAGCCCCGCGGCCTTCAGGATCGACGCCAGCATCTGGGTGGTGGTGGTCTTGCCGTTGGTCCCGGTGATGGCGAGCCACTCGGCCGCGCCGCGTACGGGGACTTCGGCGGTCCCGGCCGCGGCGCCGGTGCCCGCCGGGGCCTGCGCCGCGTCGGCCGTGCCGGCCGGGGCCGGGTCGGCGGTGCCCGGTGCATCGCCCGAGGCGCCCTTCACCCGGGCCTCGGCGCGGGCGGCGCGGAGCGCGACGCCCGCTTCGCGCAGGCGCCAGGCGATCTCGACGTCGCCGACGACGTCCACGCCGGCCTTGGCGGCCTCCAGGAACAGCGGGCTGTCGGGCTTCCAGCCCGGCGACGTGACGACGAGCCCGGTGCCCTCGGGGAGGGTCTCGCCGGCCTTGGAGCCGCTCTCCAGGCGGCCCAGGCGGACCTCGATGCCGAGCTCCGCGAGGTCGGCGGCCTTCGCGCGGTGCGCGTCGCCGTCGCCGTTGTCGACGACGGTCACGGCGGCGCCGAGGCGGGCCAGGGCCCGGGCGGCGCTGATGCCGCTGATGCCGAGGCCCGCCACGGTGATCCGGCCTGGCAGACCGAACCGGCCCAGGGCATCGGGGCCGAGCACGTCGGCCAGGTCGGTGGTGCTCACTTGTCGGCTGCCCATCCCGCGTAGAAGAGACCGAGGCCCACGATCACGCACATGCCCTGGATGATCCAGAACCGCACGACGACGAGGACTTCGGACCAGCCCTTGAGTTCGAAGTGGTGCTGCAGTGGTGCCATCCGGAAGACGCGCTTGCCGGTCAGCTTGAAGGAGCCGACCTGGATGACGACCGACATGGTGATGAGGACGAAGAGGCCGCCGAGCAGGGCGATCAGGAACTCCGTGCGGGAGCAGATCGCGAGACCGGCGAGCGCGCCGCCGAGCGCCAGCGAACCGGTGTCGCCCATGAAGATCTTGGCGGGCGAGGTGTTCCACCACAGGAAGCCGAAGCAGGCGCCCATGAGGGCCGAGGCGACGACCGCCAGGTCCAGGGGGTCGCGCACCTCGAAGCAGGCGTTGGGGTTGGTCAGCGTGGCCGCGTTGGCGCAGGACTCCTGGAACTGCCACACACCGATGAAGGTGTACGCGCCGAAGACCATCACCGCGGCGCCGGTGGCCAGGCCGTCGAGGCCGTCGGTCAGGTTCACGCCGTTGGACATCGCCAGGATCATGAACAGCGCCCAGACCACGAACAGCACCGGGCCGATCGACCAGCCGAAGTCCGTGACGAACGACAGCTTGGTGGAGGCCGGGGTGAGCCCGCGCGAGTCCTTGAACTGGAGTGCGAGCACCGCGAAGGCGATGCCGACGATCAGCTGGCCCGACATCTTCGCCTTGGCCCGCAGACCCAGCGAGCGGCGCTTGACGATCTTGATGTAGTCGTCGAGGTAGCCGACCAGCCCCATGCCCGCCATCAGGAACAGGACCAGCAGGCCCGAGAAGGTCGGCTCACTGCCCGTGATGACCTTCGTCAGGACGTACGCGACGATCGTGGCCAGGATGAAGGAGATACCGCCCATGGTGGGCGTGCCCTTCTTGCCGGCGTGACCGCGGGGGCCGTCGTCGCGGATGAACTGGCCGTAGCCCTTGCGGGCCAGCAGCTTGATGAGCAGCGGCGTGCCGATGACCGTGAGGAACATGCCGATGACACCGGCGAACAGGATCTGCCTCATCGGCCGGCGACCTCGCCCTCGAGCAGCGCCAGCGCCACCCGCTCCAGACCGACCGACCTGGAAGCCTTCACCAGCACGACGTCACCCGGGCGCAGTTCACTGCGCAACAGGTCGACCGCCGCCTGCGCGTCGGACACGACCACCGACTCCTCACCCCACGAACCCTCGTTATATGCGCCCAGTTGCAGCCAGGACGCTTCCCTGCCCCCGACTGCGACGAGCTTGCTCACGTTGAGCCGGACGGCGAGCCGTCCCACCGCGTCGTGTTCGGCGAGCGATTCGTCACCGAGTTCGGCCATGGGACCGAGCACCGCCCACGTGCGCCCCCCGTTCGCCCTGGCCGGGCCGCCCATCGCGACAAGTGCGCGCAGTGCGGCCCGCATGGACTCGGGATTCGCGTTGTAGGCGTCGTTGACGATCGTCACACCGTCCGCCCGCTCGGTGACCTCCATCCGCCACCGTGACAGCGTGCCCGCCCCGGAGAGCGCGGTGGCGATCTCCTCGACGGACATTCCCAGTACATGGGCTACGGCGGCCGCGGCGAGCGCGTTCGACACGTGGTGCTCACCGTACAGCCGCAAGGTCACATCGCTGCACCCGGTCGGTGTGTGGAGTGTGAAGGAGGGTTGGCCCGAGGGTGTCATCCGGACCTCGGTGGCCCTGACTTCGGCGTCGTCGGCCTCGCCGAACAGGACGGTACGGGCCTTGGTGCGGGTGGACATCGCCCGTACCAGCGGGTCGTCGGCGTTGAGGACGGCGATGCCGCCCTCGGCCTCGGCCGGCAGGGCCTCGACCAGCTCTCCCTTGGCCTGTGCGATCTGCTCGCGGCCGCCGAACTCGCCGATGTGGGCGGTGCCGACGTTGAGGACGAGGCCGATCCGGGGCGGGGTCAGGCCCGTGAGGTAGGCGATGTGACCGATCCCGCGGGCCCCCATCTCCAGTACCAGGTGGCGGGTTTCGGGGGTGGCCTTGAGCGCGGTGAGCGGCAGGCCGATCTCGTTGTTGAGGGAGCCGGGTGTCCACACCGTGGGCGCGTGGGTCTGGAGCACCTGGGCGATGAGGTCCTTGGTGGAGGTCTTGCCGGCGGAACCGGTCAGGGCCACCACGTCGGTGCCGAGCCGCTCGACGACGGCGCGGGCGAGTGCGCCGAGCGCCTTCTCCACGTCGGGGACGACGACGGCGGGCACGCCGACCGGCCGGGCCGCGAGGACTGCCGCGGCTCCGGCGGCGACCGCGCGCTCGGCGTAGTCGTGGCCGTCGACGTGCTCGCCCTCGAAGGCGGCGAACAGGCTGCCGGCCTCCACCTGGCGGGAGTCGATGACCACGGGCCCGCTGATCCGCACCGACGGATCCGGTATGTCGTGGGGCCGCCCGCCGGTGATGTCGGCGATCTCGGCGAGGGAAAGGGGGATCACTGGTTCACCTCGGCCTGTCGGGCGCTGCTCTGCTGGGTCTCGATGGCCGCGCGGAGCACCTCGCGGTCGTCGAAGGGGCGTACGACGCCCGCGGTGTCCTGGCCCTGCTCGTGGCCCTTGCCGGCCACGAGCACGGTGTCGCCGGGCTCGGCGCGCGCGACGGCCGCGGCGATGGCCGCGGCCCGGTCGGCGTCGACGAGGACGGTGCCCCGCTCGGCGGCCGGTACGGACACGGCGCCCTCGAACATCGCGGCGAGGATCTTGAGGGGGTCCTCGGAGCGCGGGTTGTCGGAGGTCAGGACGGCCACGTCGGCGTACCGGGCGGCCGCGGCGCCCATGGGGCCGCGCTTGGTGGTGTCGCGGTCGCCGCCGCAGCCGAGCACGATGTGCAGCTTGCCGGTGGTGACCTCGCGCAGCGCGCGCAGCACCGACTCGACGGCGTCCGTCTTGTGGGCGTAGTCGACGACGGCCAGGTACGGCTGTCCCGCGTCCACCCGCTCCAGCCGGCCGGGTACCCCGGGGACCGCGGCGACGCCGTCGGCGGCGGTCTGCGGGTCGAGTCCGGCGGCGGCGAGCGTGACGATCGCGGCGACGGTGTTGGCGACGTTGAACGGACCGGGCAGCGGCGCGGTGGCCCGTACGCGCTGTCCTTCGGGGCCCAGCAGGGTCAGCGTGGAGCTCGCCGGCCCGAAGACCACGTCCTCGGCACGCCAGTCCGCGGCCGGGTCGCCGACCGCGGAGAAGGTGACGAGCGGGACCGTGGCCTCCTTGGTGAGGCGGCGGCCGTACTCGTCGTCGAGGTTGACCACGCCCAGGCGGGAGCGGCGGGGGGTGAAGAGCCCCGCCTTCGCCTGGAAGTAGTCGTCCATGTCGGTGTGGAACTCCATGTGTTCCGGGCTCAGGTTGTTGAAGACGGCCACGTCGAAGACGCAGCCGTCGACCCGGCCGAGCACCAGGGCGTGGCTGGAGACCTCCATGGCGACGGCCTCGACCCCGCGTTCGCGCATGACCGCGAAGAGGGCCTGGAGGTCGGTGGCCTCGGGGGTGGTCCGCTCGGACTTGATGCGTTCGTCGCCGATGCGCATCTCGACGGTGCCCACGAGCCCTGTGCGGCGGCCCGCGGCACGCAGGCCGCCTTCGACGAGGTACGCCGTGGTGGTCTTGCCGGAGGTTCCGGTGATCCCGATCTGGAGCAGGTCCTCACCGGGCCTGCCGTAGATGGCGGCGGCGAGCTCGCCCATCCGGCCGCGCGGGTCGTCGACGGTCAGGACGGGCAGTCCGGTGGCGGCCGCGCGCTCCTCCCCCGCGGGGTCGGTCAGCACGGCGGCCGCACCGAGGCCGGCGGCCTGGGCGGCGAAGTCGGCGCCGTGCGTCCTGGCTCCGGGGAGGGCCGCGTACAGGTCGCCCGGGCGGACGGCACGGGAGTCGTGCGTGATGCCGGTGATCGCGGCGGCGTCCGGTTCGGGCAGCCCCAGCAGGGCTGCCAGCTCGCCGAGGGCGCTCTGGCGGACGGACTCGGGCCGCGGCGCTCCCGGCGGCACTGCCGGGGCGTCCTTCTGGGTGGTTCTGGGCTGATCAGCGTGGGGCACGGCGGTGAGCGTACCGGGCGCGGCGGGCCGCCCGCGAAGTGAGGGCCCGGCCTCGGAGCCGTCGGCCGACTGGTTCCCCGTTTTCGGGGTGATCGTTGTCACTGGTGGTGCCTCGCGCTTTTCGGGCCGGTACGGCCGGTCACCGAGCCGGCTGCGCAGCGGGCTGCTGGCCGGGTTCGTAGGTGACCGGAAGTCCGGCGGGGGCGGATCCGGTGGGGGCGACCTGGAGGGTCTTGAGGGCGAACTCCATGACCTTCTTGTAGATGGGGCCACAGATCTGGCCGCCGAAGTAGCTGCCCTTGGTGGGGTTCTGGATGGCGCAGTAGACGGTGATGCGGGGGTTGTCGGCCGGGGCGAAACCGGCGAACGAGGCGGTGTAGCCCTTGTAGCGGCCGGTGGCCGGATCCACCCGGTTGGAGGTGCCCGTCTTGCCGCCGACCCGGTAGCCGGGGATCTTCGCCTTGGTCCCGGTGCCCTCCTGGTCGTCTACCACCGATTCGAGCATTTCGGCCAGGGTCTTGGCGGTCTCCTTGCTGATGACCTGGTTCTGCTCGGGCGCCGGGGCGGGCGTGAAGCGGCCGTCGGGGCCCTTGGTTCCGCGCACGAGCGTCGGCTCGATGCGCAGGCCGCCGTTGGCGATGGTCGAGTACACGGAGGCCGCCTGCATGGCGTTGAGGGACAGGCCCTGGCCGAAAGGAATCGTGTACTGCTGGGAGGTGGACCAGTCCTCGGGCTTGGCGAGGATGCCCCGGGACTCGCCCGGGTAGTTCAGGCCGGTGGGCCTGCCGATGCCGAACTTGGTCAGGTACGAGTACAGGACCCGGTTGGCCTCGGGCTGGGTGGGGGCGAGCTGGCCGGTGGCCAGGATCGTCCCGATGTTGGAGGACTTGGCGAGGACCCCGTTGAGGGTCAGGTACCAGGTCGGGTGGTCGATGTCGTCCTTGAAGAGCCGGTCGCCGCGGTGCAGCCGGTTGGGGACCTCGACGTGCGTCTCGGGCGTCGCCTTCTTCTCCTCCAGTACGGCGGCCATCGACATCACCTTGGCGGTGGAGCCGGGCTCGTACACGTCCTGGAGGGCGGCGTTGCCCATGGCGGTGGAGCGGGCCCGGGTCAGGTCGTTGGGGTCGAAGCCGGGGGCGTTGGCCATGGCCAGCACCTCGCCGGTGCGGGTGTCCTGGACGACGACGTAGCCGCGGTCGGCGCCGGACTTCTCGACCTGCTCGGCGATGGCGCTCTGCGCGGCCCACTGGATGTCGCGGTCGATGGTCAGCTCGACGTCCTCGCCGGGCACGGCGGGCTTCTCGCTGGAACCGGCCGTGGGGACCTTGCGGCCGCCGGACTGGGCGTAGGTGATCTCGCCGTCCTTGCCGGACAGCTTCTTGTCGAGGGAGGACTCCAGCCCGCCGGCGCCCTTGCCGTCGGCGTTGACGTAACCCAGTATCCCGGCGGCGAGGTCGCCGTTCGGGTACACGCGCTTGCTGCTGTCCTCCTTGAACACGCCCGCCAGGACGTTGGCGCCGGGGCCGTTGTTCTTCTTGTCGGCCGCGGCCTTGTCGGCGAAGACCCGCTTGAGGTCCTTGATCTGGTTCCACACCTGCGGGGTCTGGCGGTGGGCCAGCACCACGTAGCGGGAGTTCTTGGTCTTCAGCTTGGCGGTGAGCGCCTTGGCGTCCGCGCCGAGGATGGGCCCGAGGAGGGCGGCGGCCTGCTCGGGGGCGTCGGGGGCCTTGCTCTCCTGCGGCGTGAACATCTTCGGGTCGGCGGTGATGTCGTACGCGTCGACGCTGGTGGCCAGGGCCACGCCCTTGCGGTCGGTGATCTCCCCGCGTTCGGCGGCCAGCTTGACGCTGGTGTAGCGGTTCTTGGAGGCCTCGGCGGAGAAGGCGGAGGCGTCGACGGCCTGCACCTGGAGCAGTCGGACGACGAAGGCGACCATGACCAGCGTCAGCCCGACGCCGACGAGACGCAGCCGGGGGCGGGGGCTGCCGAGCCGGATGGTGTGCGGTGTGCGCTGCGCGGCGGGGCGACGGGTCGCGGGCCGCGATGCGGGGCGGGCCGTGGCACCCCCGCGCGGCCGCCCCGGCCCGGGCACCCGCCGGGGGTCCCGCGGCGCGGGGCTCACTGGGCCACCGCCGCCAGGCCGCGCCGCTGCACAAGCACGCCCGGGCTGCGCCCGGACCCCCTGGGGCTCCGCCCCGGACCCCGCTCCTCAAACGCCGGAGGGGCTGGGTTTTGGCCGCTGCCGTCCGCCAGGCGCGGCTGTTCTGCCCGCAGGGCGACCCCAGCCCCGCCGGGGGCAACTTCAGCCCCGCCGGCGTTTGAGGCGCCGCCGGAGGCAAATCCAGCCCGTCCGGCGTTTGAGGACCGGGGGTCCGGGGGCGGAGCCCCCGCGGGGTCCGGGGCGGAGCCCCGGGGTCGGGTCCGGGCGGAGCTCGGGGAACGGTGGAAGGGCGGGGTGGGGAAAGGCCCCGCAGGGATCCGCGTCACGACGTCACCTTCCAGGAGCGGGCTGGGGCGCGGGGGAGGATCCCCCGGGGGTCTGGCTCGGAGCAGCGGCGGAAGCCGAAGGCGGCTGGGCCGGGGCCTGGCCCGGGGCGGACGCCGCGGCGGACGGCGGCGGCGACGGGGCCGGTGGGGGCTCCGCCTCGGCGGCGGTGCCCGCGACCTTGCCGTCCGCGCCGATGAAGACCGGGCTGCCGCCCGGGACCAGGCCGAGCTCCTGCGCCCGCCGCTGCAGGGCGTCCGGCGCCGAGTACCCGTCCACGTCCCGCTGGAGCGCCTGCTCCTCGTCCGTGAGCGTGGTGGTCTCCTTCTTCAGCTTCGACAGCTGGAAGGAGCCCTCGTTCAGCGCCGAGTTCAGCAGCAGCAGGCTGATGAGGCCGCCCGCGAGCAGGGCCACGACCAGCAGCACGAACGGCGTCCGCGCCGCCTGCCCTCCCGACCGGGCGGGCCGGGCGGGCCGGACGGGCCGCGCCGGCCGGGCGTCGCGGACCGGCCGCCCGCCGAGCGCCCGACGCGTCAGCGTCGCGAACTTCCCCGGCCCGGCCCCGGCCTTGGCCCCTGCCCCTGCCCCGGCGGCTTTCGTCACAGTCGCGCCTCCCGGATGCGCTCCACCCCGCGGAACCTCGCCGGCGCGGCCCGCCGGTTCTCGGCGACCTCCTCCTCCGTCGGCAGTTCCGCCCCGCGCGTCAGCAGCTTCAGCTTCGGCTGGTACTTCTCCGGTACGACCGGCAGCCCGGGCGGGGCCGTGGAGGTGGCGCCCTCCGCGAAGACCTGCTTCACCAGGCGGTCCTCCAGCGAGTGGTACGAGAGGACGGCGATCCGGCCGCCGACCGCGATCCGGTCCACCGCCGCCGGGATCGCCCTCTCCAGCCCGGACAGCTCTCCGTTGACCTCGATGCGCAGGGCCTGGAAGGTCCGCTTGGCGGGATTGCCGCCGGTCCGCTTGGCGGCCTGCGGCAGCGAGTCGCGGATCAGCTCCACGAGGCGGGCGCTGTTCGAGAACGGCTCCTTCTCGCGTTCCCGGACGATCGCCGACACGATCCGCTTGGCCTGCTTCTCCTCGCCGTACTGGCGCAGGATCCGTACGAGCTCGCCGGGCGCGTAGGTGTTGAGCACCTCGGCGGCGCTGATGCCCGTCGTCTGGTCCATGCGCATGTCGAGCGGGGCGTCCTGCGCGTACGCGAACCCGCGGTCGGCCTCGTCGAGCTGCATGGAGGAGACGCCGAGGTCGAAGAGGATGCCCTGGACGGTGGGGATCCCCAGGTTGTCGAGGACCTCGGCCAGGTCGGCGTAGATCGCGTGGACGAGGGTGGCCCGGTCGCCGAAGGGCGCGAGGCGTTCCCCGGAGAGCCGCAGGGCCTCCTTGTCGCGGTCGAGGCCGATCAGGTGCGCCTCGGGGAACCGGGTCAGCAGGGCCTCGCTGTGGCCGCCGAGGCCGAGGGTGCAGTCGACGACGACGGCCCCCGGCTTCTGCAGCGCCGGGGCCAACAGGTCCAGGCACCGCTGGAGCATTACCGGGACATGTCGGGACTCGCTGGTCAAAGCGCCCTCTCAGATAACGGCGCGGCAGGCATACGCCGCGCCGCGCACGCGGAGTGTTACCAGGGGGCCGGGCGGCCGGTGAGGGCCGGGCTCCGGCCGGTTCGCGTCACTTTAGTGCAACGGTCGCCGCGGTCAACGAACCGCCCCGCGTGCGGTGCGCCCCTCTCGTACGGAACCCGCAAATGCCGTGAACCACCCGTACGGCCCCCTCCTGCCACCCCTGTGGATTAGCTCACAACAAAACCGGTTGACCTTCTTTGTCCGTCCTCACCCGGTGCCCGGACCAGCTGTGACCACTAACGTCGTATCCATGACGACTTCCGCATCCGCGCCCGCCGAGTCCGCACACAAGGCTTCCGTCGGAGGCACCGTCACCGACCGACTGGTCGAGGCGAACCGTGCCTACTCGGCGGAGTTCACCGATCCGGGAATGGACGCGCGCCCCGTGCTCCAGGTGGCGGTCGTCGCCTGCATGGACGCCCGCCTCGACCTGCACAAGGCCCTCGGCCTGGAGCTCGGCGACTGTCACACGATCCGCAACGCGGGCGGCGTGGTCACCGACGACACCATCCGCTCCCTCACCATCAGCCAGCGCGCCCTCGGCACCCGCTCGGTCATACTCATCCACCACACCGGATGCGGCCTCGAACGTCTGACCGAGGACTTCCGGCACGAGCTGGAGGACGAGGTCGGCCAGCGCCCCTCCTGGGCCGTCGAGGCCTTCCGGGACGTGGACCAGGACGTTCGCCAGTCCATGCAGCGCGTCCGCACGAATCCCTTCCTGCCCCACCGCGACGATGTGCGAGGCTTCGTCTTCGACGTGCACACCGGACTCCTGCGGGAGATCGATCCCAGCTCTTGAGTGACACAAGGCCGTGAAGCCGTCAACAATGCGGGGAGACGCCACCCGGGACCTCCCGGGCCGGTGTCCGCGTTTTGGGGTGGGCCGGTCATGCGCCAAGGGCGTCGGCCCTGGATTTTGGGCCGAGGAGTACCAAGGTGACGACGTATGACGACCGAGCGAGCCTCGCGGATCTGACGAGCACGGCGGAGCGGGTGCGCCACTCGGTCGAGAGCGTGATCGAGGGCAAGCCCGAGGTCGTCCGCCTCGCGCTGACCGTGCTCCTCGCCGAGGGACACCTGCTCATCGAGGACGTCCCCGGCGTCGGCAAGACGATGCTCGCCAAGACGCTCGCCAAGTCCATCGACTGCTCGGTGCAGCGCATCCAGTTCACGCCGGACCTGCTGCCCTCCGACATCACCGGCGTCAGCATCTACGACCAGCAGCGCCGCGAGTTCGAGTTCAAGCCCGGCGCGATCTTCGCGCAGATCGTCATCGGCGACGAGATCAACCGCGCCTCCCCCAAGACCCAGTCCGCGCTGCTGGAGTCGATGGAGGAACGCCAGGTCACCATCGACGGCACCACCTACACGCTGCCGAGCCCCTTCATGGTCGTCGCCACCCAGAACCCGGTCGAGATGGAGGGCACCTACCCCCTCCCCGAGGCCCAGCGCGACCGCTTCATGGCCCGCGTCTCCGTCGGCTACCCCGGCCCCGAAGCCGAGCTGCAGATGCTCGACGTGCACGGCGGGCTCTCCCCGCTCGACGACCTGACGGCCGTCGCGCACGCCCACGAGATCGTCAAGCTCATCGAGGCCGTCCGCGAGGTGTACGTCGCCGAGCCCGTCAAGCGGTACATCGTCGACCTGGTGTCCGCCACCCGCACCCACCCCGACCTGCGCCTGGGCGCCTCGCCCCGCGCCACCCTGCACCTGCTGCGCGCCGTGAAGGCCTCCGCCGCGCTCGCCGGCCGTGACTACGTCCTGCCCGACGACGTCCAGGCGCTCGCCGCCCCGGTCCTCGCGCACCGCCTGCTGCCCACCGCGCAGGCCCAGCTGAACCGGCGCACCGCCGAGCAGGTCGTCGCCGACATCCTGCAACGCACCCCCGTACCGGCCGCACACCACGGCGGCGAGATGCCGCCCGGCGCCGGCCTCCGGGGCTTCTGATGAGCGCCGGTGCCCCGCGCGGCGCCGGTGGCGAGGACAGCGGCGGCGGGCTGCGCGCGTCGCTGTCCGGCCTGACCACCCGCGGCCGCTCGTTCCTGGCCGCCGGGATCGCCGCCGCCGCGTGTGCCTACGTACTGGGCCAGAGCGAACTGCTGCGGGTCGGCCTGCTGCTCGTCGCCCTGCCGCTGATCTGCGTCGTCGCCCTGCACCGCACCCGCCACCGGGTGTCCGGCAGCCGCCGGTTGAGCCCCGGGCGGGTTCCCGCGGGCGCCGAGGCCCGGGTGCAGCTGCGCATGGACAACGTGTCGCGCATGCCCACCGGACTGCTGATGCTCCAGGACCGGATGCCCTACGTACTGGGCCCGCGCCCGCGGTTCGTCCTGGACCGGGTGGAGCCCGGCGGGCGCCGCGAGGTGTCCTACCGGGTCCGCTCCGACCTGCGCGGCCGCTACCCGCTGGGCCCGCTCCAGCTGCGCCTGACCGATCCCTTCGGGCTGGTCGAGCTGACCCGCTCCTTCAGCACGTACGACACGCTCACCGTCATCCCGCGCACCGAGCCCCTGCCGCCGGTCCGGCTGGCGGGCGACTCCTCCGGCTACGGCGACGGCGGCCGCCGCTCGCTGGCCCTGGCCGGCGACGACGACGTGATCCCCCGCACCTACCGGCGCGGCGACGACCTGCGCCGGGTCCACTGGCGCTCCACCGCCCGCTACGGCGAGCTGATGGTGCGCCGCGAGGAACAGCCCCAGCGCAGCCGGGCCACCGTCCTGCTGGACACCCGCGACGTCGCCTTCGAGGGCGCGGGACCCGACTCCGCCTTCGAATGGGCCGTGTCCGCGGCCGCCTCCTCGCTGGTGCACCTGCTGGAGCAGGGCTTCTCGGTGCGGCTGCTCACGGACACCGGGACCTCGGTGCCCGGCGAGGGCGCCGGCGGCTTCTCCTCCGGCGGCCACGAGTCCGCGGAGGCGGCCGGTCTGATGATGGACACCCTCGCGGTGATCGGGCACTCCGACGGCGCGGGGATCTCCCGCGCACACGACGCGCTGCGCGGCGCCGGCCAGGGCGGCGGATTCGGCGGCGACGGCCTCCTCGTGGCCTTCTTCGGGGACCTGGACGACGTACAGACGGAGCTGGCGGCCAGGATGCGCCAGCGGGCCGGGGCCGCGGTGGCCTTCGTGCTCGACTCGGCGACCTGGGCCGGCGAACCCGCGCTCGCGCAGGACCTGCCCTCGCCGGCGGAGCGGCTGCGCAGGCTGCGCGACGCGGGCTGGACGGCGGTGGCCGTCCCGCCCGGGGCGGCCTTCGGCGAGCTGTGGCGACACGCCGGGGCCGCTCCCCTCGGCACGGCAACCTCCGGAGGACGCGGATGAGCGGGCGGGCGAGACTGACGCTGTTCGCGGCACTGGCGACCCTGCTCACCTCGTGGTCACTGACCCCGCTGGTGCAGTCGTCGGCCTGGCTGCTCCAGGCGGCGCTGCTGCTGGCCGTGCAGAGCGCGGTGGGGGCCGGGGCCCAGCGGGTGCCGCTGGCCCGGTCGCTGACCGTGGCCGCGCAGGCCCTGGTGTCGCTGCTGGTGCTCATGTTCGTGTTCCTGGGCAAGGGCGAGTCGACCGGCCAGGGGCCGTTCGCCTACCTCGTCACGGACTTCGGGGCGCTGTACGCGCAAGGCGTGCAGGACGTGAACGAGTTCGCGATCCCCGCCCCGCTGACGGACGGCATACGGCTGCTCCTGCTGTCCGGGGTGCTGCTCATCGGACTGTTGGTCGACACGCTCGCGGTCACCGCACGGACCGCCGCGGCGGCCGGCCTGCCGCTGCTCGCGCTGTACTCGGTGGCCGCGGGCCTGTCGGGTGGCGGGAAGGCCTCCTGGTTCTCCTTCCTCCTGGCGGGCTGCGGCTACCTGTTGATGCTGCTCGCCGAGGGCCGCGACCGGCTCGCCCAGTGGGGCCGGGTCTTCGGCGCGGCCCCCCGGGACCGGGTCTCGGCCTCCACCGGCCTGGGTGGCGGTACGGGCGGACACGCGACGGCCCCGGTGCGGACCGGGCGGCGGATCGGCGCGGTGGCGCTCGGGGTCGCGTTGGCGGTTCCGGCGGCGCTGCCCGCGCTCGGCGGCGGACTGCTGGGCGCGCGGGGCGAGGACGGCGGCGGCAGCGGTGTCGGCGGGACGATCTCGGCCGTGAACCCGCTGGTGTCCCTGCAGAGCAGCCTGAACGCACAGGACAACCGGGTGGTGCTGAAGTACCGCACCGACAGCCCCCAGCAGAGCGACCAGTACCTGCGGATCCTGGCCCTCGACGAGTTCAACGGGGTCAAGTGGGAGGCGTCCGGGCGGGCGTTGACCGACGTCCCCGAGCAACTGCCGAAGCCCGCGGGGCTCAGCCCGGCGGTCCGGGCGGGCGCGATCGAGGTGCGGACGAGCGTCTCGGCGGCGGACAGCTACACCCAGCGCTACCTGCCGATGCCGTATCCGGCGACGCAGGTGGACATCGGCGGGAAGTGGCGGTTCGAGCCGGAGGGCCGGACCCTGGTCGGCGACCAGCTGGCGAAGGACAGGTTCCAGAACGTCCAGGGCGCGCAGTACACCGTACGGAGCCTGCTGCTGAAGCCGACGGCCCAACAGCTCTCCAAGGCCCCGGCACCGGATGCGGCCGTCCTGGCCGAGTACACCAAGCTGCCGGACGACCTGCCGCCGGTGGTCGCGGAGACCGCCCGCCAGGTGACGCAGGGGGCGAAGGACAACTACACGCGGGCGGTCCGGCTCCAGGACTGGTTCGCGGTGAACGGCGGCTTCCGCTACAACACGAAGACCGCCTCGGGCACGGGTTCGGAGGCGGTCGCGAAGTTCCTCGCCCAGAAGGAGGGCTTCTGCGTCCACTTCGCGTTCTCGATGGCGGCGATGTCCCGCTCGCTGGGGATCCCGGCGCGGGTGGCCGTGGGCTTCACGCCCGGCGAGAAGCAGGCGGACGGCAGCGTGAACGTCTCGATGCGGGACGCGCACGCCTGGCCCGAGCTGTACTTCGAGGGCGTGGGCTGGACCCGGTTCGAGCCGACGCCCCGGTCGGGCATCACGGTTCCGGACTACTCCCGCCCGCAGGCGCAGCCGGCTCAGCCGTCCGCGCCGGCGCCGCTGCCGTCGGCGAGCACGCCCGCGCCTTCCGCCGCCCCGTCGCAGGCGGACGACTGCCCGCCGGACATGAAGAAGCTCGGCGAGTGCGGTGCGGCCAAGGCGGCTCAGGGCTCGACGGGTGGCGGCGGGCCGTCGGCGACGACGGTCGCGCTGTGGGCGGGTGCCGCGCTGGCGGTGCTGGGCCTCCCGCTGCTGCCGATGCTGTGGCGCGGCAGGCTGCGGGCGCGCCGGCTGGGCTCGGGTGACGTGCTGACGGCCTGGCGGGAGCTGGGTGACGCGGCGTGGGACGTGGGCGTGCCGCCGGACGGGGCGCTGTCCCCGCGGCGGGCCGCGGCGCGCGTGGTGGACCTGGGCCGGCTGGAGCCGGACGCGGCGGCTGCCGTGCACCGGGTGGCGGGCGCGGTGGAACGCTCCCTGTACGCGCCGCCCGGCGCGGAGGACTCGTACCCCGGTCTGGCCTCCGACGTCCTGCTGGCCCGCGCCGGCCTCCTGTCGGCGCTGTCCCGCCGGTCGCGCCTGCGCGCGCTCCTGCTGCCGCGCTCGGCGGCCCGCCTCTCCTGGGCCGTCTCCGCCCGCTGGTCCTCCGCGACCACGGCGGCGTCGGCCCGCCTGGCGGCATTGCGCCTGCGTCGCCCCCTCCGGGGCCGCGGCTGAGGGGCGGGACGGGCCCTGCGGGCGGCCTGCCCCTCCCCGCCCTTCCACCGTTCCCCGGGCTCTGCCCGGACCCGGGGGGGCCACTCACCCCGCCCGGGCGGGTGACGCGCCCCCCGGCCGGGGGGAGG
>NZ_JBIAUK010000005.1:0-16527 GCF_042892775.1 Streptomyces sp. NPDC001717 | reverse complement strand
CCCGCCCCCCCCCCCGCCCCCCGCCCCCCCGGCCCCCCCCCCCCCCCCCCCCCCGCCCCCGCCCCCCCCCCCCCCCCCGCCGGCCCCCCCCCCCCCCCCGCCGGCGTTTGAGGCGCGGGGGTTCGGGGGCGGAGCCCCCGACAACGGCGCCGCACCCGGCAACGGAACCCGCGAATGGGAAACGGCGAGGCTCGATCCCCCCGAGCCCCGCCGTTTCCGCCCCACACCCCCGCAACCGGACCGGGAGGCACCCGACCCGCTCCGCAGCCCCGTGTCGGCGGTGCGGGCCGGGTCTCCCGTCCGTTGTCCCCAGTCTGGCGTCCGCGCAGGTGGGGGCCCATCCGCGCGCCTACTCATATCCGCGTCTAGGTACGGATACTCAGCCGCCGCAGCGGGACCCCACCAGTTCTACGGGCTCCCCGCCCGGCGCGGACACCGCCGACCGGGGGTCAGTGTCCGCTGACCCGCCCGCGCAGCAGCAGTGACAGTGCCGAGTGGACGTCGTCCAGGGACCTCTCGCGCTGGAAGGACTGCCAGTCCAGCGCCGCCACCAGCACCATCCCGACCAGTGCCGCCGCCGTCAGCGGCACGTCGATCTCCGCGCTCAGCTCACCCCGCTCGACGCCCTCCGCCAGCACCTTCTCCACGACGGCCACCGCCTCCTGGCGGACCACCATCAGCGTGGACTGCCAGGTCCGGTTGGTCCGCCACAGCTCGGCGACGTACAGCTGCGTGAAGGCCGGGTAGCGGTCGATGAACACGAGACCGGCCCGGATCATGCCGTCGAGGGCCTCGACCCGCGTGCCGCCCCGCGCCTCGGTGGTCTCGGCGGCTTCCCGCAGGGACGCGGTCAGCAGTCCGACGCCGTGCCGCAGCAGCTCCTCGAAGAGGTCGTTCTTGCTGGCGAAGTTGTAGTAGACGGTGCCCTTCGCCACGCCGGCCCGCTCCGCGATCTCCTCGACCGTGGTCGCGGAGAAGCCCTGCTCCGCGATGAGCGTCACGGCCGCCTCGTAGAGCTTCTGCCGCGTGGCCTGCCGTCGGCCGCCCGCGCTGGTACCGGTGGTGCTGCCGGTGCTGCTTTCCATGGCGCTGATTCTCACAGGTCAACCGCTCCCTACAGGCTCAGTTCGGGGTGCAGCCGGTCCATCGTCCACACCTGCTTGCCGCGCGCGGCGAGCGCGGTGAGCGCGAGGGCGCCCACCGTGAAGGCGAGCAGGACCCCGCAGCCCTGCCAGACCGCGGTGAGCGGTCCGCCGCTGATCAGGTGGCGCAGGCTCTCGACGATGTACGACATCGGCAGGTACGGGTGGATCGCGTTGAAGAAGCCGGGGCTGGTCTGCACCGGGTAGGTGCCGCCCGCCGAGGTCAGCTGGAGCATCAGCACGGCGAGGACGAGGATCCGTCCGGCCGCCCCGAACTTGGCGTTGAGCCACTGCACGATCGCCGCGAAGCAGCCCGTGACCAGCATCAGGAAGCCGATGGTGAGGGCCGGGTGGGCCATCTCCAGGCCGAGTCCGAAGTGCAGTACGGACATCAGGGCGCCCACCTGTGCCGCGCCGAGTCCCGCCACGGGCAGCCAGCCGGCGAGGGCGATCCGCCAGGGCGAGGCTCCGGCGGCCAGGGCCCGCTTGTTGAGCGGGGCGATCAGCATGTAGGCGACCATCGCGCCGACCCAGAGGGAGAGCGGGATGAAGTAGGGGGCGAAGCCGGTGCCGTAGTTGGGCGCCTTGTGCAGGGACTGGTTGGCGAGCCGGACGGGGTCGGCCATGACCTCGGTGCGGGCGTCGCGCTGCTGCTCGTCGTAGTCGGGGATCTTGTCGACGCCCTCGTGGAGGCCGCCGGCGAGTTCGCCGGTGCCGTCGACGAGCTTGTACATGCCGCCGCTGAGGCTGTGCGCGCCGTCGCCGATCTTGCCGACCCCCTCGCCGATGGCGGCGGAGCCGTCGGTGGCCTTGCCCAGGCCCTCGTGGAGCTGGGCCATGCCGGTGGCGACCTTGTGGGCGCCGTCGTTGAGGGCCTTGATGTCGGCGACCGCCTGGTCGAGCTTGCCCGCGAGGCCGGGGGCGCCCGCGGCCAGCTTGCGGGCCTGCTTCTCCAGGTCGGTGAGCTGCCTCCGCAGGGCGGCCAGGTCCCCGCCGGAGTCCTTGACCAGGCTGTCGACGTCACCGGTGAGCCGGGCGGCCTCGGCGGTGGTGTCCTTCAGCTTCTTCATGTCGGCGCACGTGGCGGGCAGCGGCTTGGGCGCCGAGCCGGTGCAGGTGCGGGCGTAGGTGTCGGCGGCCAGGGTGGCGGCCTGCTTGCTGACCCTGGCGGCTGCCGGGGCCTTCTTGCCGAAGGTTTCGAGGTGGTTGTTGACGACCTGTGCGGTGTCCGCGACGAGCAGGGCCGTGTCGGCGAGCTGCTTGGGGTTGTCGAGGTAGGGGCGGACCTGGGAGGCGGTGCCGCCCACCTTGTCCGCGACCTGCTGGGTGCCGGCGGCGACGTCCTTCGTGCCCTTCGCCAGCTTGGCGGAGGCCTCGTTGAGCTTCCTCAGCCCGCCGGTCAGCTCGCCGTTCTTCTCCTCGACGGTGTCGAGTCCGGCGGCGATCTCCTTGGCGCCTTCCTGGGCCTTGCCCGCGCCGTCCTTGAGCTTGTCGGCGCCGTCGGCGGCCTGCGCGGTCTTGTCGTGCAGGTCGGAGAAGGAGACGAAGATCTTGTCGAGGAAGCCGCGGGAGGCGTTGGTGGACGCCGCCGAGCGGACCTCGGAGAAGACGGTCCGGGAGATCGAGCCGACGATGTAGTTGTTGGCGTCGTTGGTGCGGACCTGGAGGGCCCCGGTGGTGGGGTCCTGGCCGGAGCTGGAGGCGATCTTCTGGCTGAAGTCCGCGGGCATGGTGAGGGACAGGTAGTACGTCCCGTTCTCCAGGCCCTTGGCGGCTTCCTCGGGGCTGACCTCGCGCCAGTCGAAGGTCTTGCTGTCGTGGAGCTTCTTGGTGATCTCGCCGCCGGCGTCGATGTGCTTGCCGTCGACGGTGGCGCCCTTGTCGGAGTTGACGAGGGCGACGGGCACCTTGTCGAGGCGGCTGTACGGGTCCCAGAACGACCAGAGGTACAGGGCTCCGTAGAGCAGCGGCAGCAGGAGCAGCGCGACGAGAGCGGCCCGGGGCAGCTTCCCCCGCCCGAACCGCTTCAGCTCAAGCGCGGCCAGCTTCGGCGAGCGCATCGTCCGCCCCCTTCGTGTCTTCGTTGTCGGTGTCGGTGCCGGTCTCGGCGGTGACGGCCTCGGTGGTGGCGGCCTCCGGGGTGGCGACCGCCGGGGTGGCGGCGGTCCGCAGGACCATCGCGTCGGCCGGGGCCTCGCTGCACACCGCGAGGACGGTGGTGCCCGCGGCGGCGATCCGGCGGAGCATGGCCCAGGCCTCGTCGCGTTCGGCGTCCGAGAGCTTCAGGTCTAGGTCGTCCAGGGCCAGCAGTCGCGGCTCGCCGAGCAGGGCGATGGCCACGGACAGCCGTACGGCCTCCAGTCGTTCCAGGTCCCGTACGGAGGTCCGCCCGCCCTTCGGCAGCGTGTCGAGGTCCAGTCCGGCGGCGGCGAGCGCGGCGTCGATGCGGCCCGCGGTCGCGGCGCTGCGCTCGTCGCGGGGGCGCAGCAGTGCACGGACGGAACCCTCGTAGCGGCGCTGGAGCAGGGCGCCCTCGCGCAGTTGCTCGGCGACGGTGAGGGCCTGGTCGAGCTCGTTGACCCCGGTGACGGGGCCGAGGGCGGCGGTCTTGCGGACCGCGGTCATCCGCTTCGGCAGCCGGTGGCCCCCGACTTCGGCGTGGCCCTCGGTGGCCTTCATCCGTCCGGTGAGGGCGAGGAGCAGGCAGGTGCGGCCGCTGCCGGAGGGACCTTCGACCGCGATGAGCGAGCCGGGCGCCGCGTCGACGCCGATTCCCCGGAAGGCCCATCCTCGCGGGCCCTTGAGTCCGAAGTTCTCGGCTTTGACGGCCGCGCCGTGCGGGCTGTCCACGCCGTCCCCCCTTCTTTTTGAACTGACCGGTCAGTTCAAAAACTAGCACCCCTTTCCGCATCACGCGCGCAGGAGGGGGCAGTTGCCCTGTCCGCGAGCGCAAAACAGCAGGTCAGCGGGATTGTCAGTGGCGCCCGTCACGATGGGGACCAGGCAGCAACACACGTGCAAGGCATCGACAGGAGGTTCGTCATGGCCACACCGTCCCCGTCCCCTGTCCATCCCGTCCCGCGCAAGTCGACGGCCGATCCGTCCGCGCTCGACCTGCTCGAAAAGGCCCGCGCCGGCCTGGCCGAGGCGGCGCGGCTGACCCGACCCAACGAGCGGTACGCCACCGCCCACCTGGCCGCGCTGCGCACCGCCGCGGCCGTGCTCGCCGCGCGCGGGCGGCCGGAGCCGGTCAACCCGCGGCGCCGGCCCCGGATCCGCAGCGCGTGGGAGGTGCTCCCGGAGATGGCGCCGGAGCTCGCCGAGTGGAGCGCGCTCTTCGCCTCGGGCGCGGCCCGCCGGGCCCGGGCCGAGGCGGGGATAGCGGGCGCGGCGAGCCCCCGCGAGGCGGACGATCTGGTGCGCTCCGCCTCGATGTTCCTGCGCCTGGTGGAACGGATGCTCGCCCTCCGGCCACTGGCGCAGACCCTCCCGGGGCCCTTGCCGGGACCTCGTCCGGAGCGTCCGGACGCGGGATGAGCTGCCGGACTGCACGAGGCAATAGGGTGGGACCGGGTGGGGCACTGACGGCCCACCCGATTCCCTAGCGCGCCGAGGAGCCATCAGCCGTGTCGGACAATTCCCGCCCCCGCGCCTCCCTTCGCACCGCCGTGGTGTGGGAGGTCCTCAAGGAGGCACTCGACCGCCGGGTGAAGGCGACCGGGCGGGATGTGCTGGACGTGCTCGACACCGGTGGCGGTACCGGCAAGTTCGCGGTGCCGGTGGCCCTCCTGGGCCACCGGGTCACCGTGGTCGACCCCAGCCCGAACGCGCTGTTCGGGCTGGAGCGCCGGGTCTCCGAGGCGGGTCTCTCCGACCTGGTCCGCGGCGTCCAGGGCGATGCCCAGGGCCTGTTGGAGGTCGTCGAGCAGGGCGCGTACGACGTGGTCCTCTGCCACGGCGTGCTGGAGTACGTCGACGACGCGGCCGAGGGCGTGGCGAACGCGGTGGCCGCCCTGCGCCCCGGCGGCACGCTCAGCCTGCTCGCCGCCGGAGTCGGCGGGGCCGTGCTCGCCCGCGCGCTGGCCGGCCACTTCACGGAGGCCCGCACCGCCCTCACCGACCCGGCCGGCCGCTGGGGCTCCGGCGACCCGGTGCCGCGCCGCTTCACCGCCGAACAGCTTTCCGAGCTGGTCGGCGGGGCAGGCCTGGACGTCGGCTCGGTCCACGGCGTGCGGATCTTCGCCGACCTCGTCCCGGGCGTCCTGGTGGACACCGAGCCGGGTGCCGTCGAGGCTCTGCTCCGCCTGGAGGAAGCCGCCGCGGAGCTCCCCGCCTTCCACGCCGTCGCCACTCAGCTGCACGTACTGGGCGAGAAGCAGGGCTGATCTGCGATCTTCCTCGCATGGAGTCGGCCACACACCCTCCGCCACGACGCTCGGCCCCGTATGATCGGGTAACCGAACGGCATGGCGGACGGATCATTGGGGAATAAGCGCCTCAGTGGCCGCTCACATGGCCGGACGGATATGCAGTTCTTTCCGGCAGTGCATTTTTAGGAACGTGGCATAGAGGGCGGGTATCACGGGGGCGGTTCCCCGCCTATCCTGAAGGGGACCCCTGGTCGCTACCCCCCGCGACCGACGGATGAGGAGGACTCCCGTGCCGCTCTCGGAGCACGAGCAGCGAATGCTCGAGCAGATGGAGCGAGCGCTGTACGCCGAAGATCCCAAGTTCGCGACAGCGCTTGAGGGAAGCGGACTGCGTACGTACACCCGGCGACGGGTCTACCAGGCAGTCGCAGGCATTGTGGTGGGTATCGCGCTCCTCATGACCGGTGTGATCATTCCGAACGTGCTCTGGATCAGCGTGGTGGGCTTCCTCGTCATGCTGGGATGCACGGTTCTCGTGGTCACCGGTTGGCGCAAGGCACCCAAGCCTGGCGAGCAGCCCGTCTCCGGCAGTGCAGGCGGTTCGGCCCATGGCCGGGGCCGCCAGCGTCGGTCGATGATGACCCGCATCGAGGAACGGTGGCAGCGCCGCCGTGACGAGCAGGGGCAGTAGCACCACCGGCCCCGGAATCAACGTGAACGAGGGGACGGCCGCCGCCCGGTGGCCGTCCCCTCGCCGTTGTGCCTCCCGTCACCGTCCCGCTCCCCGATTCCGCACGCGATCGACACCCGTTCGGCCCCCGACTGCGGCATGATGATCGCGTGAATGTGCTCCCCCTGGTCTTCACCAGCGGCTGGGCCAGTGGGGTCAACGCGTACGCCGTGGTCCTCCTGCTCGGCATCTTCGGCGCGACCGGCATGACCGACGAGGTCCCCGCTTCGCTGCAACGCACCGACGTCATGATCGTCGCCGGCGTGCTGTTCCTCTGCGAGGCGGTCGCCGACAAGATCCCGTACGTGGACTCGGTATGGGACTCGGTCCACACCGTGATCCGCCCCGTGTCCGGTGCGGTGGTGGGTGCCCTGCTGGCGGGCCAGAGCGGTTCGCTCTCCGACATCGCCGCCGGCGCCATCGGCGGCTCCACCGCGCTGATCAGCCACTTCATCAAGGCCGGCACCCGGATGGCGATCAACACCTCGCCGGAGCCGTTCAGCAACATCCTGGTGAGCACGGCCGAGGACCTCGGCGTGGCCGGCATCGTCACCTTCGCGATCTTCCACCCGGGGGCCGCCGCGACCATCGTGGCCGTCATGCTCGCCGCCGGTCTGGCCCTGCTGGTCTTCCTCTGGACCAAGATCCGCCGCTTCCTGCGCCGGCGCGCCCAGCGCCGCGAGGAGAAGCGCATGGGCCCCGGGGCCCGTGAGACCGCCGGGGCCCCGCCGTACCGCTGACCGGGCTCGATAGGCTCGGCCGCATGGCACGAATTGCGGTGATCGGCGCCGGGATGGGCGCGATGGCGACGGCGGCCCGGCTGGCCGTGGCGGGACACCGGGTGACGGTGTACGAGCGCGGGACCACCTACGGCGGTGCGCTCGGCAGGTACGAGCGCGACGGCTTCGCCTTCGACACCGGCCCCGGACTGCTGCACCTGCCCGCCGTCTACCGCGACCTGTTCGTGAAGACCGGCAAGCGGTCCCTGGAGGACTGCGTGGACACCGTCCAGGTGGACCCGGCCATCCGGCACGTCCTCCCCCACCACGGCATCGACGTCACCCTGCCGGGCGCCTCGCGCGGCGGGGTCGCCGCCGCCCTCGACACCGCCTTCGGCCCGGGTGCCGGCGAGCGCTGGAACGACGTGCTGGGCCGCGCCCGGGACGCCTGGGACGCCACCCGCCGCCCGCTCCTGGAGGAGCCGCTGCGCGCGGGCGAGGCCCGGCGGACGCTGGGCGGCGACCCGTACCCCGCCCTGCGCAGGAGCGGCCTGCTGCGCCGCCGCACCCCGACCCTCGCCGAGGTGGCCGACCGGGAGCTGGGCGGCGCGCTCGGGCAACTGCTGACCGGCCTGGTCCGCACGTACGGGATCGACCCCGCCACCGCGCCCGCCTCCGCGGCCGTGCTCCCGTACATGGAGCAGACCTTCGGCAGCTGGTACGTGCGCGGCGGCATGCGGGCGCTGGCCACCGCCGTGTACGAGCGCTGCCTGGAGCGGAAGGTCGCCTTCGTCTTCGGCGCCGAGGTGCGGGAGGTGCTCGCGTCCGGCGGCCGGGCGTCCGGGCTGCTGCTGGCCGACGGCACCGAGGTGGAGGCCGATTCCGTGGTCTGCGGGATCGACCCGCGACAGTTGCCGGCCCGGTCCCTGCCCTGGCCCCCGGAGGCGGTCCCCGCCCGTGGCGAGGGGGTGCCGAGCCGGATCACCCTGCTGCTCGCGCTGCGCGGGGCCCGCCCCGCCGACGCCGTCCACCGCACCCTGGTCCACGGCACACCGGGTGGGGCTCCCGGTCCGGACGTCACCGTGATGCGCCCCGACGACCCCGCCACCCGTCCCGACGCGGACCACGAGGCGGTCACCGTGAGCGCCGTGTGCGGCTCCCGGGTCCCTGCGGACGGGGAACTCCTGGAACTCGCCGAGAAGGCCGTTCCAGGGCTGCGGGAGCGCCTGCTGTGGCAGGAGGTGCGAACCCCCGCCGACATCGAGGCGGCGACGGGCGCGGTCGGCGGCGCGGTGCCCCCGCCCGCGCTCGCGGGGGCCGGGGGCCGGCTGCTCCACCCGGCCAACACCACGGCCGTGCCCGGCCTGTACCTGGCGGGCGGCTGGGCGCATCCGGGTGGCGGGCTGCCGCACGCCGGGATGACCGGGGCCCTGGTGGCCGGGCTGATCGTGGAGGGCGCGGAGTTCCGCGGCTCGCAGTGAGCCGCGGGGTCCGTCGGTGGGTCAGTAGCGGTACTGCTCGTACTCGCCGGTGCCCTGGGAGGGGTACGGGTAGCCCTGCTGCTGGTCCTCCGCCGGGTACGGCTGCCCGTACGCGTCGGTGGTCCGCTGCTGCGGGACCCAGACCCCGCCGGGCGGGGTGTCCATGGAGTACTGCTGCTGCGTCTGGTCGCCGTAGGGGGCGTAGCCGGCGGCGTACGGGTCGACGCCGGGCGGGACCGACCCGCCGGTGCCGATGTACGGGTCCGAGTAGGCGGCGTACACCTGCTGCTCGCCACCCGTGTAGCCGTTGGAGTAGTCGTAGCCCTGGCCGCCCTGGGACTGCGAGGGGTCGTAGTACGCGGCGTACTGGTGGGCGTCCTGCTCGGCCGTGGTGAACGGCGAGGCGAAGGCCGCCGTCTGCGCGGCGTCCTGGTCGGGCCGGCCGGGTGCGAAGCTCTGGATCCCGTAGGACCCCGTGTCCTCGGGCACCGGCTCCGGGCTGTAGACCTCCGGGGACTCGGGACGGTCCCGGCCGTCGCCGCGGTCGTCGCCCTGGCCCTCATACTCCAGCCCGGTGACCTGGAGGGAGGGTTCCTTCTTCGCCGCCGCGCCGGAGCGGCGCCGCCCGGTCTTCCGTACGGGTTCCCCGCCGCGGCGCAGCGCCCAGCCGGCCACGAAGCCCTTGCGGAACGAGAGCGTGACGAGGGTCTGCCCCGCGGCGAACATGGCCGCGCCGACGCCGATGACCAGCACCGACGGCAGCACCACCCCGGCGACCACGCCGAGGAACCCGGCGAAGGCGAGCAGGCGCCAGCGGAGCCGGGCCTTGTACTGCATCAGGACCTCGGCGAGCAGCCACAACGCGACGATGCCGAACGCGATGTAGAGGACCGTCATACCCATGCGTGGCCCCTCTCGGTACGGCCGCCCATGGCGTACGGCCGATCAGGCCCGCTGGTGCAGGCCCAGGTTCTCGTAGATTTCGAGAGTCGCCGTGGAATTGTTCAGCGTGATGAAGTGCAGTCCCGGTACACCCTCGGACAGCAGCCGCGCGCAGAACTCCGTGGCGAACTCGATGCCAATGGAGCGTACAGCGGCCGCGTCGTCCTTGACCGCGAGCATGCGCTCTTTCACGTCCGCAGGGAAGACCGCGTTGGTGAGCTGGGGCAGTCGGTCGAACTGCTTGATGCCCACAACAGGCATGATCTCGGGGATGATCGGGGTCTCGCAGCCCGCCTTTTCGACGCTGTCGCGCAGCCGCAGATAATTCTCCGGGTCGAAGAACATCTGCGTGATGGCGTAGTCGGCGCCGGCGCGGCACTTGTCCACGAAGTGCCGGATGTCCGTGTCCCAGTCGGACGAACGCGGGTGCATCTCGGGGAAGGCCGCGACGCCCACGCAGAAGTCCCCGGACTCCTTGACGAGTCGGACGAGGTCGGCGGCGTAGTGCACGCCCTCGGGGTGCGCCACCCACTCGCCCATCGGGTCGCCCGGCGGGTCCCCGCGCAGGACGAGCATGTTGCGGATGCCGGCGTCGGCGAACTGGCCGATGACGTGGCGCAGCTCGGCGACCGAGTGGTCGACCGCCGTGAGGTGCGCGACGGGGGTCAGGGTGGTGTCCGAGGCGATCTGCTCGGTGGCCCGCACGGTGCCGCCGCGGGTGGAGCCGCCGGCCCCGTAGGTGACGGAGACGAAGCTGGGGGCGACCGCCTCGACCCGGCGCAGCGCGTTCCAGAGGTTGCGTTCGCCCTTCTCGGTCTTCGGCGCCCAGAACTCGAAGGAGTAGGAGTGCCCGGACGCGAGGAGATCCCGGACCGTGTGTGCACGGTCCGACCAGGTGGAAGCGGTACCAAAGGCCATACGGGCAGGTTAGACGTGGCATGGCGCAGCCCGAAGCGGTGTCCGTCTTTTGGACACCTTTTTGGACACCTCGTCGGGGCTATTGGCCGATGCGGGCCCTTACGCGCTTGGCCAGCTCGGCGGCGGCCGCGCCCGGGTCGGAGGCTTCGGTGATCGCGCGGACGACCACGACGCGGGTGGCTCCGGCGTCCAGCACCTCGTCCAGGTTCGAGGCGTCGATGCCGCCGATGGCGAACCAGGGCCGGTCCTGCTCCAGCGAGGCCGCGTACCGGACGAGCCCGAGGCCGGGGGCGTAGCGGCCGGGCTTGGTGGGGGTGGGCCAGCAGGGGCCGGTGCAGAAGTAGTCCACGCCGGGCTCCGCGACGGCCGCGTCGACCTCGGACTCCGCGTGGCAGGAACGGCCGATCAGCACGCCCTCGCCGAGAATGGCGCGGGCGGCGGGGACGGGGATGTCCCCCTGGCCGAGGTGCAGGACGTCGGAGCCGATGGCGTGGGCGACGTCGGCGCGGTCGTTCACGGCGAGGAGCTTGCCGTGCCGGCGGGCGGCCTCGGCGAACACCCGCAGGTGCTCGAGCTCTTCCCCGGCCTCCATGCCCTTGTCCCGGAGCTGGACGATGTCCACGCCTCCGGCGAGCACGGCGTCCAGGAACTCGGGGAGGTCACCCTGCTTCTTCCGGGCGTCCGTGCACAGGTAGAGCCGGGCGTCGGACAGCTGCTGCATGGGTGTACCCCCCGTGGTGGAGCGCGGTGCACGGGCACGGAGGCCCGCGCACCGCGGTGTTTCAGTGGTTCGGACGAATCGACTCAGAGGGCGAGCGCCTGCGCCCGGCGCTTGACCTCCGTGCCACGATTCTCGCTCAGCGCCTGCGCGGGGGTGCCGGGCAGGGTCGGATCCGGAGTGAACATCCACTCCAGGATCTCCTCGTCGGAGAAGCCGTCGTCGCGGAGCACCGTCAGCAGGCCGACCAGGCCCTTGACGACCTTGTCGCCGTCGATGAACGGCGCGGGCACCTGGAGGGAGCGGTTCTCGCCGCGGCGCACGGCGACCAGCTGACCTTCCTTGACCATCTGGCGGACCCGGGTCACCTCGATGTCGAGCATCTCCGCGATGTCGGGGAGGTACAGCCAGGAGGGGACTAGGGCATCGATCTTTGCGTCAATCTCGGTCACACCCCAAGCCTGCCATCTCGACTCCGCCGCCGGTACCTGACCCACCCCGTCCGGGTAGCGCCCCGGCCCCGCCGCCTTCCAGCCCCGCCGGCGTTCGAGGCGCGGGGCCCGGGGCGGAGCCCCGGCCCCGCCGACCCGACCGACCCGGCCGGTCACGCGGCTACACGGCGGCGACGGCCGACTTCAGCGGAACCCCCGGGTCGGAGACCTTCGCGGGGTCGACCGTCGCCCCCGTCTCGATCAGCCGCCGCCCCTGCGCAAGATCCCGCGGCCTCCCCACGGCGAGCACCGCGACCAGCACCCCGCCCCTCAGCCAGCACACCGACCACGCCTCCCCGGCCGGGTCCCCCCGCCACAGCAGCTCGTCCGCCCCTCCGTGGTGCCCGGCGTACTGCACGAAGCGCCCGAACTGCTCCGACCAGAAGTACGGGACCGGGTCGTACACCTCACCCGGTTCCCCACCCCCCGCCAGGATGTTCGCCGCGACCGCCCGCGGCCCCTGCAGCGCGTTGTCCCAGTGGTGCACCAGCAGCCGCGCCCCGTACCGCCCCGAGGGGAACGACGCGCAGTCGCCGACCGCGTAGACCCCCGGCAGGGAGGTACGCAGGTGCTCGTCCGCGGTGACCGACCCGTCCGGCCCGAGCTCCACCCCGGTCCCGGCCAGCCACCCGGTGGCGGGGCGGGCGCCGATGCCGACCACCACCGCCCCGGCCGGCAGCTCGCGGCCGTCCTCCAGCAGCACCCGCCCCGCCTCGACCCCGGCGACCCTCGCGCCGGTGACCAGCTCGGCGCCCGCCTCCGCGTACCAGCGCCCCATCGGTGCGGCGACCTCCTCGGGCAGCGCCCCCGCCAGCACCCGCTCGGCGGCCTCGACCACCGTCACCGCGCAGCCCGCCTCCCGGGCCGCGGTGGCGAACTCGGCGCCGATCCAGCCCGCCCCGACGACCACGACCGACGGGGCCTCGGCCAGGACCGGCCGCAGCCGGGCCGCGTCGTCGAGGGTGCGCAGCAGGTGGACGCCGGGAACGCCCTCGGTCCCCGGCAGGGTCAGCGGCTCGGCTCCGGTGGCCAGCACGAGGACCTCGTACGGGACCGGGCCGGCCTCGGTGTCCAGTTCCCGCTCGCCGGCCCGCAGCCCCGTGACCTCGGTGCCGAGCCTGAGCTCGATGCCGAGTCCCTCGAAGTCCACGTCGAAGGCGGAGTCCTCGGCCTTGCCGAGCAGGACCGCCTTGGAGAGCGGGGGCCGGTCGTAGGGCTGGTGCGGTTCGGCCCCCAGCAGGGTCACGGGGCCGGCGTAGCCCTGCTCCCGCAGGGCCACCGCGGTCTGCACACCGGCCATTCCGGCGCCGACGATCACGACGCCGCTCTGATTCTTCTCCGTCTGCTCACTCACCCGGCCACCCTAATCATCTGACGTCCCGTCAGGAATAGGTGCCGCCTTACCCGCCGTCGACGGCCGGGATAGTCTGGCCACCGTACCTATCGCGGGAGTCCGGCGCACCGGGCTGAGAGGGAGGCTGGACGGCCTCCGACCGTACGAACCTGATCCGGGTCATGCCGGCGAAGGGAGGGGCTGGACGCCCATGTTTTCATCTCGGAATCGAACAGGACTCGAAACGGGATCCGAAACGGGACCCGGAACAGGGTCCAGAACCGGATCCGGAACCGGAACGGTATCCGACGTCCTCGTCATCGGCGGCGGGATCATCGGCCTGGTCACCGCCTGGCGGGCCGCCCAGCGCGGCCTGCGCACCGTCCTCGCCGACCCCGCCCCCGGCGGCGGCGCCGCCCAGGTCGCGGCCGGCATGCTCGCCCCCGTCACCGAACTGCACTACGGCGAGGAGTCCCTGCTGGGCCTCGGCCTCGCCTCCGCCGAGCGCTATCCGCAGTTCGCCGCCGAACTCGCCGAGGCCAGCGGCGGCATGGACATCGGCTACCGCGCCTGCGGCACCCTCGCCGTCGCCCTCGACTCCGACGACCGCCTCCACCTGCGGGAACTCCATGCCCTGCAGCGTCGCTGCGGCCTGGAGTCGGAATGGCTCACCGGCCGCGAGTGCCGCCGCCTGGAGCCCATGCTCGCCCCCGGCGTCCGCGGCGGCCTGCGCGTGGACGGCGACCACCAGGTCGACCCGCGCCGGCTCGCGGCCGCCCTGCTGGCCGCCTGCGAGCGGTCCGGGGTGATCGTCCACCGGGCGAACGCGGAACGGCTCGTGGTCACCGCCGACCGCGCGGCCGGCGCCGTACTGGACGACGGTACGGAGCTGCGCGCGAACCAGGTGGTCCTGGCCGCCGGCTCCCTCAGCTGCAAGCTGCCCGGCGTGCCGCCGGAGGCGGCCGTACCCGTCCGACCGGTCAAGGGCCAGGTACTGCGCCTGTCCGTCCCTCCCACCTACGCGCCGTTCCTCTCCCGGACCGTACGGGCCGTCGTACGCGGCAGCCACGTCTACCTGGTGCCGCGCGAGAACGGGGAACTCGTCCTCGGCGCCACCAGCGAGGAACTCGGCTGGGACACCACCGTCACCGCCGGCGGGGTCTACGAACTCCTCCGCGACGCCCACGAGCTGGTACCCGGCATCACCGAACTCCCCCTCGTCGAGACCAAGGCCGGCCTGCGCCCCGGCTCCCCCGACAACGCCCCGCTGCTCGGCCCCACCGAGCTGCCGGGCCTGCACCTGGCCACCGGCCACTACCGCAACGGGGTCCTCCTCACCCCCCTCACCGGCGACGTACTCGCGGAGCTGCTGACCACCGGCGAACTCCCGCCGATCGCCCGCCCCTTCTCCCCCCGCCGGTTCTCCGCCGCACGTCAGGAGTCCTACGCATGACCATCTCCGTCAACGGCGAGCCGCGCGAGATCGCGGCCGGCACCACCCTCGACTCGGTGGTCGCCACCCTCACCACCGCCCCCTCCGGCGTCGCGGCCGCCCTCAACGAGACCGTCGTCCCACGCGGCCAGTGGCCGGCCACGGCGCTGGGCGAAGGCGACCGGGTCGAGATCCTCACCGCGGTCCAGGGAGGCTGAGCGACATGGCGGACGACCTCTTCACCCTCGGCGGCCGGACCTTCTCCTCCCGCCTGATCATGGGCACGGGCGGGGCCCCGAGCCTGGACATCCTGGAGCGCGCACTGGTCGCCTCCGGCACGGAACTCACGACCGTCGCGATGCGCCGCCTGGACCCGACCGTCCAGGGATCCGTCCTCTCCGTCCTCACCAAGCTCGGCATCGCGGTCCTGCCCAACACGGCGGGCTGCTTCACGGCGGGCGAGGCCGTCCTGACGGCGCGCCTCGCCCGCGAGGCGCTGGGCACGGACTGGATCAAACTGGAGGTCGTCGCGGACGAGCGGACCCTCCTCCCGGACGGGGTCGAACTCCTCGACGCGGCCGAGATCCTGGTCGACGAGGGCTTCACCGTCCTCCCGTACACCAACGACGACCCGGTGCTCGCCCGCAAGCTGGAGGACGTGGGCTGCGCGGCGATCATGCCGCTCGGCTCCCCGATCGGCTCGGGCATGGGCATCCGCAACCCGCACAACTTCGAGCTGATCACCGAACGGGCGGGTGTCCCGGTCATCCTCGACGCCGGGGCCGGCACGGCCTCGGACGTGGCCCTCGCCATGGAACTCGGCTGCGACGCGGTGATGCTCGCCTCGGCGGTCACCCGCGCCCAGTCCCCCGCCCTGATGGCGGCGGCCATGCGCGACGCGGTCTCGGCCGGCCGCCTCGCGCACCGCGCGGGCCGCATCCCCCAACGCCGCTTCGCGGAAGCCTCGTCCCCCACGGAGGGACGCGCCGCCTTGGACCCGGAGCGGCCGGCGTTCTGAGGGGCGGGGCGGGGGCGGGGCGGGGGCGGGGTTTGTCGGTGCCCCGGTCGGTCGGCGCCGTAAAGGGTTGGGGCTTTCCCGTCGGTCCCACTGTCCTTCCGCGTCGGGCCGCCCCGTCAAGGGCGCTCCTCCTTCGTCGTCGCGTCGCTGCGCGATCGCCTGCGGCGACCCTTGACAGACCGACCCGCCACGGAAAGACAAGGACCAACGGGAAACCCCCAAAAGAACGGGCCGGGAGGAACAGCAACGACCAGCCGGGACAGGAATGTCCGACCCGGCTCCGCGCCGGCAGGCTCCCCACATGTCGACCAAAAGAGCCCCAGCCGCAGGAAGGGCGCGTCACATCGCTACGCGCTCCTCACGGCTCAGCGTCCGCAGCCCGTCTGTGGCTGATCTCGCCGCAGATCGCTACGCGCTTCTCACCGCCGGCGTCTGCGACCGACCAGGGGATGACTCATTTCCGTATGAGGCGGTCCGGACTGGATGGATCCACCACCCGGCCCGGACCGTCAGGTCAATTTCTGTTTTCCATAACCGCCTCACCAGTCCCAGTCATGGTGATGTTTGTGGTGGTTGTGGTGGTGGTTGTTGTTGTTGTAGCAAACGCCCCACCCCCAAGCCCAGCCCCAGTCCCAGTCCCAGCCGTGGCGGTCGCGGTTTCGATAGCAGTAGCCCCAGCCCCAGCCGTGATCACCGCTACTGACAGCCGTAGCGGTTACGGTTTTGGCGTGCGCCGTCGCCGGCGCGGCGAATGCACTGGACGGCAGCAAAGCGCCTGCTGCCACCAGAGCGCTCGAGGCGGTAAGGACGGCGAGACGCTGTACACGGGATGCCCGAGTCATGAGAATTCACCTCCGTCGAGATAGGGGGAAAGAGATGGCCGAATGGCCTACCCAGTTCTCAATTAGGGCCAGGTGAGCGTGTCGCGTCATGCCCCTGATTTTCGTGACTTGACAGTTCGCGAAAATCGTCCGTGTCGAGACATCGGCTCCAGACGGCCGCTGGACGCCGTCAAGGAGAAGCGCGTGGCGATCTGGGGCGAGATCAGCCCCAGACGGACCGCAGACGCTGAAACGTGAGGAGCGCGTAGCGATCTGGGGCGCCCTTCCTGCGGCTGGGGCTCTTGTGGTCGACATTTGGGAGCCTGCCGGCGCGGAGCCGGGTCGGACATTCCTGTCCCGGCTGGTCGTTGCTGTTCCTCCCGGCCCGTTCTTTTGGGGGTTTCCCGTTGGT